>DATFDP010000017.1:0-21304 GCA_035252015.1 Terriglobales bacterium
GAATTATTCCGTTGCCGCCGCCACGCCCTTGAAGTGCGGCAGCACCGTTTCCCCGAATAGTTTGGCCTGCCCCTCGCGGTCCTCGCCCCATAGTTCCAGCATGATGTGTGTGCAGCCCGCCTCCCGGTACTGCTCGATCGCCTTAATGCAGTCGTCGGGCGTGCCGGCGATCGGGCACACTTTGCGCAGGATTTCTTCGGTCACCGCCCGGGCCGCGGCCTTGCGTCCCCAGCGCTCCATGGCGTCTGCAATGGGCTGAATTTCATCGAAGGCCAAACCGGCATTCTGCAGGATCATGTCGGCGGAGCCGCGAATGTTCTGCACCTTGTTGGCCAGGTACATGGCCGCCATTTCGCGCGCCCCTTCCCTGCCCTTCTGCCGGTCTTTGGCGATACTGCCCACCACCACAGAGCCCAGTTCCAGCGTCTCGACGTCGCGCCCGGCTTTTTTCGCGCCCTCTTCCAGGTTCTGGCGCGAGTAGCGCACAAATCCCGGCGTGGTGATGCTGGCGGTGAGCAGTCCGTCATAGTGCGAGCCCGCCAACCGCTGCAGCACCGGTCCGGTCGCGCCTATGAACGTAGGCGGCATCCAGCGCGGAGTATCCGCATCATCCTTCAGCGGCGGCACCAGCGCGGTGAACGCCTGGCCCTTGTAATCGAGCGCCTTGCCCGCCAGCACTGCCTTGATAATCTCGACGCTCTCCCGCATCACTACCGCCGGCGACGCCTCTTTGCCCTTCTCCCCTTCCCCAATTTCCTTCATGAAAATTTTGGACGCTCCCAGCCCGAGCAGAAACCGCCCCTCGCCCGCCGCCTCCTGCATCACCCGCGCTTCCATGGCGATCTGCACCGGGTGCCGCGTGTAAGGTGAGATAATGCCCCAGCCGATGGGAATGTGCTTGGTTTCGCGGGCGATGATGGCCGTGACCGCGGTTGATGAGCGCGCCTCCATGGAGTGCTTGCGCCACCAGGGATAAGCTTCGGCCAGCCAGAAAGCGTCAAAACCCGCGGCGTCACAGGCTTTAGCCATGCCCACCGTCTCCTCCAGCGGCTCCATGCTCAACTGCAACACTCCAATGCGGAACGGCACGCTCATGTGGTTTCCCTCTTCCTGACCCTTCTAAACTCAGAATAGCAATTCAGCCGTATATTTCGTGCACTTGCCCTGCAACTCTATTTTGTCTGCTATCAATACTCTGCGCTCCAAATGATGCCACCGGCTATTGACTCGTAGCGCCGGCGTCTCGCCGGCTGTCGCGCGGGCGTCCCGCCCGCGCCAACTACTAACTCCTGCCCCCCGCCGTTCGCTCTTCCTCCCACGACCTCTCCAAACCCTTGATCAGCGCCCACATGGCTTTGTTCAACGGCGTGGGCACCCCGGTCTTCTCCCCCCACTGCACGATGGCGCCGTTCATAAAGTCCACTTCTGTCTGGCGCTTGGCCAGCACATCCTGCAGCATGCTGGCTTTGTGCTTACCCGGCGCGTTGGCGCCCTTCATCACCAGGTCCCATGGCTCGCCATGCAACGTGATGCCCAGCGCCTTGGCCACCGCCTTGCCCTCGTCGATCAGGTCTTTGAAAAGCTGCCCCGTGGGTGGCAGAAAAGTCGCGGCTCCGTGATGCAGCAGTGTGAGCGCGCCCACGGGATTTGTAGAGGCGTTGAATATCAGCTTGGTCCACTGGGCCCCACGTGCATCCTTCAGCGCGATCGTGTTCATGCCCGAGGTGGTCAGCATGGCCGCCAGTTCTTCCACCTTCTGCATCGGCGTGTTAGTCGGCTCGAAAGGCCCGATCCAGGTGTCGCCCTTGATGTCGTAGCCGATGTGTCCGGGCTCAATGGGATGACCTGCGGGAAAGGTGGTGCCGCGAATCACGTATTTGACGTGCTCGGCGATGATCTCTTCGTTGCCCACGCCATTCTGCACCGAGCACACCGCGCTGTGCTCGTCGAAGGCCCGCGCCGCCTGGGCGATCGCCGAGCGCGTGTGAATGCTCTTGGTGGCTACAATGCCGTAGTCGCAGCGCGGAATTTCACCGGGGTCGCTACTGGAGTTCATGCGAGCGGTGAAGTCCGCCGCCCCGGACAGCCGCAGCCCGCGCTGCCGGATGGCCTCCACATGCGGCTTCCACACGTCATACGCCCAGATTTCATGCTGGCCGGAGCGCGCCAGGTGCGCGGCAAATAGGCTTCCCACCGCGCCGCAACCTACAATGCAGATTCTCATTCAGTTCTCAGTTATCGTTCTCAGAAGTACGTGGTAGCTGGTAGTTAATAGTTCGCCAAAACCGTAACAGGAACCCGGGTGCTTGCTTCGAAAACCTAGTTCGCAACCAATCACCAAGGATGAAACTAACTGCCTGCTGGTAACTACCGCATCTCAAGCTTCGTGTCACGGCATGGCTTCAGCCATGCCGTATCAGCTCTCAGAATCACCCGGCAATCACCAACGATTGAAACCAACTGCCGGCTGGTAACTACCGCATCTCAAGTTTCGTATCAGGGCATGGCTTCAGCCATGCCGTATAGCTCCCAGAATCACCCGGCTTTAGCCGCTGAGGTAATGCTGCATCGAATCAACTCGCCTCTCAGCGGCTGAAGCCGCCCTCTGCTGGAGCCAAGTCGGGACGCCTGAAGGCGTGCCCTTATACGAACCATTACCGCTGAGATCGCGTGGAAATGTCGTCCACCAACCACCAACTACTTCGCCGCCATCGACGTTCTCGTTTCTTTTCCGCTGAAAAACTTCCACGGCACATCCGCCAGGCATTCGCCCTCGGTCTTGCCGATGCGGTAAGTGTCCTGTGTGTAGAGGCAAACTTTCCCGTCTTTGTCCACCACCTGCGGATGCAGCGAGAAGATCATGTTCTCGCGCAGCGGAACCTCGGCCTTGGCGCCAATGGCCGGATGCTCAATCATGGTGGCCCCAATGGAGTGCCCGGAAAGATGGCCCAGCGCGAAACCGTGGCGGGCAAAAGTATCGGCCACAGCCCGATGCACCGTGCTGGCCAGCTCGCCATCGCGCATCAGCTTGCGCGCCGCCTCCAGCGCCTCCGGATAAGCGTCTGCCATCGCCTGCGTTCGCGGGCTGGGCTTGCGGCCGATGAGCGCTCGCGAAAACTCCACCCAATAGCCGCCGGCCCCGGTAATTTCCAGCGAATAGAGCAGCAGGTCGTCGGCGCGCACCACCCGATGGCCGGGCACCTTGAACGATGCCTCCGCCTCGCCATTCCCGCCGGAGAGCAGGATGTTCATCATGCGCGGCCCCGCGCCGCGGGCGAAAAAGCGCTCCACCGCCGGCGCCATGATTTCCGCCTCGGTTTTACCCGGCTTGTAGGCTTCTACCAGCGCCCAGAAGCCGTCCAGGATGACGTCCATGGCATCGCGTACTTCCACCAGCTCTTCTTCGCTTTTCACCGCGCGCGCCATATCGAACTGGAAATCAAACGGCATCAGTTCGAAGGGTCCCTGCGCCAGTTCGCGGTAGTCGCGCACCGCCATGATGAAGTTCATGCCGTACACGCCCACGCGCTTCCACCCCTGATCCTGAGCGCGCTCGCGCAGCCACTGGCCAGGCACCGCGGGCCACACCTGGTCGCGTACCCAGGGCTTTGCCTTGTCGCCGATCCAGCGCGCTTCCGCGGGAAATACCAGCGTGGGCTCGCCCTTCAGCGGCAGAAGGACATAAACGTAGCGGTGAACGATTTCGAACCCGGAGGTGTAGAGCACAGCGCCTTCGAAGCCGGCGTACTGGTTGCCGCAGACGATGAGCGCGTCCAGACCCTCCGCCTGCATGGCGGAGCGCAACGTGGCATAACGGCGAGCGATTTCCTTTTGACTCGGCAAATGTTCCCTCAGGGGCTAAAGCCCAGATTCACCATTGCTCTCATGCAGGCCTAATGGCCTGCGCCACCAAAAGTTCTCAGCGATGATCGGCGTTCATCCGCGACGAGAAAGTTATAAGCTTTTGGGTGGCGCAGCGCTTTAGCGCTGCCTTCAAGCTGCTCTACCAAACCGGCTTCAGCCGCTGAGGTAAATTTAAAAATGTACCTCAGGGCTAAAGCCCAGATTTACTGTTGCTCTTCATGCAGGTCTAAAGACCTGCTCCACCCAAGACCATCCGCGTGTATCCGCGGCAAGGAAGTCACAAATGGGCGCCGCACAGCTCAGCGGCGGTCAGCGCATAAATCCGGGTGATGTCCGCCAGAGTTTTGATCTCCACCTTCTCGCCTTCGGCATCGCGCGGTCCGCTGGAAGGACCGTAGTTCACGGTATCAATGGCGAAGCGCGTCATCACTGACGCGTCCGAGCACCACAGCACGGTATCGTGCCCCGGCGGCTTGCCTATGACCCGCTGGTGATTCGCTTCAATCGCCTTCACCATGGGATGGTCGGCGGCAATGCTGGCGCCGGGCACGGAAACGAAGGTTTCAAATTCCAAGCCGTAGTCGGGATATTCCTTCTGCAGATCGCGGAACAACGCCCGCGCTTCCCGCCGCGCCTGCTGCAGCGTCATGGTGGACGGCACGCGCAGATCAAGAAACAGATCGGCTCGATCAGGAGTTCGGCTGACTCTCCACGGATGACCCGCCTGCAGGCAGCCGATATTGGCAACGCCCTGGTGCCCACCGCACGCTGTTTTCTTCTCCCACTGCTCCGTCCACTTCACCACCTCATCGAGCACGTCTTTCATTCGTCGGGTGGACGTCTTCTGCGCCTGGCCTTCGGCGAAGGCGCTATGCACGTAGATGCCGTGAGTGGAGATCCTCACCCACAGCGATCCAAAGTGTTCCAGCACTACGTTCAGGTCGGTGGGCTCGCCCAGAATGCACATGTCGGGCAGCACGCCGTGGTTCACCAAGTAATGCGTGCCCACGCCGTAGCCGCGGTACTGCTTGCCCTTGTACTCGCCCCATTGGGTCTTTTCGATCTCGCCGGCAACTGCGCCGATGATGATGTCGCCCTCCAGCTTCACCCCGGCACGCTTCAGCGCGCGCACCGCGTGCGTGTAGCACACCAGCGCGCCTTTCATGTTGTAGATGCCCAGGCCATAAATGAACCCGTTCTTCACTACTGCCTTGGGCTTATAGCCAAGCCCGGTGAGAAAGAGTTCGTCGCCGGTGTTGGACGTATCCATGTGGCCGTTGAACATCAGGCTCTTGCCCTCGCCCTCGCCTTCCCAGCGGGCGATCACATTGGCGCGGCCTTCTTCCACTTCCTGCCAGGTGACGTTCAGATCGAGCGCCTCCAGGGCCGCTTTCATATACTCCGCCATGCGGCCCTCTTCCCCGGTGGGGCTGGGGATGTTGATGACGTCGCAGCACATGGAAACGATCTGCTGCTCATCCACCTCGGCCAGAATGCGTTCCGCCAGCTTGGCGGGAATGCCTGATTCTTTCTTTTGTGGAGCGGCCATATTTTGTGATGAGTCGAAAAGCGGGCTGCCAGTATAGCTGGCTGGCTGACTGGCTGGCTAGCTATCTGGCAGGTTTGGCCGGGCCGCGCTCATCCAGGACTGGAGGGTTCGTCTTCACGCGGCCGAAGCAGTGGCCGCAAAGACTGGACACTGGGAACTAGGCACCAGGTACTGGGTACTGACTTACTCCCCTTCGCGCAACCGCGCGGCCTTGCCGCGAAGCTTGCGCAGGTAGTAGAGCTTGGCGCGGCGGACGCGTGAGGAGCGCACCACATCCACGCGGTCAATCACCTTGGAGTTGGCCGGGAAAATGCGTTCCACGCCCTGGCCGAAGCTCATCTTGCGCACGGTGAAACTGGCTTGCGGCCCGGAGGTGCGGGAGATGACCACGCCCTCGAAAGCCTGCACGCGTTCCTTATCGCCTTCCTTGATTTTGACGTGCACGCGCACGGTGTCGCCGGGGCCAAACTTGGGCAAATCGGTGCGCCGGCTCTTGGCCAGCAATTTCTCAATGATAAGGTTCGACATAACCTCTTCCTTGTTGTGTGTCGGCCAGGTTGGCCCTGGCAACATTCTAAATTCTTTTGCCCGAAATTTGGGCAAGTAACTGCTGGTCCTCCGGGCTCAGCTCCGCCTGCTGCAGCAGGTCAGGCCGGTTGCGCAGCGTCTTCTCCAGGGCCACGCGCCGGCGCCAGCGGCGAATCTGCTCGTGGTCGCCGGAAACCAATACCTCCGGAACGGCCATGCCGCGAAACTCTGCCGGCCGGGTATAGTGCGGATAATCCAGCAGCCCCCCGGAAGCACAGGTGGAGGAGGGCATGGGCCGCTCACCCTTCGCCTCAGCCGCCGGCTTCCGCTGCCGTACCGCGCAAAACGACTCCTGGCGTGCTGAAGCCTCGTTGCCCAGGGCCCCCGGCAGCAGGCGGGTAACCGTATCCACCACCACTGCGGCAGCCAATTCGCCGCCGCTCAAAACGTAGTCGCCGATGGAAAGCTCGCAATCGGCCAGAAAATCGTTTACCCGCTCATCCACGCCTTCATAGCGTCCGCAAATGAGCACCACCCGGTCCAAGGCAGCCAATTGCTCCGCCACTCCCTGGTCAAAGCGCTTGCCTTGGGCGGAGAGCAGAACCACCGATTCCCTGGCAGCGCCGGCCAGACGCGTTTCCCGTGACGCCACTCCGCGCCTCTCCAGGCATTCAAAAAGCGGTTCCGGCTTCAGCACCATGCCCTCCCCCCCGCCAAAGGGGCGGTCGTCCACGGTGTGGTGGCGGTCGTGGGTAAAGTTGCGCAAGTCAACTACCTCAACTTCGACCAGCCCCGCTTCGCGAGCGCGCCGGATAATGCCGTGCTCCAGCGGACCGCAAAAAAATTCCGGAAAAATGGTTATGATCTCAAACTTCATGCGGAAAGTTTCAAGTTTCGAGTTTCACGCCAGCATGACTCCATGGAAAGTTGAGCTAGCCTTCTCCCCGTTGCCGCTTTTTTTCTTCTTCCGTCAGCGGCGCATCAACATCCAGCAAGCCTTCCGGCAACGCCATCTCGACCCGCTGCCGGGGGAGGTCCACAATTCGCAAATATGCGGCTGCGAAAGGAATCAGAAATTCCTTATTCCCGGAACGAACCACCAGCAGCGGCGCTTCTCCTGCTCCAAACTGAACACTGGCGACAACGCCAACCTCGGTTGGGTCACGGCCGGCAGCCACGTCCCACACTGTGCAGCCCACCAGGTCGCTGACGTAAACCGCCCCCGGTTGCAGGGGCGCGCGTTCGGCAACTGGAATCTGCAACTCGCAGCCCACCAATTGTTCCGCATCGCTGATGGAATCCACGCCGCGAAACTTGAGAATAAAATATCCCAAATGCGGCCAGAAATCCTCCAACTGCACCTGCCGCCGCTTCCCCTCCGGCCCCAAGGCATAAATCTGCCGACGCTCGGCAAAACGTTCAGGAAAGTCAGTGTGGAGTTCTGCGGCGACTTCGCCCCGCCGCCCCTGCGTCTTGAGCACGCGGGCGATGGTGATGAACTCTTCGGCTATTCCAGAATCTCCAGGGTAAATCGCTTGCGCAGTTTCATGCCAGCGGCGCTCAGGATGGTGCGAATAGAGCGCGCTGTACGGCCCTGCTTGCCAATTACCTTGCCCAAGTCGTTAGGCGCAACCCGCAGTTCCAATACCGTAACCTGTTCTCCATCAACAGCCTGGACGGAAACCTGTTCGGGCTCATCGACCAAGGCCCGTGCAATCTGCTCCACCAGTGCGCGCATATCCCCACCCTGATCGGTTACCATCGGGACAACTCCTTGCATGCGGGTGGTTTGCCTGTCTGCAACGTGACTCTTATGCCGCGGTCGGTGAGGCGGGAGCTTTGGCGAGCAGTTGGCTAACCTTGTGAGACATCTGGGCACCTTTGGACAACCAGTGCTCGATGCGTTCGCGCTTCAAGTCCAAGCTGGTGGGGTTGGTACGGGGATTGTAGGTACCGACCACCTCCAGGGCACGGCCGTTGCGCGCGCGCTCCTTCTCGATTACGACCACACGGTAATAAGGCTGTTTGCGCGCACCCATGCGCGCCAGTCGAATCATCAACACGATAAAAGACCTTTCATTTGATTCTTGCCGGAATGGACAAGCACTTATTATCCCGTAAACTTCCAGCGCTTGGCAACCCCGGCCTGGCGCACATAAATGCCCGGCATTCCCCCGAGGAGATTTCCGAACTCCGAAAGCTAACTCGCATGCTAGGGGCTTGTAAAGTGGAAACTGCGTGGTGTTCGGTTTGCAGAACTCGACCGGAGCTTGCGGATTTGAACGATTCAACCAGGGGAGAACTCACAGCCGTGCCTTGTCTGGAGCCAATTCTCAACGAAACCTCGGCTTTGCTGCTGATTCCGGCTTCGGAACCTTGAACAAGCGGCTCTAGGCTGCCCGCCGGTCCATAAACCGGACGAGTTCCTCCGGTTCCGGCCGACGGGTATAGTCCGCATCGGCGCTGGCGTAGAGCACACTTCCGTTCCGCTCCAGAATATAGGTGGCCGGGATGGGAAGCTCCCAGCTTGTATCCCCGTTGATAAATGGGAGATTGACAAACGTCCGGCTATAAACCTGCTTCTGCTCATCGGGAACGCGGTACACCAGCCCAAACCGGCGGGCCACCTGGTTGCCCGCGTCGCTCAGCAAGGAGAAGCGGAGCTGGTGCTGATCGCGCATAAAGAACGACTGCTTAATCGTTTGAGGAGAGACCGCAATCAGGCTGGCCCCTGCTTTCTCAATATGAGATAGGGCCGAGTTCATGGCTTCCAGTTGGGCAACGCAGAACGGGCACCAGCGCCCGCGGAAAAAACAGATCACCAGTCGGCCGCGCCTCAGCAGTTCCTCGGATAAAACCGCTTTGGCGTCCTGATCGGGCAGTTCGAATCCTGCGGCGGAGGCCCCTACGGCCAGAATGCGTCCGGCGATGCCGGAAGCCGTGAGCTGCTCCACGGTTTGCCGGTTGACCTGCTGCACATCAGCCGGAACGTACTGCGCGGCCAGCGTCTTGCGTTCTTCCAGTTCTTCGCGCAGGGTGGCGGCATGCTGTCCCGGCCGGGATTCCTCGAGCCCGCGCCATTTCATGGAAGACTCCTGGAAGAATTCTAAATGAGCGGGAAGAACGCATTCAGCACTCATGCCAAGCGCCGGTAGCGCCGCCGTCCCGGCGGCTGCCTCGCGGGCGCCCCGCCCGCGAAAAGGGCCGGCAGGATGCCGGCGCTACTACATTCCCGGCAGCTTCATGCCCGCCAGCTTGCGGGCGAAGCTGGCCTTCCCCATATCCTTGAACATCTTGCGCATCTGGGCGTACTGCCGCAGCAACTGGTTGACCTCATGAATGGTGGTGCCGGAGCCGCGGGCAATGCGCTTGCGCCGGCTGCCGTTGATCACCTCGTGGTGGTCGCGCTCATAGGGCGTCATAGAGTTGATGATGGCCTCCACGCGCGAAATTTCCTTTTCATCCACCTTATCGGCCACGTTTTTCAGATTCGAGAACGGGCCAATTTTGGGCAGCATGCCGATCAGGCTCTGCAGCGAGCCCATCTTCTTCACCTGCAGCAATTGATCGCGGAAGTCGCCCAGGGAGAAGCCGTCGCCGGCTAGCGCTTTCTGCGCCAGCTGCTCGGCCTTCTTCTTGTCCACCGTGGCTTCCGCCTTTTCAATCAGGGAGAGGATGTCCCCCATGCCCAGGATGCGGCTGACAATGCGGTCCGGGTGGAAGGGCTCCAGGGCATCGTATTTTTCGCCGACGCCGATGAACTTGATGGGAGCGCCGGTCACGTGGCGGATGGAGAGCGCAGCGCCTCCACGGGCGTCCCCGTCCATCTTGGTCAGCACCACGCCGGTGAGCGAAAGTTTCTTATGGAACTCGTCGGCCGATTTCACCGCGTCCTGGCCGGTCATGGCATCGGCCACAAACAGGATTTCCTGGGGATTGAGCAGCGCTTTGAGCGACTGCATCTCCTCCATAAGCTGCTCGTCAATGTGCAGGCGGCCGGCGGTATCCACCACCAGCACATCGCAGCCGCTGTTGACCGCTTCGCGCCGCGCCTCCTTGGCCAGGCGTTCCACCGTGGCCGTGTTCGCCTCTCCGACCTCGCCTTCATAAATATTGGCGCCGACAGCTTTGGCCACCACCCTTAACTGCTCGCGGGCGGCGGGACGGTACACGTCCACGCTGACCAGCATGGGCCGGTGCCCGCCCTTCTGCAGCCAGTGGGCCAGCTTGCCGGAGGTGGTGGTTTTGCCGGAGCCCTGCAGACCGGCCATCAGCACCACCGTGGGCGGCTGGGAGGCGAATTTCAGCCGGGCCGTGTCCTGGCCCAGCAGATTCACCAGTTCGTCGCGGACTATCTTAATGACCTGCTCGCCGGGCGAGAGGGCGGTCATTACTTCCTGCCCGACGGCCTTCTGCCGGATGTGGTCAATCAAATCCTTGACCACCTTAAAGTTGACGTCGGCTTCCAGCAGCGCCAGGCGCAGCTCACGCAGGGCCTCGCCGATGTTCTCCTCGGTCAGCTTGCCCTGGCCGCGCAGGTTCTTGAAGGTGCGCTGCAGTTTTTCGGTTAAGTTCTCAAACATAAAGGCGAATAGATCCTGAAAATTAAGATGCGCGAACGGGTTGGCAGACGCGCCAGTCGGGTCAGAGCTATTTTACCAGCCGCCGCAGCCTTGTTCCGGCAAGGAACTCGTACCAGGCAATTTGGCAACGAACCGTATCGTACAAAGCAAAATTCCGCTCCTGTCATCTTGAGCGAGGGCGCATGCCCGAGTCGAAAGACTCCTGCCCTTTCCGAACCGCCCAGTTGCGTACAGGAGTATCCAGGAAAAAATCCAGGACTCCCTGGGGACGGTTGTTGCAGGGGGAACCAACGCAGGTATCCTTCGACTGCGCAGTGCGATTCGCAAGCGAATCGTGCTGCTGCGCTCAGGATGACAGGGCATTTATGAATGCAGGGACTTATCCAACTTCACCTGCCAGCATCAGCCGATCCAATCTCCATCGTTAGGGATCACCAGTTGTTGTCCCCTCATGGACGTATGCACCTCGTTGGCCAGTTCCTGTCGCGTTAGCAGGCAGTGATTGATAGCTTCCATGTGCACAGCGACCACCTTGGCCTGCGGGGCTGTCCGGCAAACCGAGATGACGTCGGCGGCGGTCATGGTGATGGGGTCGCCTTCCAGAAACCGGGCAGCGCCGGCGTTGACCACGATGGCCGCGGGACGGAACTGGGCAATTGCCTGCTGCACCTCCGCGCACCATATTGTGTCGCCGGCAATGTAGAGCGGGTCCTCCCCCGGCCCGCGCAGCACAAAGCCCGAGACCGGCGCCATTTTCCTGCCAATCTCCCCGGTTCCATGCTGCCCGGCCGTTCGCGTTACCTCCAGCGCATTCCAGATCAGGCCCGTCTGCAGCGGCTGCACGCGTGTGAATCCCTGGCCGACCAACTTCTGCTCATCTTCTGGCTGGCACAGGAGAGGAACCTCTTTCGGGAGTTCTCGTGCCGCGGCGTCGTCCCAGTGGTCGCGATGGGTGTGCGTGATCAGCACCGCGTCCAGATCCTGCACGATCTCGTGGACCGTGGCAGGCAGCGGCACCAGCGGGTTCGGCCTCGAATTAGGCGAGTTCTCAATGGGTGGCATCGCCCCGGGCGTGCTGAGCATAGGATCAATCAGCAGCTTGCGGCCGGCAAACTCCACAATCAGCGTGGCGTGACGCAGCAGGCGAAGGCGCATGGGGAAGGACGATTGTAGATTGGATGAATGAGGAATGAAAAGCTGCGGCGAGGGCGAGGCGCCGGCGCTACGAGACGCTGAACTCTTCTTTGGCGGCGATCACCGTATTGCAATGGATGGCCACCGTGTCCTCCACGCGCCAGGCGTAGCCGCCGGCGAACGTCACCATTACTGGAATATTGCGGGCATGGGCCACCCGGAATACCAACTGGTCGCGGTTTTTTAGGCCGTCAATGGTCAGCTTCAAGCCGCCCAGTTGGTCCTCGGCGTAGGGGTCGGCACCGGCCACATAACAAATCAGGTCAGGATCGAACTGGCGCAGGCCAGAGCTGAGGGCATTGTCCAGCCAGGACAGATACTCGTCATCGCCGATGCCGTCGGGCAGGTTGACGTCTATCGATGACGGCGGCTTCAGCGCCGGGTAATTGTGCTCCTGGTGCAACGAGATGGTGAACACGCTGCCCTCCGGGGCTTCGGGATGCGGGATCTCCTCGGACGGCAAGCCGAACATGGCCGCCGACCAGGAGGGCAGCGGCTGGGCCGCGGCATGCGCCCGGCCGAAAATGGCGGCCGTGCCGTTGCCCTGATGGACGTCGCAGTCCACCGTCATGGCGTGGGTTATTTTGCGCTCTTTCTGGAGGCGGCGAATGGCCACGGCTACGTCATGGATCATGCAAAAGCCCTCGCCGTGGTCGGGAAAAGCGTGGTGAAAACCACCGCCTATGTTGACCGCGCACTTCTCGGCCAGCGCGTGCTCGGCGGCCATAATGGAGCCGCCTGCCGCCAGCCAGAACGCCTGCACCAGTTCGGCCGAATAGGGCACCTCCAGGGTGAGTTCCTCCCGGGCCGAAAGCGTTCCGGTCTTCAGCTTGTGCACGTACTCGGGCGTGTGTACCAGCAGAATATCTTCGTCGGCCGCAGGCTTGGGGATCAGGAAGTCGGAGGCTTCAGCTACATGGCGGACCAGCAGACGCTCCCGGATTAGCCGGTACTTCTCTGCCGGGAACACATGGTCGCCGATGGGAAGGTAGTATCCGTCGCTGTAAACCAGCTTAAAGGGCAGCATGGCAAGGCATTACGGTCCAACAACTCCGTCCAGCGTTGAATGTGAGCGGCGTTCCGCGTTACACATAATATGCAAATTTCGCGCGGTGTGCGGCGCTGCCCTGCTTCTACTCTGGCCAGCAGAGGCAGTTTCCGTAAGCGGCAGGCTTGCATCCCAAGTTTCGGCGAAGTTTCTGGAGAGAGTCATGAATCTGATCGAAAGACTGCGGGCAGCGGAACATCAGGGCAGGGATGCTGCCCGGGAGGGGTTCACCCGAGCCCGTACCAGCCTGGAGGAGGCGCAAAGCCGGTTGCGGCGCAAAATGAGAATTCATCCTCCCACCAAGGCGCGGATGCCGCTAGTTATGTCCATTGCAGGGCAAGAGGACTCGATTACAACTCCGCGGGCCATCGTCACAGTGAATGGAAAAGACCTTCCTCCGGAGGAGCCGGAAACGGCTGAAGAAGAAGTGGCTTAGCGCTATTTTTTCCGGACGGGAGTGGGCGGCACCGGACGGTGGATGGGCACAATGGCTCCCTTGGCGGGATCGGCAGCGGCGGTGGCGCGGTTCAGCACTTCCTTCTGAATATAAGTAACGAATTCCTGGATTTGCCGCTGCATTTCCTCCATCCGCTCCCGCATCTGCAGGATGATGGCAATACCGGAGATGTTTACCCCCAAGTCGCGGGCCAGGGAGAGTATGAACTCCAGCCGCTGCAGGTCTTCATCGGTGTAGAGGCGGGTGTTGCCCTCAGTGCGTGAGGGCTTGAGGAGGCCTTCGCGCTCATACAAGCGTAGGGTTTGCGGGTGGATACCGTACATCTCGGCCACTGCCGAAATCATGTATGCCCCGCGGCCTTTGCGCTTGCTCGCCATTAGATCCTTCGTTTCTCTCAGGATTTCGCCAAGCGGGCTCAGATGCCCGCTAACGGCTCAATTTAACCACAGAGGACACAGAGGGCACAGAGACAAAGCATTTCAAAAACCTTCGCTACAACGGGCATCTTTGGCAATTTGTAATTAAACAACTGGTGATTCCCAAGGGCTGGAGCCGCCCTATTGCTGAAAATAGAGAAGGGCCCCAAATGGCGATCACAAGCTTGTTCCCTAGACTCCCTTAATGAGAGAGGTTTTTGAAAATGATTTATCTCTATGCCTCTGTGTACTCTGTGGTTAAAAAGAGTATTAGGTTTCGGGAGCGGGGGCCAGCAGCCCAGAGTGGCGCAGGATTTCCATGATGCCGTAGGCCACCAGGCCGGCGCCGATCAGTAACAACGCGAATACCAGCGAGCTGATGCCCAGGATCTGCTCGCCTTCGCTGTGGACCAGGGCAAAGCCCAGCAGCAGCACTGGGAAGACTCCCACCATGGCGGCGCCAAACATGCCGCCGGGCACACGGAAGGGCCGCTCCAGTTTGGGTTCGCGGATGCGCAGAACCAGCAGAGCGACGAACTCCAGCGCCAGGCTGAGGCCATAGATAACGATGTCAATGGTCACCAGGCGCTCGAAGCCCAACCCCAGGCAGAGGGCCCAGCCTACCGCGCACACCAGGATGGCGACATAGGGCGCGCGCGTTTTGGGATGCAGCCGGGCAAAGACCCGGGGCAGCATGCCGTCCTGGGCCATAGCCAAAGGCAGGCGCGAGTAACTCATCACCAGGGCATTGAACATGCCGAATCCGGACATCATGCCGCCGAGCACCAGCGCCACGCGCAGCCAGTTTCCACCGACCATCCGGGCGATGTCAGCCCAGGAGCCGGTTTCGAAAGCCGCAGCCGGAAGAGCCGTGGTCCAAGCTGCCAGGACGGGCAGGATGTAGCTGAGCCCCACGATCGTAACCGCCGCCAGCAGGGCACGCGGGTAAGTGCGCTGGGGGCGGTGAACTTCGGTGGCCACGGTGGTGGCGTTGTCCCAGCCCATGTAGTTCCACATGGCGATAAGCAGGCCGCCGACAATGCCCACGGTCGAGCCGCTGGGCGCGCTGGCCGTGGCCAAGGCTCCGTGGTGGAATGGCGCGAGCACCACTATCAGTGCAAACGGCGCGGAAAGCAGGAAGAACAGCCAAAGCGAAGTGGTGCCCACCACCTGAACCCCAGCGATGTTCAGCAAAGCGCACACCGCCACCACCGCCACACCCACCATCACGCCGCGATGGCCTTCCTGGAACCAGGGGAAGAGCCGGTCGAGATAGGCGACGAACAGGGTGGGATAGATGGCCATATCGAAAATGGAGGCCACCAGGGAAAGCCAGGCTTCCTGGAATCCCCAGAAATTGCCCATGGCCCTCCGTACCCAGGCGTAATAGCCGCCTTCGGCGGGAATGGAGCTGGAGAGCTCGCCCAGCATGAGCGCAGTGGGCAAACTCCACAACATGGGTGTAACCAGCAGGATGAGGATGGCAGCGCCGTAGCCGGCCCCGTGCACGATGTCTTCCGTGCCGTAGGTACCGCCGGAAACCATGAAGAAAGTGGCCGCTACCAGAGGCCACAGCCCAAGCTTCGAGGAAGCTTTCTTTTTTGCGATGAGCGGCTGCGGGGCCGCAGCGCTGGATTCCTGGCTACAGCGGGCTGGGGTGCTGGCCAATTTCTATGGCTTCCTCCTCAGGCTTTCACATGAGATGGGTTGCAAGCGCAGAATACACATATTTCCGAAGCTGTGAAGAAAATTTTGCAAAAAAAACACGCCAGAGTGCCGGGTTGGGCTGTGAACGTCCGTGCGAGAGGGATTTTCACCGCGGAGACGCCGAGTCGCGGCGAGAAAATTTATTTCGCCCGTCATCTCGACCATCCCGAGGAGTGTCTTTTTCTAGAACACTCCCTTTACGAATGTCATTCTGAGCGCAGCCGGCCGATTTGCTAGCAAATCGGCCCTCGGAGTCGAAGAACCCCTGCGCTGGCCGGCAGCACCGCATTTGTTCTAGGGAGTTCGTAAGGGTGGAGCAGGCCTTCAGGCCTGCATTAGAGGCACAGGAATGATGCGGGCTTAGCCCCTGAGGTACATTCGCGCGCGTCCGCAATACCTCAGCGGCTAAAGCCTACTCCAGTTCAGTCGCTTCCATGCAGGGCCAAGGCCCTGCTCCACCCATTTCTGCCATATCCCTGGTCGGGTTGCCGGCCACACAAGGCGAGCTCGTCGCCGGCTACCGAAGGCGAGCTACGCTCGCCCGGACGGGGCAGAGCCCCGTCCCCACACGTGATCGGCCGTTGTTGGGCCAGAGGCAAACGGTCTAGAATCGTCTGTCATGAGCGCCGAGAGCACAACTAAACACGCCAGCCCGGTCAAGCTCCCCATCTACATGGATAACCACGCCACCACGCCGGTAGATCCGCGAGTGATGGAGGCCATGCTGCCCTACTTCATGGAAAAATTCGGCAACCCGGCGAGCCACAGCCACGAATTCGGCTGGACGGCGGAGGCAGCCGTGGAGCAGGCGCGCCAGCAGATTGCGGCGCTGATCGGCGCCCAGGCTAAGGAGATTGTGTTCACCTCCGGCGCCACCGAAAGCGACAACCTGGCCATCACCGGCGTGGCTAGCGCCTGCCGCGAGAAGGGTGATCACATCATCACTGTGGTTACCGAGCACAAGGCCGTGCTCGACACCTGCCGCCACCTGGAGAAAGCAGGCTTTCGGGTGAGCTACCTGTCTGTGGGCAAAGATGGGCTGCTCGATCTGGAGGAGCTGCGGCGCGCGATTAGTGAGAAAACCATCCTGGTGACGGTGATGGCGGCCAACAACGAGATTGGCGTGTTGCAGCCGCTGGCCGACATTGGCAAGCTGTGCCGCGAGCGTGGGGTGCTCTTCCACTCTGACGCTGCTCAGGGAGCGGGCAAGATTCCCATCAATGTGGACCAGCTCAATCTCGACCTGCTCTCTATCTCGGGGCACAAGATGTATGGCCCCAAGGGAGTTGGAGCGCTCTACGTGCGCAGCAAGCCGCAGGCCTGCGTGACGCCCATAATCCATGGCGGGGGACACGAGCACGGCATGCGCTCCGGCACGCTGAACGTGACCGGTATAGTGGGCCTGGGCAAGGCCTGCGAAATTTGCGCCCGCGACATGGAGGAAGAAAACCGGCGGCTAGCGGCGCTGCGCAACCGGCTGAAAGACGCCATTCTGGGGCGGCTCGAGGATGTTCATGCCAACGGCAGCCTGGAGCACCGCCTGCCCGGCAACTTGAACCTGGCATTCGGGCACGTGGATGCCGAAGCGCTGCAAATGGGCTTGCGCGACGTGGCGGTTTCCAGCGGTTCGGCCTGCTCCTCGGCCTCGATCGCGCCCTCGCACGTGCTGAAGGCCATCGGCATGCCGGAGAACTATGCCGCCATCCGCTTCGGAATCGGCCGCTTCAACACCGATGCTGAGGTGGACTACGTGGCCGAGCGGATCTGCAAGACAGTGGAGAGTTTAAGGGAGCTTTCTCCGGCGTTTGAGTCCAGCAAGGCGGTCAGATAGGAGTCAGGGCTCAGGAGTCAGGAATCAGCAAGAAACCCCTGGGCTGAGAAGTCAGGCATCAACGTGGAAGAGCTTTTGCTGACTACTGAGCACTGCTCCTGACTACTTCTTCAACCATGCACAACCGGCCGGCTATTCAAATCACGCCCAAGGCGCTAGCCGAAATTCACGCCGCCATGCGGCGCGACGGTGTGTCGCCGCAGCACGGCGGCATGCGGCTGAAGGTTGAGGGCGGGGGGTGCGCCGGCCTGACCTGTCGTGCGCTGGTCGAAGCCGAACCCGCCGACCGCGACCGCATTCTGCAGGTGGATGGCGCGCGGCTGTTTCTCGATCCGCGGTCGTTTATCTTTCTTTTCGAATCGACCCTCGACTACCAGGAAACGCCGCCCGCCGGCTTTACCGTGAAATCCAAGCACGGTACCAATGGTTTCTGCGGGTGCCCGTCTACCAAACCAAGTCCTGATTAACCACAGAGGACAGGGAGGGCACAGAGTGCCGGGTACTAGGTACTGGGTACTTCCAACTGCTACAATCGCGCTGTGCCGGACGGGATGGTTTTAGCCGCTCGCCGGAAAGAGTGCGCGCGATGAGAACCTGGGCTGATTCCATTCTTCTATTGGCGGCTACGACCGCCTTACCGGGGCTGCTCGCGTTCGCCGGCACAAGTCCCGACAAGCCGGCGGCCGACAGTGCCGCGACCAAAGAAGTGCGGCAACTAAACGCGCAAGAGGTGGCAGCCATGCTGCGCTCCGATGCTGACGCCATGGCGCGCTTGTGGTCGGATGATTTGGTGGTCAACAACCCGCTCAACAGGTTTGTGGATAAGCAACAGGTTCTGGACCTGGTGAAGACGGGGTTTCTGGCCTTCACCTCCTACGACCGGCAAATCGAGTACATTCGCGACTATGGCAACACGGTGATTGTGGCCGGGCACGAAACTCTGGTGTTCAGCGGAAAAATGCCGAATGCCGGGAAACCACAGTGTCTTCGCTTTACGGCAGTCTGGATGAAGCAGCACGGGCGCTGGCAGGAAGTGGCCAGGCACGCGGATATCGTGCCGCCGCAGTAACGGTGCCGTCCGCTAAAGCGGACTCGTTTTGTTCTGCCTGGGCCTACCCAGCACTTCCGTGCTGGGCTTTCCTATTTCGCCGCTACGCGGCTGATGCGGTTTTGTTCGACCGCTGCGCTACCCAGAGTTCCACGGCGCAAAACTGAATACTAGATGTCGTCTCAAATTTTTTGAGGACTGGAGAAGCGACCCTCAGGCGCTAAAGCCCGCGACTTTAGCGGCTCTTAGCTGCACAGCTGAAAGCCGTGCCCTTCCGAAACCATTTTTGAACCAGCCCTAGGTGCCGGGTACACGCCCCTGATACAATCGCGCCGCAATTAGCTGAGTCCTCATGCCTGACATTCTTCCTGGCCAGCAGCGCGAGCACCTGCTGAAGGCGGCGCGCCAGACCATGGCCCGAGCCTACGCCCCATATTCCAAATTTCTGGTGGGCGCGGCCATCCTCACCGAACTGGGAGAAGTGTTTACCGGCTGTAACGTGGAGAACGCCTCTTACGGCCTGACAATGTGTGCCGAGCGCACGGCGATTTTTTCCGCGGTGGCACACTCCGGCGCCGAAAACGTGCGCCTTCGCGCCATTGCGGTGACGACGCCGGATGACGTCGCGTGTTCACCCTGCGGCGCCTGCCGGCAAGTGATCTGGGAATTTGGAAACAATGCGGTAGTGCTGTTCCGAGCGCAGGAAGGATGGAAGGAGATGGCCATCCGCGATCTGCTGCCGGAAGGGTTTCTGCTGTGAGCCAATCCTCGCCCAGCCTGGTTCCGTTTCGCGCGGTGGATGCCATCCGCAAAAAACGCGACGCGCAGGAGCACACGCGCGAAGAAATCGAGCAACTTGTTGCAGGCTACACCCGCGGGCAAATTCCCGACTACCAGGTGGCGGCCTGGCTGATGGCGGTCGTGCTTAAGGGCATGACGCGCCCGGAGACCGCCGCCCTCACTGAAGCGATGCTGCGCTCGGGCGAAGTGCTGGACCTCTCTTCCCTTCCCGAAGTGAAGGTGGACAAACACTCTACTGGTGGCGTAGGCGATAAGACTTCGCTGGTGCTGGCGCCGGTGGCGGCGGCCGGCGGCCTGCTGGTGCCCATGATCAGCGGGCGAGGGCTGGGCCACACCGGCGGCACACTGGACAAACTGGAAGCCATTCCAGGCTTCAACGTGAACCTGGCGCTGCCTGATTTCCTGCGAGTGCTGCGCGAGTGTGGCTGCGCCATGATCGGGCAGACGGCGGAGATTGCCCCGGCGGACAAAAAGCTCTATGCCTTACGCGACGTCACCGCTACGGTGGAAAGCCCCTACCTGATCTGCGCCTCCATCATGAGCAAGAAGCTGGCGGAGGGCATTGACGCGCTGGTGCTCGATGTCAAGACGGGCAGCGGCGCCTTCATGAAGAAGCAGGAAGATGCTGCGTTCCTCGCTGAGCTCATGGTTGAAACCGGGCAACGCATGGGAAAGAAGGTGGTGGCTCTGCTCACGGACATGGACCAACCCCTGGGCCGGAAAGTGGGCAACGCGCTCGAGGTGGAGGAGTGCGTCGAGGTTTTGCGAGGCCAGGGGCCCGATGACCTGCGGCAGCTTTGCCTCGAACTGTGCGGCTGGATGTTCCAGCTTGGCGGGGCCAGCGCGAGTGTCGAAGAAGGCAAGAAGCTGACGGCTGAGATCATCGCTTCGGGGCGTGGGTTGGAGAAATTCCGCGAAATGGTGAAGCTGCAGGGCGGCGACGCGCGAGTGGTGGATGATCCCAGTCGCCTGCCGCAAGCAAAGCACAAGACAGACGTTTTCAGCCCGCGCGGGGGATTCGTAACCGGGATTCGGTGCGAGCAGGTGGGAATCGCCGGCATGCTGCTGGGCGGCGGGCGGGAGAAGAAGGAAGACAGCATAGACCCGGCGGTCGGCCTGGTTTTGCACAAGAAATTTGGGGAGCGCGTGGCCCGGGGCGAGCCGCTGTGCACCATTCATTACAATGCGGAAACGCGAGTAGCAGCGGCGCGGCAGATGATCGAGGAGAGTTACCAGATTGCTGAGCAGCCTGCTTCCTCCATCCAGCCTCTGGTTCATGGTTTGATTTGCGGAACAGAAAACGAGGGTAGCTGAAAATGGGGCGCTTCACCGGCATCCTGGGGCTGCTGACCATGCTGTCCCTGGCATACATCTTCTCCACGAACCGCCGCGCCATCCGCTTCAAGACGGTGGGCTGGGGCCTGGGCCTGCAATTCGCCTTCGCGGTGCTGGTGCTGCGCTGGGAGGTAGGGAGAAAAGTCTTCCAGGTGATCGGCGACTACGTCACCCGGCTGCTGTCCTATTCTTTCGCCGGCTCGGAGTTCGTTTTTGGCGAATTGGGCAAGAAGAATTCGCACCTGGGCCTGTACTTTGCCTTCCAAGTGCTGCCGACCATCATTTTTATCGCGGCGTTCTTTGCCGTGCTCTATCACTACGGCATCATGCAGTTCATCATACGCCAGGCGGCGCGGGTGATGACGCGCTTCATGGGCGCCAGCGGGGCGGAGTCGCTGAACGTTGCGGCCAGCATTTTCATGGGGCAAACGGAGGCACCGCTGACCATCCGGCCTTATCTGCCGGACGTGACACGCTCCGAACTGATGACCATCATGACTAGCGGCATGGCGCATGTTTCCGGCGGCATCATGGCCGCCTACATCATGTTCGGCATTGACGCCAAGGCGTTGCTCAGCGCCGTTATCATGACCGCGCCGGGCACCATTCTGGTTTCCAAAATGCTGGTGCCGGAAACGGAAAAGCCGCTCACCGCCGGTAAAGTTGAAATGGCGGAGATGGAGGACAAGACCGAAAACGCGATTGGCGCGATTGCGCGCGGCACCACTGACGGCATGTACCTCGCTTTCAACGTGGCCGCCATGCTTATTTCGTTCCTGGCCTTGATCGCTCTCTGCAACGGCATTCTGGGCGGCATCCACAACGGACTCGCACACTGGGGCTTTACCCGCTTCCCGGAGACGCTGCAGACCATTTTCGGCGCCATCTTCGCTCCCATTGCCTGGGTCATCGGCGTGCCCTGGAAAGACTGCATGGCCGTCGG
>DATFDP010000018.1:0-15732 GCA_035252015.1 Terriglobales bacterium
TCGGCTGGGAACCCAAAGTTACCTTCCGCAATCTGGTGCGCATCATGGTGGACGCCGACCTGCAGGAAGTCGGCTTGCGCCCCGAGGGCGAAGGCTTCCGCATTCTGGAAGAGCATTTCGGGCGCTGGCATCAGTGGGACAATGCGGTGTCGCGAGCCATTGCTGCCCCTTCTCGAGTCTCAGACTGACTGGCAATGCTCTAGTCATCCTTACCGCTTCTGGGCAGCAAACGTCCGATTGGCAGCACATTTCCTTGCACTAGAACTTAGGGAGGTTTTTCGATGAAGAAGGCACTTGTATGTGGCGCCGGCGGATTCATTGGCGGCCACTTGGTCAAAAAATTAAAACATGAGGGCTACTGGGTCCGCGGCGTGGACATCAAGCGACACGAGTTTTCGCCCAATTCAGCTGACGAGTTTTTGCTCCTCGATTTGCGCGAGCAGCCCAATTGCGAAGCCGCAATGAGCGTTCCCGGTACCCGGCTGGATGAGGTGTACCAACTCGCGGCCGACATGGGCGGGATGGGTTTCATTCACTCCGCCGAATGCGAAATCATGCACAACAGCGCGCTCATAAACATTTACATGACGCACACTGCCGCAAAACTGGGCATTCCGCGCTATTTCTTTTCTTCCTCGGTGTGCGTCTATCGCGACATGCGGCCGGGCGAGCCGGAGATGACCGAAGCCGAAGCTGTTCCCGCCAACCCCGACAATGAATATGGGTGGGAAAAACTTTACGCCGAGCGCATGGCCATGGCCTACGAGCGCCGATACGGCATGCAGGTGCGCATTGCCCGTTTTCAGAACTGTTATGGCGCGGAAGGCGCCTGGCGCGGCGGCCGGGAGAAGGCGCCGGCGGCGATCTGCCGCAAAGTGGCCGAGGCGGATGATGGCGGCACCGTCGAAGTCTGGGGCGACGGAAGTGCCATCCGCTCCTACACCCATGTCAGCGACATGGTGGACGGAATCTTTCGGCTCATGCACTCCGACCTGCGCGGCGCAGTGAACATCGGCTGCCCGCAGTACGTTTCAGTGAACGAACTGGTGTGCACCACGGCCAGGGTTGCAGGCAAGCGCGTCAACGTTCGGCACGTGGATGGTCCGGTGGGCGTGCAATCCAGAAACTTCAGCAATGCCAGGATCTATTCCCTGGGCTGGCGGCCCAAGGTATTTCTGGAAGAAGGCATTGCGCTGACCTACCCCTGGATCGAGGCTCAGGTTCGGGCTGCAGCGCAGGTCTCAGACACGCTCACGGGCGTTGCCTGTCCGGATTTCGAGTGCTGTTAAGAACGATTCGCCGCAAGTACCAACTCGCAATCAGGAAGCGAATGTAGGAAACCGTATCTCGGCGCCGCAGATGACGCCTAAAGGGTTCACAACGGGGCACGCCCAAACGTGCCCTTTTTGTTTGCCCGTAAGTTAATCAGGACCCGATGTTGCGTCAATACACACTTCGTCCTGTGCAGCAGTGCGCTATCCGCACCTGAAAACTTACTTCTTGAAGCTGTAGTGGCCTGTGTTCGACCCCACACCTTCGGCCAGGCGTTCCAGAATGTGGTAGCGGCCGTGCACGTCCCAGAACATGCCGGTGAATTTCAGGGCGAAGGGCGTGACCAGGTTTGCGGCCAGGCCGATGATTTCCGATTGTAGTTCCGAACCCGTCGTGCCCCCAATCGAATTCATTTTGCGCTCCAGCACCGAGCGGCAGAAGGCTCCTCGTTCGGCGGGTGGATCATTGCCGTCCCATTTGCCTGCGGCGCAGGACACCGCCATTTCAGTCACCGTTCCTGCCTGTAGTTCCTTGGCCAGGCGCGGATCACTGAGCTTCAGGTTCCAGCCTTTGGCAAAGTCAATCGCCTTCCTGGCATCGGAGTTTTCTTCCACCTTCTTCACCCACTCAATGCTGGCCGCTATCGCCGTATTTACCGCCAGTTGCTGGTGAGCAAGGTCCGAGGCATTATCGCCACGCGCCGGAACTGCCCCCGCATCGTGATACTGGGCCTGCGACCGCAGGAGTTGGCCAGGATTCTCGTACTCCGTATACATCAGCCGAGAGTTATCGTGGTTCATGTGCGTGTGAGTGTTGAGCGCACCAGGCGGCGGAGGATAAATTCCCGAGGTCACATGAAAAGGCCACTTGTCCGGCTTGTCGTGTTTGCTGCGGAACTCGAACCAGGTGGGGGCGCGGAAGCCGCCCGAGGGCAACTTGACCATCTTGACGTCGGTCTTGTTGAAGTCGTTATGGATCCAGTCTGAGTGACTGTAAAAATCCTGCACTGCGTGCAGCGAAGCGCCCAGCGTAACCAGGGTCAGCACCTTGCGCGTGCGGTCGTCCAACTTCATCTTGTTGTAATCGGCGAGCGCCGCTTGCGTGCTGTGCAGCAGGTGGGAGAACAGATAATCGAAGTCTGAGTTGCGCTGAAAATCGCTGCTCAGATTGTCGAAATGCAGAAAAATGGCTGCTCCGCGTACCTGCGGGTTATCGGCCCCATATTGGGTCAGGGCCTGCAGTTCCTGGCCTTTGAGATTTTTAGACGCGTACTCGGAGACCGGCCCAAAGAAATCAGGCGAGAAATTGCCCAGTTGCATGATCTTCCATGCGTCCTCTGCAAAACCGAACTGCTCGCCCACCTTCTGGCTGCATTGCGAATGCCAGTAAGTATCGAAACCTGTCGCGGAAGAAACCAGGAACGAGGCCAAAGCCAGCAGAGCTAAAATTTTTCGCACCATGGTGCACCTGTGAACGCGTCTGTACCGGGCATGTTGAAAGCTATCTTCCCGCGCTCGTTGCCACGCGGTGTCCCTAGATTGTATGCCGGGATCAGGGCTATTCGCGTGAAAACGCAAACCCCTCACCCTCCATCCAAGACCCGGGAATCCGCCCGGTCATTTACAATTCTCCGCCGGAGGGTTTCATGTCGAATCTCAAGGCCCTGTCAAGCGTTCGAGGCACAGCAATCGCGCTGGCAGGCCTCATCCTCATTAGCGCCCTGCAGGCGTATTCAGAAGGCAAACAGTCGCCGGCCAACTCGGTGCAGGCGCTTTTGGGACGATGGGACCTGACCTTGAAAACTCCGCAACGACAATACCCATCGTGGCTAGAGCTGACAGAACAAAACGGGCAGCTCAAAGCGCTTTTTGTCAGCCGCTGGGGAAATGCCCGGCCACTGCCGAAAGTCGAGTTCGCGAATGGTCAACTCACCTTTGTTTCCCCCAAAAAAGATGAAGATAGAAAAGACGACATGATGTACACGGGCAGGCTGTCCGGCGACCGGCTTATGGGAACAACGACTGGGCCCGACGGCACTCCCTGGCAGTGGATAGGCGTGCGTGCGCCGTCTCTGACGCGAAACAGCCCTCCACAGTGGGGTAAGCCAATGCAGTTGTTTAACAACAAAGACTTGACCGGCTGGCACGCCAGCGACCCCAAGTTGCCTGCCTGGAATGTGGAAAACGGAACGCTGGTGAGTCCCGGACGCGGGGCTGAACTGATCAGCAATGCCAAGTTTCAGGATTTCAAGTTGCACGTAGAATTCAACTGCGCCCGCGGTGCTAACAGCGGCGTTTACCTGCGCGGCCGCTATGAACTTCAGATCGAAGACGACCCGGTGCCGGAAGGGCCGAGCATGCGCACAGGAGGAGTTTATGGCTTTCTAGCACCGTCACCGGAACAGCCGCGCCGACCGGGCGAATGGCAGAGCTACGACATAACGCTGGTGGGCCGCGTGGTTACGGTTGCGCAAAATGGCCACACCATCATTGATAAGCAGGAAATTCCCGGCATCACCGGCGGAGCTTTGGACAGCCATGAAGCCTTGGCTGGACCTATTTACCTGCAGGGCAGCGAAGCCGGCCACGTTCGTTTTAGAAACATCACAATTACGCCGGCAAGGTGACGAAATCCCGACTGCGGCGTAGAACCTCTATAACTGTACACCGGAGAAAGTGGGATTCAAACTTGAGGCGTTTTGCAGGCGTGAGCGAAGCGGGAGCCTGCAGCCGAGATTCCGAGTGTAGCGAAGGAACTCGCGCACTAGATGGCGGAGAGAGTGGGATTCGAACCCACGATACGGTTTCCCGTATACACGCTTTCCAAGCGTGCGCCTTCAGCCACTCGGCCATCTCTCCGGCGCCAGTTGTCAGGAAGCGAGAGGCAAAAGCCAACCCGCATCGCCACTTCATTTTATGGGTCGACCGCCCTGTCCGGCAAACTTTGCCGAATGTGGCGCCCTAAACAGACTCACTGCCCCATAACGCAGTCTGCGTCAAGACGTCACCCTCTAGCCGAGCCTGTCCCAGCCTTTTGCCGGGTGTCACACGAAGCTGACTGGGAACTGGGTACCAGGTACTGAGAACTTCTCTTCCCCGCCCAGCGCAGTTTCCTTTCCTGCAGCAATCGCCGCCAATCAATGCGCATGAACACATAAATCAGTGCCAGGCACGCTATCTGCACCAGCACAAAGTACACGCTCATGTAGCTCTGCGGCGCCTCGATGGCCAGCTTGTGTGCTGCCGCCGAACCAAGGTGCGCCCAGAAGTTGTACCCGATCAGCCGCCCCAGAAAAAATGGCAGGGCCAGCACCCGCAGCTCCAGTGTGGTCAGGCCGTAGGCGATGAACAGGTAATTCGAAGGCAGCGGACTGAAGGCATAAAACAGGCACACGCCCGCGGTTAAGGTCTGCTTCCCGTGCAGCTTTTCCTTGATGACGTCAAGGTTCTGGCGGGTTTCTTCGCCAAACAGTTTGCCGCGCACCAAGCCGCGTGCTGACTTGGCTAGAACCACCCGCCCGATCGTGGCCGCCGTCGCTCCCACCAGCGCCAGCATGGCAATGTCATTGTCCGGAAATTTATAGCTGAAGAACGAGAGCACCAGCCAGGTAGGAGGAGCAAACACCGGCACGAGATTCACCGCCAGCACCACCAGAAACACCACCCAAATCCCTTCCATGACCCACCGTTCCGGGCGCCTCGTTCAGGCGCTCGTTCCCAAACGCTTGTGCGCCGAAAGCACAAAAGAACTCGCCGCCTCAAAATCCGACATGGTACGCGTGGGCAGCGCCACCCGCACCGCGTTCAACACCGCCAGAAGATCAATAATTTCCTGCGCGATCGCACCTTCCAGCGCCGGCAGATATCCGGCAGCGGCGGCGATCATGCCCACAATACTCAGCGCCATCCCGCCCAACGCGCTCTGCAGCGCGATCACCCGCATTCGGTCGCTGATGTGAAACAATTCATCCACCTTGGCCAGCGACGTGGTCATGATGACCGCCCCGGCGGCTTCGGAGGTAATGTCACTGTTCGGGCCGAAGGCCACTCCCACGGTCGCGGCCATCAGCGCCGGCGCATCGTTGATGCCATCACCCAGAAAGAGTGTGCGCCCCCGCTCCGTCTCCTCCTGCACGATCACCACCTTTTGCTCCGGTGCCTGGCTGGCATGGACCTCACTGATGCCCACCTCGTCTGCCAGGTAACGCACCTCCGATTCACGGTCCCCGGAAACCAGCATGACTTTTTCCACCGCGTGCTTGGGCTTCAAATGGTCCACGAATGACCGGCTCTCCATGCGCGGTGCGTCATGAAAGCGGAAGGCGGCGGCATAGTGCGTATCTACAAAAACCAGGCACTCGAGGCCGCTCACAATCGGAGGCAGCGCTAGCTCCTGTTCCGCCACCTTGTTACGCCCGGTTATCCGCACCACCCGCCCTCCCACAATGCCTTCTAGACCTTCTCCAGGACGCTCACTCACCTGGCTAACCGCTTCCAGCGCCAGCCTGGCGCCTTGTGCTGCCACTAAAATCGCTCCTGCCAGCGGGTGCTTGGAGTATTGCTCCAGGCTGGCCGCATCCCGCAGCACATCCTCGCTGGTAAACCCGGGCGCGGGGACCACCTCGGTCAGCGCCGGCTTGCCATAAGTCAGCGTTCCCGTCTTGTCGAAGATCAGAGTGCGGCAGGTGGAAATCTGTTCTAGCACCGCCGGATTCTTGATGATGATGCCGTGCCGCGCCGCCAGCGAGATGGCGCCAATCACCGCCACCGGTATGGAAATCAGCAGCGGACAGGGCGTGGCAATTACCACCACCGCCAGAAAGCGCATAGGCTCGCCCGTCGCCGCCCATGCCGCTCCTGCCACTATTACCGCAATAGGCGTGTACCAGGCGCCCAGCTTGTCTCCCAGCCGCCGCAGCCGCGGACGCTTCTGTTCCGTTTCCTGCATCACCCGCATGATCTTGGCGTAGCGCGAGTCCACCGGCAGCGCTTCCGCCTGGATGGTCAGCGCCGTGTGGCCATTGATGGCCCCTGACAGCACCTTCGACCCCGGCGTCTTTGACATCTCATAGGGCTCCCCCGTCAGATATGATTCGTCCATCGCGCCGTGGCCTTCCACCACTACGCCGTCCACCGGGCAGATCTCATGTGGAAACACCACCAGCAGGTCGCCGATAACAATCTGCTGGAGATTTGTGTCTGCGATCGCGCCGTTGTTCTTGCGGTGCGCGGCTTGCGGCATGCGTCTGGCCAGTGCATCCAGCACCGACGACGCGCGCCGCGTGGCGAACTGCTCCAGGGCTGCCCCGCCGGAAAGCATAAGTATGATGATGGAACCCACCAGGTATTGTCCCAGCAGCACTGAGCTGAAAATGGAAATTCCCGCCAGGAGGTCAGAGCCGAACTCCCCTTTCAACAAGCGCCGAGTCAGCCCGATCAGTAACGGCAGACCGCCGACAGCCAGCGTGAGGTAGAGCGGCAGGTTGTAGACTTGCGCTCCCACGTCGGCCAGGTAGTGCAGCGTAAAATGTGCGGCCATTCCCGCTGTAGCCAGCAGCGCAATGTAAGTCTCGCGGGATTGCGCAACCGAAGTTGAAGCTGCGGCTGATGCCGTTAACGGAGATGAAGCTGAAGTTGCGGTTTGCCTCTTGTCGCCACCTTTGGATTGTTCCGGCAGCTGCCCGATGCCCGCCTTACGCAGCGTGCCACCTACCAGCCGGGTCTCTGGCCCCAAAACCGGCATCAACGTCTCGTCTCTTCGCTGCCGCAGGCTGACCCTCCTCACCACGAGCACCCTCCAGCAGAATGTACGCTTTTCGCCCGCCCGCCTCAGTGATATCCGTCACTTCGGTAACCGCCTTTCGGAGATTCCACTTCCGGTGTGATTCGTATACTCGAAACTGAACTTCGCTAACCGTTGCTTGCAACTTCTCCCAAGCACGTTAAGTGAGTCGTAACGAGCTAGGTCTCGACTGCTAAAGGAGGCAAGTGCGTTCAGAGAAGCACGCCCACGGGAACTTTGCTGGCCACTTTTTCCTATCTTTGTTGCCACTCGAATAGGCCATAACTTTCGTAACTTTTCCTGGCCCCTACCCCGTTGTAAGCTCCCCCTATCCCAGCTTGTGGTCTGGAGCGCGCTACCCCCAGCTGCCTCCATGGTGGAGAAGAGCGTGTCCAAAGATGTCAGGCCACATTCGGCGGTAGCGGAAGCAGAACACTCGGCGCGGCATTCAGCCCGCTTTAGTGACATGCAGAGCGCTGCCCGCTTTCCTCTGCAGTTGCCGGTGGAATTTCACAGCCCGCAGGGCGACCACGCCGGCCAGACCCGCAACATTTCGGCCAACGGCGTCCTCTTCCAGACCGATGAAGAAGTCCCCATCGGCGCCGCCGTGGAATTTAGCATCTGCATGCCCGCCCAAATACTGGGAACTACCAGCAGCGTGGTGGTGAACTGCCGCGGTCGGGCGGTGCGCTGTTTCCAGGAAAACCAAACCTACTGGGTAGGCGTGGTCATTGACGAATACGGTTTGGAGCGCGTGGGCGCAAGGAAACAATAGGCACTATGGCCAGCAGCTCGGTCCAACTTCAGAGCGATAGCGAGAACGCGCAGAACGGCCAGGACAAGACGTTCACCCGCCTTATTGTGGCCGATAGCCAGACAATTTTCCGCGTCGGCCTGCGCAAGATTTTCGCCCTGGAAGATGACATTCGCGTGGTCGGCCAAGCCGAAAGCTACGGCCAGGCTATCTCCGCCATCGCCAAGTTCAGCGCCGACGTCATTCTTTTCGAGACTGCACTGGCCGCCGAGCCCGCTGAAGCTGTCAGCGAACTGCTGCGCCGCGTCCCCAACTCAAAGCTTATTGTGCTCACGGCTGGCGCCAGCCAGGACGAGGTCCTGGAACTTTTCCGCCGCGGCGCTCACGGCATAATTGACCGCTCCATTCCGCCTGAGACCCTGGTGGCCTGTATCCGCAAGGTGGCCAAGGGCGATATCTGGCTGGATGAGCAGGCCGTGAACTGGGTGCTGCATGCCTTCCGTACCCAGGCTACCCGCCCCATCGCCCCGGCCGCCAAGGTCCACCTGACGCAGAAAGAGATGATGATTGTGGCCTGCGTCGCCCAGGGCATGAAGAATAAGGAAATCGCGGTGCGGGTGAATACCACCGAGCAGGTAGTCAAAAACTATCTGCGCAAGGTGTACGACAAGCTGGGCGTTTCCGACCGTCTTGAACTGGCGCTTTACTGCCTGCACCATCGATTGCTGGACAATACCGATGCGGTGCCGCCGCTGCCCGAGGCTCCTCCTGCCGCTCCTGCTAGCACTGCTCCCGCCCAGGAAAAAGAAGCGAAGTCAGACCCCGTGGATCCGCTAGCCCCCATCAAAGCTTAGTTCTCGCCATTTTTGCTGCCACTGAATACGGCTGAGGCTGATCAGACCAATACCGACGAACAATGATCAGCAGCGTGAACCCCTGTACGAATCCTGTTGCCGTGGTGGCCACCGGCCATATCAGATATCCCGCCGCAATTACCACGATGGCATTGAACCGGTCCACCAGCCAGCCGCTCACGAACTGCATGTTCGGTGTAGGTCCACAAAAATGCCGAAAGGAGAATGCCCAGTTGTGCGCCGGAAATGTGCAGCTCGTCCTTCAGCAGTGGCGCCGCAACCGAAAGATTGTCACGATCAACGTAGTTCACCAAAATGCAGAGGAACAGGAGCGCCAGTGCGGGCGCAAAAGGGCCAAATCTTCCGCGAGCGGTCCGCCATGCCAGCCATAAAAGCCTGCGGGCTTGCTCCCGCTCCCGGTGCTTGGCAAGCGAATTCTTGCGCCATCGCCCACGCTCCACGCCGGTTGAGCGCGCCAGGAATCTGCGGTCAGGATGCTTCGTGCCCGCGTTGTGGCGCGCCCTCCCGCCGCGCTAAGCTGTACGGTGCAGGCTCGAGGAGGGCAGCGATGACCTCAAAGATGGCGCAACTATTGGATGATATTCAGGAGCTGGACATCACGGTCACAGGAAGAAAGTCGGGCAAAAACATTTCCCTGCCGGTATGGTTCGTCCGCCAGCAGGACCGCCTTTACCTGCTGCCAGTGCGCGGCTCGGACACGCAGTGGTATCGCAACCTGCTGCAGACGCCGGTGCTGACCATTGCTGCCAAGGGCACCTCAGCCGGCGTTAAGGCTAAGTTCATCAATGACCCCAAGCGGGTCAACAATATCGCCGATCAGTTCCGCAAGAAGTACGGCGCCGGCGAAGTGAAAAAGTACTATTCAAAGTTCGATGTCGCCCTGGAAATAGAGCTGCCGCAGGAAGCCGCCGCCTAATGAGATTTCCGCCCTGTTCTAAGGCACACGCTCGCGGTACTGATTTGCTTAAAATGCGCGGCGCATGAGCCGCCGCGTCCCAAGAAGTAACAGCCATGCGGCAACGCTCCAGCACGCCCAGCTGAGGAAGATCGCGAGAAAGAAGCCCAAGGCTCCTTCCCCTTCATGAAAATCCAAGGACATAAAGCGGCTGACCAGCCACCCCGGACCATCCACCATCCAGTTTAGAGAATCAACTTTGAAGGCAGCAGCGACCAGGGCTGCGCCTGCTACGCCGCTGAAAACAGCGAGGAGAACTTTGACCAGCGTGGATGTTGACGAATCTGGCATCCCTTATTGTGGCGCGGCCAAAGCGCTCGTTAGTCCTTTTTTTCCCCGCCGTGGAGCTGCTGCGAGAGATAGTTCTCGATGCCCATCTCGTCAATGGCGTGAAGTTGGCCTTCCAGCCAGTCAATGTGGTGTTCTTCGTCGGACAAAATCTTGTTGAGCAGCTCGCGTGAGCCGTTGTCGCCGGCGGCGACGCACAGCTTGATGCCTTCATTTAGGCGCTTCACCGCGTCGTATTCCAGTTGCAGGTCGTTCTGCAGTTGCTGCTTGACGCTGTCGCCGATATTGATCTTGAAGTAGTCGCTCATGTTAGGGGTGCCGTCGAGATAGAGGATGCGCTCAATCAGCACTTCGGCGTGCCCCATTTCCTCGATGGACTCTTTCTTGGTCAGGCCGGCCATCTTGTAGTAGCCCCAGTTTTCGCACATCTCAGCATGCAGAAAGTACTGGTTGATGGCGGTAAGCTCCGCCTTGAGCACCTGCTGCAGCACAGCAATGACTTTGGGATCGCCTTTCACGTTCCGCCTCCTGCTCTAGGGCAGCACACCCAAGCGTCCCAATATATCATTCGCCCATATTTGATAGCAGGTGAAGACAGTCATCCCACTCATCGCACAAACCGCGGAGAGTGGGGCACCATCCATTACTTGCTCGGGTAGCTGACCCGCCAGATGGAATTAGAGCCGTCATCGCTCACCAGCAGCGAACCATCGGGCGCCACAGTCACGCCCACCGGACGACCCCAGGCATCGCCGTTAGGCAGCACGAAGCCGGTGAGGAAGTCCTGGTACTCGCCGCTGGCGTGCCCGGTCTGGTGCAGCGGAATGCGAATCACCTCATAACCGGCACGGGGGGTCCGGTTCCAGGAGCCGTGCTCGGCGGCAAAAATGTCCCCGCTATACTGCGCCGGAAATTGCTTGCCGGTATAGAACGTGGGCTCCAGCGAAGCGCTGTGTGCCTGGATAAGTACGTCGGGCGCAATCACCTTGCTCTTCAGCTCCGTATGCTTGCCCTTCAGTCGCGGATCCTGGTTCCCGCCCATGTACCACCAGGGCCAGCCGTAGAAGCCGCCTTCCTGCACGTGCGTGATGTAGTCGGGCACCAGGTTATTGCCCAGCGCGTCGCGTTCGTTAACCGAGCACCACAGTTCGCCGGTCTTGGGATTGACCGCCAGGCCGCCGCCGGCATTGCGAATGCCGTAGGCGTACACCCGCATGCCGGAACCTTCAGGATTGAACTGCAGGATGTCTGCGCGATACTTTTCCCCCGGGTGGGTGTCAGGATCGTCCACATTGGATCGTGAGCCCACGCCTACGAACATTCTCTTGCCGTCCAGTGAGAACTGGATGTCGCGCGTCCAGTGCCCGCCTCCCGCCGGCAGATTAGCAATGTGCTGCGGCTTGCCCGTGGCTTTCATATCTCCGTTGTGATACGGGAAACGCAGCACCGCGTCCGTTTGCCCGACGTAGACCCACTGCGGATTGGGGCCAGGCGGATAGAAATTAATGCCGTAAGGCTGATTCAATCCGCTGGCGAATACAGACATTTCTTCCGGCCTTCCGTCTTTGGTGATGCCGCGAAACACGCGGATGTCGCCGGCTTCGCTCTCAGCCACAAAAATGTCGCCATTAGGGGCGGTACGGATAAGCCGCGGGTTGTTGAGCCCAGTGGCGTAGAGTTCGACCTTGAAACCGGCCGGCGCCTCCGGCCACACGTTGGCGGGACGCGCAACCACGTCCGGCCCGTTGTCAGCCGAGGGCGTGGCGTAGGGAGCAGGAAGATCCTGCACCATGATCTTGCGCACCTTGCCCGGTTGCTCGTATCGGAAGTCGGTAAACGGCGGCTTGGGTGGCGGGTCTTTGATAGTGCTGTTCATAGCGGTCACCGGCGCCGCAGGCCGGCTCTCCGCCTCCCGCCTCGCGGGTGAGCCCAGCGACTTCACATAAGTAACAATTTCCCATCGTTCCTTCCTCGGCACCTTCGCCCATGAAGGCATGCCATTCTGCGGGCTGCCTTTGGTCACAAACCAGAAAACTTCTCCCGGGCTCACCGTTTCCATGGCGCCGTCTACCAGCGATGGAATGTTGCCCGAGCCTTCGGCATTCTCGCCATGACAGCGTGCACAGTAATGATGAAAGAGTTCGTGGCCGGTGGTGAGAACCTGCTTGTCGGCGGTATAGGGATTTTTCAGCCGCTTGGCTGAGGCGGGAGCGTCATGAAAATTCTTATTTGTAGCGAGTAAGGAAGGAATCACAACAACTGCTAACGTGAAAGCTGCGAGGGAGGCCAGCGCCGCGTGCGTACCTGTCTTCAATTTCTCCTCCAGGACAAGGCTGCCCAACGAGTATTTTGGATGCAATCGCCAAAGAAGAGATTCGCCAGGACAGAAGCGTAAGAATACCGGAAAGTAAAAAAGGGAAACTGAGCGCGCGGGCGCAGAGCCGTGCGCGCTCAGTTGGCAGCGAGCTACAAATCAGCGCTTGGAGTCGCCCACAGCGCGCGGCGGCAGGGGTTCCAGCGCCTGTGCTGGGGGCGGAATTACGTGCTCCTGGGCCTGGTAGCTGGAAGCGATGCGCGCATGCGAGATCGCCAGCGACGCCGCCGACATATTATTGGGGTGACGCGTTTCCAGCGCTCCGTAGCGGAAGCCGGTGGCAATCACCGTAATCTTGATCTGCTCCTTCATGCTTTCATCCTGAACGGCGCCGAAGATGATGTTGGCTTCGTCGTCGGCCGCGCCCTGGATGATCTGGCAGGCTTCGTTTACCTCCCTCAAGGTCAGCGAACTGGAGCCTGTGATGTTGATCAGCAGGCCGCGGGCGCCGAAGATGCCGCCGTTGTCCAGCAACGGCGAGGAGATAGCACGCTTGGCCGCTTCTGCTGCACGCCGCTCTCCGGAAGCCATGGCGGTGCCCATCACGGCATAACCCATACCTTCCATAGTGGTGCGCACGTCGGCAAAGTCGCGGTTGATAATGCCCGGCACCTGGATGATGTCGGAAATGCCCTGCACTGCCTGGCGCAGCACGTCGTCGGCCACCCGGAACGACTCGAAGAAGCCCGCGGCGTTGGCCACGCTCAGCAGCTTTTCATTGGGAATGACGATCACCGTGCCCACCGACTGCATGAGCTCGGCAATGCCCTGCTCCGCCTGGGCCATGCGCCGCTTGCCTTCAAAACCGAATGGCTTGGTCACCACGGCCACCGTGAGCGCGCCCAGTTCGTTGGCCAAAGATGCGACGATGGGCGCGGCGCCGGTGCCGGTGCCGCCGCCCAGACCGGCGGTGACGAACACCATATCCGCGCCCTCCAGGGCATCAATCAGCTTGTCGGTATCTTCCAGCGCGGCGCGGCGGCCCACTTCCGGGTTGGCGCCCGCGCCCAGGCCGTTGCTCAGCTTGCTGCCAATCTGAATCTTCACCGGCGCGCGCGAGAGCCGCAGCGACTGCAGGTCGGTGTTGGCCACCAGGAACTCCACGCCTTCCAGGCGCGCCTCAATCATGCGGTTGACAGCATTCACGCCGCCTCCGCCTACGCCCACTACCTTAATTTTTGCCGGCGGTTGCGGCCCGTTGTCCATGCCCACCCGAAGTTCCATTACTTTGTCGCTCATAACCTCTCTTTTCGCGCCCGGAATTGGGTTTTACAACTGCAGCGTAAGTGGTGCAGTCGCAAGGAACAATAAGGTGATACGCGTAGAAGATGGCGTCAGGTTGTGGAAAAGGCGGACGCTATTGACGGTGACGCTTCGTCTGAGGCACAGCTTTTGTCCGTGCCGAAAGGATCGCAAGACAACTCGCCTTCAGATGCTGCGCACCACCATCAGCCGCTGAAGCTGGCGATCACAAACGGTTCTGTGCGGCAAGGATTAAGCCATAACTCATACGAACCAGCCGATGCCAGGGCTGAATACGATTTTCACTGTTCTTCGTCAGAAGTGTTGGTGTACGCCGGGCGGCGTTTCCGCAGGAACCGACAGCGAACGCAGGGGAACCGAATCCACCACACCTTTGCCTTCCACTATGGTGTAGATCGCATCTCCAGACAGGTGAGCGAAGTGTTCCACCGCACCGCTGGGCCAGCGCACCTCTACCGCATCCATGGCGGCGGCTGAACCCAAACCGAAGTGCAGCCGCAAATCATTTTGCGAAAGGTAGCCGGAGCCGGCTCGCACCTCGTCGAATTGCACCAGGCTGCCGGCACGCACTGTGACCCGCGCTCCGATGGCGGCTCGGTTGCTCTTCGTGCCAATGAGGTGGAAGAGAACAGGATGATAGCCGTCCTGGTTGCGGTTCATCAGCAGCGTGGGCGGGCCGTCCATGTTGGTGATCACTACGTCCACGTTGCCGGTATTAAAGATGTCGCCAAACGCGGCTCCCCGACGGGAGTTGGGAGAAATAGATCCCAGGCCGGCTGCGGCGGCAACTTCTTCGAACGTGCCATCGCGATTATTCCGGTAGAGCAGCAGAGGCTGGCGGTAAGGCGCGCTGGCCATGACTTCATCCATCTGCGGGTAAACGTGCCCATTGGCCACGAACAGATCAGGCCAGCCATCGTTGTCCATGTCGAAAAACCCGGTTCCCCAGCCTACGAGGGGATAACTGGCCTGCCCCAGGCCTGAAGTCCAACTGACGTCGTCAAAACCTTGCGCGCCCAGGTTGTGATACAGCGTATTGGGTTGGTCAGCGAAATTGCTCACAAAGATGGAAAGCCGGCCGCTGTGATCGTAGTCGGCGAAATCCACTCCCATGGAGCCGAGCGCGTTGCCGTCAGCATCCAGCGCCGCCCCCAGCAGCATGCCTGTCTCTTTGAACGTGCCATCGTGTTCGTTGTGGTAGAGGTACTTGGGAGTCGAGTCATCGGCCACGAACAGGTCGGGCCAGCCGTCGTTGTCGTAGTCGGCCCACTCCACTCCCAGGCCGTAGTATCCGTCAGGGTCGGATACCCCTGCCTTCTTGGACATTTCTTCAAACGTGCCATCGCCGCGATTGTGGAACAGCAGATCGCCCTCCCCCTGCATTCCCCAGGGCCCGCACTGAACCGCTACGCCCTTGTAGCGGCAGAACTGCTTACTGCCGGGCACAGGCAAATGCTCCATGTCGAAGTGAACGTAACGCGAAACGAACAGGTCCACGTAGCCGTCGCGGTCATAATCCGCCCACGCCGCGCCCGTGCTGAACCCGCCGCCGCGCACGCCGGCCTTGTCGGTCACATCCTGGAAAACGCATTTCCCCTTATTGCGATAGAGAACATTGCCGCCGTAGCCGGTGACGTAAAGATCGAGATTGCCGTCGTTGTCGTAGTCGGCCACGGCTACCCCCATGCCCCAGCCTTTGCGGGTCAAACCCGCACGTTGCGTGATGTCAGTAAACTTTCCGTTCGGCTCCTGGTGCCAAAGCGTGACCATGGGATCGCCGCCCTGCCGGTAGCGGTCGACAGTGGAACCATTGACCATGACAATATCGAGGCGCCCATCGTTATCGCAGTCGAACAGGCCGATGCCCCCGCTGATGGATTCCACCACGTACCGCTTCTCTGGGGCGGAGAGGTGAGAAAAGTGTAGGCCCACTTGGGCGGCAACGTCCTCAAAGCGGGGTACAGGAGGCAGGTTGAGTTCTGGAGCTTTCTTCCGGGCCGGCAGGCGTGGCGGCTGAATCACCACAGGGGCGGAAGAAGGCGGCGGGGCCGGCTTCTGCGCCCACAACGGTACGGAAAGCGGCAGGAGCAGGAGCAGGCAAACCGGAAGCGCTCTCACGACCGGCACATTCTAGCAGCAAACAAAAAAGCCCTGACCGCCGCGGAGCGGC
>DATFDP010000019.1:0-3489 GCA_035252015.1 Terriglobales bacterium
AAACTGTCCCAAGCAAAGCCACAGTGAGACCGTCGTGGCGCTCTCCAGCGTGGGTGCTGACGTGTGTCCAGTGGCTTGATCAGCTCGGCTCCGGGTCACATAAGCCAATCTAAGTGACGGGGCGAAGCTGTAGCGCCCCCCCTTATCGCTCTCATGCCACGTTCCCCATCCGACATCGTGGTCCTCATCACCGGCGCCTTCCACGCCTTTGGCGGGATCGAAACCTTTAATCGCTGCCTTATAAGGGCGCTGGACCAAGTCGCTGCCAGAAACGATCGCGACGTGCGCATCTTCTCGCTTTTGGACAACAGTGAGCAGTTTTCACCGATGTCGCTCGGATCCCGGCTCGAGATTCAGTGCTTTTCCGGCAATCGCATCAGGTTTCTCTTCGCTGCTTTGGCGGCCGCTCGTAGGGCCGGCCTCGTGCTCTTTGGCCACGTCAACTTTTCGCCGTTGGCGCCCCTGACCGGCTCCCCAGCAAAGTCCCTCTTTGTTTACGGAGTGGACGTCTGGCGCAAATTGCCCATGTTCCAAAAGTTCGGCGTCAGCAGGATGCAGCGCATCCTCTCCATTAGTTCCTTCACCGCGGAATCTATGGGAAGCCTTAACCGCATTGAACAGGATCGCTTTACCATACTTCCCCTGACCCTTGATCCTGCCTACATTGACAATGGTAGCCGGCAGACTTGTGGTCGGGACGAACTTGGCCTGCCGAGCGGTCCTATGCTGTTGACTGTTTCCCGGCTCAGTACCTCCGACACTTATAAGAATATTGATTGTCTCATCCAGGCTCTTCCTCCCATTTTCGAGCGCTTCCCGGATGCCTTCTCCGTCATCATCGGCGATGGTGACGATCGCGCCCGCCTCCAGCGCCTGAGCCACGATCTGGGCATAGCAGCCAAGGTGTTGTTCTCCGGCAGGGTAAGTGACCGCCTCCTGCCCGCTTACCACAAGAACTGCGATATCTTCGTCCTCCCCAGCACTAAGGAAGGATTTGGCATCGTCTTCCTCGAAGCCATGTACTACGGTAAGCCATGCATCGGCGCCAACTGGGGAGGCGTTCCGGAAGTGGTGGCAAATAACCGCACCGGCATCCTCGTAGACTCTCCCAGTCCCGCCAATATTCAAAATGCCCTTCTGCGCTTGCTGGACGATGCCAGCCTCAGGAGAACCCTCGGCGAGCGTGGCAAAGCCCGCTTTGAGCAGGAATTTGCTTTCCCCCGTTTTTGCGAGCGCGTCGAGCGCATCGTTTGTCCTAAAACCGCCGCCGATGTCCCACAGGCCGTGTGCGCGGCTTCTAAACTGGCATGACTACCACCCAAATTTCGGCTCAAAGTACGGCCTACCGCCGCAGGTTCTACGCTCGTTACGCACAACTGAAGCGGCGCACTGACGTGGAGCAAGTCAGGCGCGACCTCACATCTTCGCGCCCCTATTTGCGGCGACTGGTGGCGCAATGGTTCCCAAAGGACCGCAACTCCAGTATTGTGGACCTCGGCTGCGGCTCCGGCGTGCTCTTGCTCTTGCTGCAGCAGGCCGGTTACGTCAACACGCTGGGCATCGAGACCTCGCCCGACCAGGTCGAATTCGCCCGCCAGTTGGGCGTCAAATCGGTAATTGCTGGCGATCTGCTCGCATTCCTGCGCAAAAGTGCCGGCGAACTTTTTGACGTGGTAGTCGCCTGCGACGTCCTCGAGCACTTCTCCAAGGATGAAGTGCTGGAACTCCTCGACCACGCCCATCGCGTGCTTCGGCCCGGTGGCCGCCTCATCCTGCATGTGCCCAACGCTGAAGGCGTCTTTGGCTCGCGCATCTTCTGGAGCGACTTCACCCACGAGATGGCTTTCACCCGCGAGGCCCTGCGCCAGCTCACCCAGGCATGCGGATTCTCCTCGCTTGAATGCCGCGAAGACGTACCCGCCGTGCATGGCGTTAAAAGTTTTTTGCGGCGCCTGTTGTGGTCAGGCCTGCGCGCCTTCTTCCGCCTGGTTCACATGGCCGAAACCGGCGACCCCGGCTCCGGCTTGATTCTTACGCAGAACCTGCTGGCGGTCGCCACGAAGGATTTAGCTATGGAGCCGTCGCGCGGATCCGACCCGGCAAGATCCGTTCGAGAACCCTGAATCCAGTATTCGCTTTACGAAGAATGAATACCCGTTCCTGCTCGCGAAACCAAACCAGCCATGCGCTCAGTGCGACGGCCGCAAGGCTGGCAGCGCCGGAACAAACCCAGCGCGGCAAAGTGCCCAGGTCGGGAGCCGCATGTACGGCCCAGGTGGCGCCAAAGGCACAGGCCCCAACCCCGACCATGCCTGACCACAATTTGGCGGCGAACGGCAAGTACGGTTCGCCAATGATGCGGCAGGCATTGCGCACCACAAAGTGATAGCAGGCCAGGGCCTCGGCCACGATGAACGCAATCGGCAACGCTTTCAATCCCAGCCGCGGGACTAGCACCGCGCCCAGCAGCAGACCGCCGATGCTGGAGATCATGTACGACATCGCCAGCCCCTTGTGTTTGTTGGTGTACACGGGAATTGCGGAGGCCGCCATCCACGGCGACTGCAGCACCAGCCACAGCAGGAACAGGCGCAGCAGCCAGATATCGGCCGCCAACCGGCCCCGCGTCCACGCCCTGAATACCGACGCCCCTTCAAACCACAGCGAGGCGGAAACTGCCACGCACCCAGCCACGGTCACGAACAGCACCAGCCGGAAGGCCAGCCGCAGCCGCTGCTTGTCCTCTAGCGCTTCCAGCCGCGTCAGGTTGGTCGAGGAAGAATGAACAATCAGCCCCACCATTTGTCGGACGGAGTTGGCCAGGGTCCTCGTGGTCACGAACAGCGCCAGCGCCGCCGTTCCCAGCATTCCCGCCACCACCAGGTTCGCGCCGTGCAGCGTGAGTGCCACCGCCCAGTTGATGATGGCGAAAAATATGCTTTCGCTCAGTATGGGGCGCAGCAGAGAGATTTTTGCGTGCCTGAATCCGGGCACCAGTTCGGGGAAGCGCCGGTGAACGTCCCACCACACCAGCCCGACAATCGCCAGGAATCCCGCCGCCTGCGCCGCCGCCACCACCACCAGCCGGGGCCAGAGCAGCAGCGCACCGCCCGTCACGGCCATAGTCAGTACTTTGGAGACATTCATTACCCACTGTGTCCGGGCCAAGTCACCCGTTGTGCCATATACCCACCACAGCAGGGAAGCGGGCATGGTCCACAGGAATTGACCCCCCAGCAGCAGCAGGACGACGAAAATGCCGTACCGGCTGGTTGCCGACAGATGAAACCACGAGCCCACCGGCGCCCACCACGCGAATGCCGCCAGTACCGTGCTGCCCACGAGCGCCAGGCAAAAGTAAAACCCGAAGGCGGTGTCCCGCACCCGCCGATAATCTTCCATGTCCCCGCGCGCGTGGGCTTGCGTCAGTCGGTTCACCGCCCAGGTCTGTACTCCCAGGTGCAGACAGGAGAAGTACGTCACCACCGA
>DATFDP010000020.1:0-45990 GCA_035252015.1 Terriglobales bacterium
CACGGCACCGTTTCCACCTGAGCACCCCTAAAACAAAGCAGATTGCTTATTGAAATTGTGGCCGCTATTTTTGCCGGATGCGCAGTCTCTCGTGGCGGCAACTCCTGGGAGTTGTTTTGTTGTGGCTCGCTCCGGCTGCAATAGCACGGGCGCAATCGGCCGCCCCAGAGCTGGTGGTACAACGTGCGGACACCGGCCCGTGCCGGCATATTGCCTTCAGCCACGATGGCCGCCTGCTGGCTACCGACAACCAGGACCAGGTCTTTCTGTGGGAGGTGAGCAGCGGCAGGTTGCTGAATAGCATGAAGCCCTATCTCAGCCCGATAATTCACCACCACCTGGACACCGGGGGCACGGAAGTGGGTGGGATACGAGCCAAGGGCTCACTGATGTTCAGCCCGGACGACAAATTTGTCGCCGTGTTGCCGGTTGATTTCGCTGAAATTCTGAACTTTGGCCCACCGGGAGCGCCGTCCTCTATATGGAACTTGGATAGCGGGCTGCCGTTAAGCACCGCACAATGGAACCTGGATGGACCTTTTGCCCGCAATCCCGCCGCTCCCTCCACGCCGGAAGTGGAGACGTGGATGCTCTCAGACAACCAGCAAAACGTAGCTCGGCTGCTGGAGAACGGCATGCGGCTGCAGGCCATCAGCCGCGATGGCAGCACAGGTGCTTCGCGGAATGAGGAACCGCGGCAACAGCAGCACATCCAGTTGTTTGACCTGAAAACTGGACGCGTTCTGCGGACGATAGATGCCAACTTTAATGATGTGCTGGCCATGGTGCTGAGTCCAGATGGGCGATACCTGGCCGCGCACTCGAGCGACCGCCGCTTCGTAACCGTGTGGGATACGGCATCAGGCGCTGAGTTGACCGAAATCAAGCAGAATGTTCAGTACCCCTCGGTGGGACAACTTGCCTTCAGTCCGGATGGCAGGTGGCTGGCCGTGCGATATAGCGCGGAAACTGCTCTGTTTGACACCAGGGCCTGGAAACGGGCCATATCTTTCGCCACCGGCGGCGAGGAGGGCGACAATGATGAGCTTGTTTTCAGCTCCGACAGCCGAGAACTTGCCATCGGCGGAGACTCCGTCCGCATATTCGATGTTGATACAGGAAAGCAGCTGGCGACGGCATGCTCTTCGCCACTGCGTGCTTTAACGGCGGTAGGGTGGAACCGGAATGATGGCCGCTTCGCCTTGGCTAGCGAGAAGTTAGCCAAAGTCTGGGCTCCGGAGGTGGGAGCGGCGCCGGCGATGCTGAAAGCCGAAGGCACGATCCATGCGATGGGACTCTCCCCGGATGGACGGGTGGCGCTCGGCACCCGCGACGACGACCACGATGTGAAGGGCCACACATACTACGAGGGAGACACCCAAATCTGGAACGCGGGCGATCCCGAAAAGCCGATTACAGTGGGCCCGGGGACGCGACTGCCCCTTCTTTCGGGCGGTTCCTCGAACAGCGTTGACTTTTCCGCAGACGGAAAACTGATGGCCGCAGCGATGCTCGATGAACTCCCCTGCGACTCAAGGCACCCTGATCCGGCGTGCGAAACGGACGAGATTCCTTTTGTGGGCCTTCTCATCCTTTTCGACCCTGCAACCGGCAATCTCCTCCGCCAGCGGCGGCAGCCCGATCCAAAGCTGAATGTAGTCGTCTTCAGCCCAGACGGGGCACAGATCGCTACCGGCCAGCAGGAACAGATTGTGAAGGTCTACGACACGGCCACCCTGAACCGCAGCCGCGCCTTCCCAAATCCCGAACAACAGCCGCCATTTGGGGTTGAAGATTACGGAACCTCCGCCCTGGCCTACAGTCCGGATGGCAAGCTTCTCTTGGCCGGCTCGGAAACTGGGGTCGTATGGGTGCTCGACACCGCGGGCAATACCCCGTCCCGCATTCTGCACGAGTATGAAGACTTCGATCCGGAGAAGCCGAACCAGCGTTCCTTCGGCCCAATTGTGGCCGTCTTCTTTTCCGCTGACGGCAAGCGCGCCTGGGCGGTGCAAGCCGGCGGCAGGGTGTGGTCATGGAACACGAGCGACTGGACGAGCTCCCGTAGCTACCAGGCGGAGCCGGGAGCCTCTTCTGCTGCGCTGAGCCCCAACGGCAAGGTGATCGCGATCGCGAACCGCGACGGGGCCGTCCGATTCTATGCAGCCGAGACCGGGGAGTTAAAGCTGGTGCTGGCCAGCACGTCGGCGCCCGACAGCGCTCTCGTGCTCGCGACTGACGGGCGCTATGACTTCAGCCTGACTAGCGATCTTGCGCTGGTGGCCTATCGGGTGGGACGTGAAACCGTAAGTGTTGATCGTCTGCCGGGCAACCGGCGCGTGCAGGGGCTTTTGGGCGAGTTCCTGAAGGAAAATGCAGCGCCAGCCGCGAAGGATTCGTCCGCAGGCCGACCTTAGCTTTTTCTATTTTGCCGTGAGCTGCCGCTTCACGATTTCGCTGACTAACTTGCCGTCTACGCGGCCACCAGCCGTCTGAAAGTGGGCCATGACGGCCTTCATGACGGCACCCATGTCCTTTAGTGTGGGGCTGCCCATTTCCGCCACCTTGGCCCGCACTACCGACTCGATCTCGGACTCCGGCACCGCCTGCGGGAGGTAGGACTCGATGAGCTTGATTTCGGCGGCTTCCTTATCCGCTAGCTCCTGGCGGCCCCCTTTTGTGAACTGCTCCACCGAGTCTTTGCGCTGCTTTATCAGGCTGTTAAGGACCTGCATCTCTTCGCTGTCGTCCAACTTGCCGCGCTTCTCGATTTCCCGGTTTTTGAGGGCGGCTTTGACCATGCGCAGGGCGGAAAGGCAGCGCTCATCCCGGGCCCGCATGGCTTCGGTCATGTCCTTTTGTACTTTTTCGCTGATGCTCATCGTGGTTCATTATAGAGGCAGGCCTTCCCCCTTAAAGGTATGATTCCGCCCCAGGGGCCGCAGTGTATCCCCTGGCAACATTGAACTTGCGCCCGCCACCCCCAGGTAAGGCGCGCAAGCCGTCGCACTAATGGCCGGCGCTTAACCGCATGATGAGCTCACTCTCTCCATTAGCCATCGTACTGGGGATTATCTTCGGCCTGGCCGTGCTGGGCGCTGTGATCGCCCTGGTGTACAACCTGCGCAAGTTTGCCGGGTTTCGCGAATTGGCCCGCGATGCCGAAAAAATTGCCGACACCCTGGCCGGGGACCTGTTTCGCGATGGCGGCGACCTGGTAATTTCGGGCAATTTCAGCCGCCTGCCCACAGTGGTGCGCTTCTCGAATAAGGAAGATGTGCCCGGCCTGAACATCCGTATGGGGGTTCCGGCCAACTTTACCTTGTGGATTGCGCCCCGTTCCGCCGACCCCGGAGAGGGGCGGGCGATAGTGCGCACCGGCGACGCGGCCTTCGACAGCCGCTTTATCACGCGCAGCGACGATCCCGGCCAAGCGCGCCTGTTTCTCGCTCTTCAGACCGTACCTCGGGCTATCCATCAAATTGCCTGTTCGAATGGGAGTTTCCTGGCCATTACTCCGGCCTCGGTGGAAATAAGCGAGCTGGTGATTCCCGGCGATTCGCCGGCCCGTCACATCCTGGACCATCTGCAATCGGTGGCCACGCTGGCGGCGGCGCTCAAGCACATGCCCGCGGCCGACACGGTGAAGGTGGAACCGCTGCGCAAGGAAAAGCGCATTCTGGGGCGAGCCGCCATTGTCGTCGGAGCCATCACCGCGGTGGTGGTGGTCATCGCCGCCACGCAGCGGGCCGAGCGCAAGGAAGTCCCTGTGCTGGCCCCGAGCAACAGCGCTGCTGCCGGCATCCTGCCGGTTGACGCCACCCTTATCGCCGGAGTGAACGATTGGCGAGCCGCGACCCCGGACGACTTCAACCCGGATGCGGCAGCCTGGCTGCGCAGTACCGGGGCGCCGGTCAGCGGGCGCGTTATGGGAGACTTTTCCGGCCGCGGCAGCGACCAGGATGTGGCCTATGTGCTGGTGCGTTCCGACGGCGTACGGCGCATCACGCTGCTGGCCGACGGAGTAGACCGCTACGACGTCCGTTATCCTTCGATCGCGCTGATCGCGCGCGTACCCAAATCCTCTTTGGGGGGAAATCACTGGGTGGGCCCGGCCCCGGCCAATGTTAATGGGGATGGCCTTCTGATTGTGCGGAACGGCGAAGACCTGGGTTCGGGCTTGGTGCTTTTTCTCGTCAACAACCGCATTGTGACTACCGTGCCCGAGAACTACCAGAGCCTGAGCCCGCAATAGCCTCCGGAGTTAAAGTTAAGGCCCGCCCAAGTTCAGGATAATTTTGCTTGCGGCTGCAGTTGCAGCGTCTCCACGGTTTTCTTACTGTGTACGTGGTCCAGGTAGCGATGCCGGCGGCAGTATTGCGACCCGTCCTGGGTGGCGCGCCGGCAACGAGCGCTCTGCAGCATGATGGCGGAGCGGAGTTGCGTCGCATGACAGCGCTGCGCGCCGCAGGCGGCGCAGCTTTCGTCATCAAGCCAGGCATGGCGATGTCGGGTCATAGCCATAAAATCTCCCTGCGCTGCGCCGGTTTGCGGCGAGCGAGTCGCAAAGACAATCCTTAACACTGCCAATGCTCGGTGCCATCCGGCGCTCGGCTTACCGAATGCATCAGCTCAATACTTTGGACGACAATGCTCGAAGAAACGTTGCGCGGGATCGTAAGTAGAACCCCGGAAAGTTATAGAGGGCGAGGGGCTTACGAGAGTCGTGATAGCAGAAGCTAGCCTTATATATCCGCAGGCCGGGTCCGGGAACCCGGGCCCGCTGCTTGCGGTACTTCCCGCTTTGGACCGGCAGCTGGTCCGCGGCGCTCGGCAGAGGTTTTCCTTCACCGCGTAGTGAGCTAAGCTGGGGGGGATTCCTGAAATCTTCAGCAGAAGGTCTCCTAGTCCCATGTTGCGAAAGACGCGCTTGTTTACTCCCGGGCCCACCCCGCTGCTGCCGGCGGCCCAGGTGGCTATGGCTTCGGCCGGCATGCATCACCGGACACCTGAATTCCGCGCCTTGTTTAGCCGCACGCTGGCCGATTTGAAGGAGTTCATCGGCACCCGCAACGACGTTCTCCTACTTGCCTCCTCAGGCACAGGTGCCATGGAAGCCTCGGTGACCAACCTGACCTCGCCGGGCGACCAGGTGCTGGTGCTGAGCGCAGGCAAATTCGGCGAGCGCTGGCGCGACCTGGCGCAGGCTTTCGCTTGTCAGGTGGAGGTGCTGAGCGCGCCTTATGGTCAGACCTTCTCTGCCGCCCGCATCCGCGAAAAACTCACTCCCGGGGTGCGCGTCGTATACATGCAGGCTACGGAGAGCTCCACCGGTGCGCGGCATGATGTGCAAGCCATCGCCAAGCTGGTGCATTCGCAAGCGCCGCAGGCGCTGCTGGTAGCGGACGCCATCACCGGACTGGGCACCACACGCCTGGATGTGGACGGCTGGGGCATTGATGTGATCATCGGCGGCTCGCAAAAGGCGCTGATGATTCCTCCCGGCCTGGCTTACCTGGCAGTAAGCGAGCGCGGCTGGCAACGCATGGAGAGCACGCGCACGCCGCGTTATTACTTCGACCTGCGCAAGGAGCGCAAGGCTGCAGCCAAGGGCGAGTCGGCCTATACCCCGGCTACGGCGCTGATCGCCGCCCTGGGCGCTGCGCTGGACTACTTGCGGCAGGGAGGCGATGGGGATCTGGCTGCCGGACGCGACCGCCTGATTGCCGGCGCTGAACTCTGCGCCCAAATGACGCGGGCGGCAGCGGTGGCACTGGGCTTGCAGCTTTTTTCCCCCACTTCGCCGGCTTCGGCGCTCACCGCCGTGGTGCCGCCGGCGGGGCTGGATTCGGGAAAGATCGTGGCTGCCCTGCGCGACAAATTCGGCGCCGTGGTAGCCAACGGCCAAGGCGAGATGAAGGGCAAGCTCTTCCGCATCGCTCACATCGGCTATTACGACTATCTGGACACCATTGGTGTAATCGGAGCGCTGGAGCACGTGTTGGCCGCCACCGGCTCGCCCGTCGAACTGGGCTCCGGTTTGTGCGCCGCCCAGGAGGTGTATGCCACGGAGGCGGAGGCGTCACAGCCCGCTACCGTGCGCGCTTGATCGGAAGCTGCCATGAAAATTGTTATCGCAGAAAAGATCTCTTCTTCGGCGATCGAACTGCTAAAGGAAGAGTCTCGCTGGACCGTCATCACTCACGAGCAGCTCAACGGCAATCTCCCCGGCCAGGTCGAAGGGGCGGACGCCTTGATTGTGCGCTCCGCCGTTTATGTTGATTCCGCTCTGCTGGAGCATGCCCGTAAGTTGCGGGTAATCGGCCGCGCCGGCGTGGGCGTGGACAACATTGACCTGGAAGCCGCCACCCGCAAGGGCATCGCGGTGATGAACACGCCAGGGGCCAACGCGGTTGCCGTGGCCGAACATACCTTCGCTCTCATGCTGGCCCTGGCCCGCCACATTCCTCATGCGGACGGGACTACACATGCCGGCAAGTGGGAGAAAAAAGGCCTGCAGGGCACCGAATTGCGCGGCAAAACTTTGGGCATTGTCGGGTTGGGCCGCATCGGCATGGAAGTGGCCAAGCGGGCGCGCGCGTTTGCGATGAAGGTGATCGCCCACGATCCATTCATCTCCACCGCCGTGGCGCGGGAGCAGGGCATTCGCCTCACCGAGCTGGACGAGGTCTACCGCGAGAGCGATTACCTCACCCTGCACGTGGGCCTGACGCCGCAGACGACGCACATGATCAACGCGCAGTCGCTGCCTAAGCTCAAGCGTGGCGCGCGCCTCATCAACTGCGCCCGCGGGGAGTTGGTTGACACGGCCGCGCTGGCTGAGGCGCTCAAATCCGGTCAGCTGGCCGGCGTGGGGCTCGACGTGTTTGAGCACGAGCCGCCCAAAGGCTCACCCCTGCTCGAACTCACGAACGTGGTCCTCACGCCGCATATTGGCGGCTCAACGCACGAAGCGCAGGAAGCGGTCGGCTACCAGATTGCCCAGCAGGTGAAGGAATACCTGAAGCACGGCGTCATCCAGAACGCGGTCAACGTGCCCTCGGTGTCGCACGACGAATATCTGGAAATGCAGCCGTACATCGTGCTTGCCGAGCGGCTGGGCGGTTTTCTGGCGCAGATTGTGGAAGGCGCGCCGCAGGAGATCTCACTGCGTTACACCGGCGGCATTGCCGAGTGGAAGACCGAACTGGTGCGCAATGCCGCCATCAAGGGTGTGCTCAACCAGATGGTTACAGAGAACGCGAATTTGGTGAATGCGGCCGCCCTGGCGGAAAGCTGCGGGGTGCGCGTGCACGAGGCGCGCAAGAGCAAAGGCGTAGGCGGGGCGGGGAATGTGATTTCGCTGCTGCTCAAGACCGCGGCCCAGGAATGCCTGGTGAAGGGCACGGTTCTGCACAGCGCCTCGCCGCGCTTGCTGGCGGTGGACGACATTGACGTGGAAGCGCCGCTGGAACGTAACCTCATCTTCCTGCGCAATCGCGACGTTCCGGGCGTGATCGGCAAAATTGGCACGACGCTGGGCGAGCACAAAATCAACATTGCGAACTTTTCGCTCGGGCGACGAGCTCAGGACGGGGAAGGCGGGGTCCGGCAGGCCATCGCCGTGGTGCACGTGGACAGCCGCGTGCAGGAGAATGTGCTGGCGGAGTTGCGCAAGATCGGGGCGGTGGAATTTGCCCGCGCCATCCGCCTGTAACATTTCTTACCACAAAGGGAAGGAAGGCACGAAGGAACCAACGAAGCTGATTGTTTTTGGTTTTTGCAGCTTGCGACCAATCACATTCCTCGCCGGCCTGGTTTTTTCTTTGTGCTCCTTCGTGTCCTTTTATGGTTAAGGGGTCTTTGTCGTGCAGGGCCTAGTCCTGCCGCCTAGTCCTGCCGCAGCCGCCGGCTCTCCGCCAGCATGGCCATGCTGTGCATCAGGTTTTGCAACGTGACAATGCCCACCAGGCGCTGGTCTTCCACTACCGGAATCAGGGTTAACCCGCCCCGGGTGATCTTATGAAAGACGCCGGCCAGCGATTCGCCCTTCTGACCCACCTCATACACCTGGTTCATGGTTGACTGCACGTAGGAGTTGCCGTTCGACCGCAGGGCTTGCAGAATTTTCTGCTTGGAGATCATGCCCACCATGTCGCTGCCGCGGATGACGGGGAAATCATCCTGCAGGCAGTGCACGGCCTTGTGCAGCGCGTCCTCCAGCGTGTCGCCGGGAGATAGGGTGGCGAAGTCGGTGAGCATAACTTCCTCCAGCCGCACCTGCTCCAGCACCGAGTGAAAGAGCACCGAACGCTCCTCCAGCTGCGCTCCCAGGAAGAGGCAGAGTCCGACCAGTATCAGCCAGGTGTTCCACACCATGCCGGCAAACATCATGAGGATGGCGATGCCCTGGCCCAGGCTGACCGCCTGGCGCGTGGCCTGCAGCATCTCCATGCGCTGGGCGAAGAGGGCGCGCAGCACGCGTCCGCCATCCAGTGGATAGGCGGGCAGCAGGTTGACAGCAACCAGAAACAAATTGCACCACACCAGGCTGCGCAGCAGGTGGCCGGAATGCACCAGCGGCAGCTTCCATAGTCCCACGGCGGGATACATGGTCAGCACCACGGCGGCGGAGGCGGCGGCAACGGCCAGGCTGGCCAGCAATCCTGCGGCCGCCACCCGCAGCTCGCGTTTCCAAAAGGGAACCGTACCGGCCGCGGTTACGGCGTCTATCTGCTGGCTTTCATCCAGCAGTGTGACGCCGCCGATCGGCAGAAGAATGATGGCACGGGGCGGCACGCCCAAGCGGCGTCCCGCGGCTGCCTGCGCCAGTTCATGAACCAGTACGGAAACGAAAATGATGGCCACCAGCGCCAGGCCGCGTCCCGCGCCCGCCGGACCTTGCGGCGGGGCCTCCGTGAACCACACAAAGATCAGCACCAGCAGGAAAGTGACATGGATACGAATATCGGCGCCGAACATTCGGCCTACAGGAAACGACCAGTTTCTCATGTGTAAGGAAAGGCGCCGGGAAGAGTCCGCGGCGTGAATTCATATAGTTTAGACTGAGCAGCCCGCGCAGGCGAATTTTCCTGGGCAGGCCCAGGACATGAAGGTGAGGGTGATCGCCGGCAAATACCGTAGCCGTCTCCTGCGTTCCCTGCGCGGCCTCGACATTCGCCCTACTTCCGACCGCCTGCGGGAAGCCCTGTTCAACGTGCTGACCAGCGGCGATCCCGAACGCCTGGCTGACACGGTATGGCTGGATCTTTATGCGGGGACTGGCGCCGTTGGAATCGAGGCGCTGAGTCGCGGCGCCCGCATGGTGTTTTTCGTGGAAGAGTCAGCCCGGGCGGTGAAGTTAGTCCGGCAAAACCTGGACTCGCTCGGCATTGAAGCCGACAGCTTTGAAGTGATTGAGCGCGACGTACTGACCGGACTGCGGCGCCTGGATGCCCAGGCAGTGGCCTGTGATTTGTGTTTTCTCGACCCACCCTATCGCCTGCACGAGGCTTACGTCGAGGCCCTCGGCTTCCTTTCGCAATCGCGCTTGCTGCAGCCCAGCAGTGTGGTAATTGCCGAACATGACGGCAAATTCAATCCTCCGGCGCAGGTGGGCGCGCTGCAGCGCTATCGCAAACTGGAGCAAGGAGATGCGGCGCTAAGCTTTTATCGCAGGCATTAGTCAGTAGACAGTAGTCGGGAGTCAGGAGCGATCACTGCCAGCTTGCCGCGCACCGGGCTTCGGCCACCTGAGTTGCAACGGCACATCGCAATACGATTCTAATCTCCCGGTGGGGTCTAACGCGTATGCTCCGTATGCGATAAAATGAGCAGACTGTTGACGGGCAGGAGTTGAGTTCTTCACCGGAGGCTTAATGCCAGGCGGCAACAGCAGCGGGGAGAGCGCAGGCCAGTATTCCGAGCCCGCGGCCGAAATTGACATTCTGTGGATAACCGCCGGCTTGGGATGCGACGGCGATACCGTTGCCCTGACTGCCGCGACCCAACCCACCCTTGAGGATGTACTCCTGGGCGGGATTCCAGGAATTCCCAAAGTGCGATTGCACAATTCCTTTCTCGCTTACGAAACGGGCGAGGATTTCCTGCGCATTTTCCGCGTTGCCGCCGAGGGCAGGCTGGGCCCCTTCATGCTGGTTGTCGAAGGCTCCATTCCTAACGAGCACAACAAAGCGGAAGGCTATTGGGCATCGCTGGGCACCGATGCGGCCACCGGCCAGCCCATCACCACTTGCGAGTGGATTGACCGCCTTATTCCCCACGCCTGGGCAGTGGTTGCCGCCGGCACCTGCGCCGCCTATGGCGGAATCCACGGCATGGAAGGCAATCCCACCGGCTGCATGGGTTTGCCGCAATACCTGGGCCCGGAGTGGAAGTCGAAGGCCGGGATTCCTGTCGTTTGCGTTCCCGGATGCCCGGTCCAACCGGACAACATGATGCAGACGTTGCTCTATCTGCTCTACCAAGCTGCGGGCCGGGCTACCATGATTCCCTTGGATGACTGCTTGCGGCCGACCTGGCTGTTTGGCCAAACCGTCCACGAAGGCTGCGACCGCGGCGGCTTCTATGAGCAAGCCGAATTCGCTGAGCAATATGGCGCGCCAACGTGCATCGTCAAACTGGGCTGCTGGGGGCCGGTAGTGCAGTGCAACGTAGGGAAACGCGGCTGGATGGGAGGGGTGGGCGGTTGTCCCAACGTGGGCGGCATCTGCATCGGCTGCACCATGCCCGGCTTTCCGGAGAAGTTCATGCCCTTCATGAACCAACCTCCTGGGTCCCTGCTCTCATCTCAGGCGGTGGCGACCTACGGGCAAATGATTCGCGCATTGCGCAGTTTCACGCAGAATTCGCTCAACAAAGTGCCCAGTTGGAGGCGAGCGCCCAACCATCGAATGGAACAGCCATTGCCAGACAGCAGCGCCTCCGATCCCGACAGCGGGCACGTTGACCAGGCATAGCGGAACTCTCGTGTTTGGCTGTGACTTCGCCTCGCCCATTTCGAACCGATGTTCCTGACGAGGAAACGCCATCTTCTGGCTCCTCCGGCGTAGGCCCTGCGGAAGTGGAAGCGGTATTGGCGGAACTTGGGCGCTGTCTGAATGGCATCCATTTGCTGAAACAGCCACCGCAGATCGTGAAAGCGGACGAGTCAGCCAGCCCACTCCCAGAAAACGCGCTACCCACTGTCGCCGACCGCTACCGGGTACTGGTCGAGCAAATTCCCGCCGTAGTGTTCATGGGTTATCTGGATGGCAACATCAGCGAAGCTTACGTCAGCCCGCAAATCGAACAACTGCTTGGGTTTTCGCGCGAGGAATGGCTGGATGACCCTATCCGCTGGTACCAGCAAATCCACCCGGAAGACCGGGAAAAGTGGAGCGTTGAAGCGGCCGAAATGTTGCTGAGCGGAAAACCGCTCAAATCTGTGTATCGCGTCATGGCGCGGGACGGGCGGGTGGTGTGGTTCCACTGCGAGGCCAAGATTGTGCGGCGCAAGGACGGGCAACCATGGTTTGTTCACGGCGTGGGATTTGACATTACTGAGCTTAAGCAGACGGAAGAGGCGCTGCAGCGGGAAATTGTCGAACGGGAGCGTCTGCAGAAGCTGGAAATGCAACGCCAGATCGCCAAGGCTGAGGAGACGGAATCTCTGCTGGCCGCCATTGTCGAGTCTTCCGAGGATGCCATCATCAGCAAAACACTGGACGGTGTAATCAACAGCTGGAATGCGTCGGCCGCCCGCCTGTTCGGCTACAGCGCAGCAGAAATTCTGGGCAAGTCCGTTTTACTCCTGGTGCCTCCGGAACTGCATGGCGCCGAGCTCGAGATCCTTCGCCGGCTGAGACGAGGTGAGCGCATCGAGCACGAGGAGACGCAGCGCTTGAACAAGAATGGCGAGCCCATTGATATCCTGATCACCATTTCTCCCATTAGAGACGCCAGCGGCCAGGTAATCGGCGCTTCCTCCATCATGCGCGACATCACAGAGCGCAAGCGCGCGGAAGAACGCTTGCGCATCACGGAAAAGCTGGCGGCGACCGGCCGCCTGGCCGCCACCATGGCCCATGAGATCAATAATCCCCTGGAAGCGGTCACCAATCTGATTTACCTTGCCAAGATTTACCCCTCGCTTCCCCCCGAGCTTGAGGAGTACCTGAGCCGCGCCGATGAAGAATTGCAACGCGTTGCTCACATTGCACGGCAAACATTGGGCTTTTACCGGGACAACAGCGTTCCCCTGCCCATTGATGTACCCAAGGTGATCAATAGCGTGCTGGAAATGTACGATTACAAAATCCGGCGCGACAATCTTCAGGTCCAGACCCGTTACGAGACGGCGCCGGAAATTCGCGGAAGAATCGGGGAAATCCGGCAGGTATTCTCCAACCTTATTGCCAACGCTATTGATGCCTGCCAGGAGAGGGGAGTGCTGGTGGTGCATGTGGCAGCCGCGCGCAGCTGGAGAAAGCACGGAGAAATGGGGGTTCGCATTACGATTGCTGATAATGGGCAAGGCATTCCACCCGGTATTCGCCACCGACTCTTCGAGCCCTTCTTCTCCACCAAGCAGCACCTGGGAACCGGCCTGGGGCTGTGGGTAACCAAATCTCTGGTGAACAAACACGGCGGCTATATCCGCTTTCGCAGCAGCGTGAAACCACGCAGGAGAGGGTCAGCGTTCTCCGTCTTTTTACCGGCGTGATGGCATGGCGCGGGCCCGCCTGGCCGCGGAACTTATGAGCAACGGGTACGCGGATTCGGCGCGCATGTCCTTTTGGAAATGCTGCACAGCATGGCTCTACGACCCGGCCGCCAGCGTCTCGCCGGCTGTCCTGAGGCCGTCCCGCATCGGTTCATGATCGGAAAGATTTGTGGGCCGCGGGGGGTTTTCCAATCTCTCAGGGGTAAAAGCCCAGAAGCTTTGTGGCTCTTGACGGCTCGACTAAAGCCGAAGGAGGGTAGCTGCCGGTAACAACGTTCAGGGACCAAATGCCGATGGCCAACGGCTAATTGCAGCTTTACATTAGAATCTGCCGCGCCTGCGACGCAATGGGGTGCTGCATCTCCGCAAGCTCGTTCTTTACCAGGTTGAGGCCGTAAACGCACTGTTCAAAGTGCTGAGAGAGGCGGGCAAACATGGGCGCGACCTTGGCGTATTCGAAGAATTCGAACTTGGAAACGATGTAGTAGCTCTCCTTGCCTGCTTTCATGAAATCCACAAAATTTTCCAGCCGCTGCCGCCGCAGGCGGAGGTGGTTGATGCTCTCGGGAAACATGCCGGTAAAAAACAGGGTAAAGTCGCCGATGTGCTTGCGCACCTGGCGTTCGCGGTCGAAGGAGGGCGCAGGACCATAGACCGGGTCGGACTCCAGCAACATTTCGCCCACATCATCCAGGGGCTTGCCGGCGGTGTTGCGCAACTTGAAGAGTTGGTCCAGTTCGCAGAATTCGGCCAGCATATTGGCCACGTAACCGCTGACTTCCGGGTCGCGCATGCCCAGTTCGTCCGTGTAATGCCGGCTAACCATTTCCACAAAAAAGTCCCGCAAAGGATGGGATTCAGGAATCACTTGGTTCTCCTCGCTCCGTTCTTGCGCCAAGACAAAGCATTTGGCGTTTACTTAACGCAAGCTGCAGGCGAACGCAAGTGACTTTTGATGTGAGCCATTGGTGTGTTCGTCCCTTACCGCGCCAGGCGCGCCTTTCCGCGCCTCCTAATTGGAGAACATAGTTTCAACAATGGTTGCAGTCGCTAAATTCCCGCTGATGAGACAAGAGGTTAGAGCTGTTGGCGCTCTCCCCTGCTGGCTGCTAATGCGAGGCCCGAGAAAGACCAGCGTGTGGCACACTGGAAGTGGAGGAACTTCGTAATGTCACGCCAGAACATCTCCAGTGGCGCGCCGTGGGAACCCGTAGTCGGCTACTCCCGTGCGGTGCGCGTGGGCAACCACATCCACGTGGCCGGTACCACCGCCGTGAAAGACGGCAAAGTGGTGGGCAAAGGCGACGCCTACGCCCAGGCGGTGCAGATTTTCCGCATCATTGAGGCCGCTCTGAAGCAAGCCGGGGCCGGCCTGAAGGATGTGGTGCGCACCCGCAGTTTCCTGGTCAATATCGCGGATTGGGAAAAGGTGGGCAAGGCGCATGGGGAATTCTTCCGTGACGTTCGTCCCGCTGCAACCATGGTTGGCGTTACCGGTCTGGTTTCCCCGGAAATGCTGGTGGAAATCGAGGTGGACGCGATCCTCGAATCTTAGCCGGAGTGCAACCCCGGCTTCGGCGGCGCAGTCCAATGGCTAACATGCTGTCCTGCTGCTGGTTACCTTAGTGGCATTTGTTGCACCAGGGGACCGGGATTCGGCATCAAACGCGTTATAATGACCTCAGTTCTCGCCAAAGGACGGTCTATTCAAGATCGAAGTACCGATGCCTAACCGATTTAAAGCGTTAATTCTCTCCCTCTCTCTTCTCGTGGTGCTGTTTATGGTGGCCGGCGGCTTGGTGGTCCGGGCGTCCGACAACAATGACGGCGCCTACCGGCAGCTCGGTGTTTACAGCGAAGTTCTTTCCCGCATCCGCAGCGAATATGTGGAGGAGCCAAACATTCCCAAGGTAACGGACGGGGCGCTCCATGGGCTGCTGGAATCGCTGGACGCCAACTCCAGCTACCTCAATCCCGACCAGTACCGGGAATTCAAAGCGCACAAACGGGAAGGCAAGGCCGATATCGGCGCCGCCATTTCCAAGCGCTTCGGTTACGCTGCCATCATTGCGGTGGTGCCAGGGGGACCGGCGGACAAAGCTGGCATCGAGGGCTCCGACATCATCGAGTCCATTGAGAATCAGAGCAGCCGCGACATGTCGCTGGCGGAAATCCGCGACAAGCTTTCTGGCACTCCGGGGTCGAACGTGGTGCTCTCCATCGTGCGCGCCCGCCGCGCCGAGCCGCAAAAAATTACTATCACGCGCGACATAGTGAGCTTGCCGCCGGTCTCTGACAAGATGCTGGAAGAGCAGATCGGCTACATCAAGGCGGATGTCATTAACAAGGGAAAGGCGCAGGAGATTGCCGCCAAGATCAAATCCCTGCAGCGCGAAGGCGCCAAGAAGCTCATCCTCGACCTGCGGGACTGCGCCGATGGCGACGAGGCCGAGGGTGTGACCGTGGCCAACCTCTTCCTGAACCACGGAACCATCGCCTATTTGCAGGGCCAGAAGTATCCGCGCCAGACTTTTAATGCTGACCCCTCCAAGGCGGTGACCAATCTGCCTCTGGTAGTGATGGTGAACCGCGGCACGGCGGGGCCGGCGGAGATTGTGGCCGGCGCCATCATGGAAAATGGCCGCGGCGACGTGGTGGGCGATAAGACCTTCGGCGTAGGCTCGGTGCAGAAGCTGATCGAGATTCCCGACGGCTCCGCGCTCATCCTTTCGATCGCCAAGTACTACACGCCCAGCGGCAAAGCCATCCAGGATACGGCGATTACCCCCAATGTGCTGGTGGCCGATGCCGACCAGGACTCGGTTCTGCCCGACGATGACAGCGGCCCAACCACTGACCAGGAGCGCAAAATCGAGAAGCAGCACGAGGACGATCAGCTGCACAAAGCCATTGACGTGTTGAAGACGCGGCAGGCGAAGTCGTAGTTCGAGTCCGAGCCTCCCTCCACCGTCGCGCGCCTGCGGGCGCGCGATATTTTTTAGCAGTAACTAGCACTTAGCATTCAGTACTTAGCCCACCGCTACCGCTACCCGCTCTTTCCCATGTGCCTAACTGCCCACTGACCACTGGCCACTGCACCAGTGCTATGCTGAACTCATCGTCCCATGAAGTTGCTGGATGCAGACCGCCCTCCGGTAGAGGTCCGTACTCCCGAGGAAGTGGCGGCCCGACGCCGCCTGGTGGCGTGGATTGTGTACGCAGTGCTGGTACTGCTGGCCGCCGGGGCGGGCTCGCTGGCCGGACTCCTGTTTGTCTACAACACTGATCTGCCCCAGGTGGATGACCTGGAGCACTACCGTCCTATTTCCAACACGGAGCTTTACGATGACCAGGGACGCGTGATTGGCTCTTTCGCCCTTCAGCGGCGGGTCGTCGCGCGTTACCAGGATTACCCACCCGTGCTGCGCGAGGCGGTGATCTCCATTGAGGACAAGAATTTCGAAAAGCACTGGGGCGTGAACGTGTGGCGCATCCTGGGAGCCGCCTGGCGCGACCTCATCTCCGGCGGCAAAGTGCAAGGCGCCTCCACGCTGACGATGCAGCTTTCGCGCAACCTGTTCCTCTCCCCGGAGCGCACTTATGGACGCAAGCTGGAGGAGATCCTTCTGGCTATCCAGATTGAGCGGCGCTTCACCAAGGCGCAGATTTTCACGCTCTATGCCAACCAGATTTTTCTCGGCCACGGCGTTTACGGGTTTGAGACCGGCGCTGAATTCTACTTCGGCAAGCACGCCCGGGATTTGACCCTGCCGGAAGCCGCCATGCTGGCCGGCTTACCCAAGGCGCCCAGCGCCTATTCGCCCATCAACAGCCCGGAGCGCGCCCTGCGCCGCCGCAACCTGGTGATCAACTCCATGCTGGAAGACGGCAAGATCACGGCCGCCGAGGCCACTGCCGCCAAGGAAGAGCCCATCCGCCTGAACCTGCAGACCGACCCCAATTCGCTGGCGCCCTACTTCGTCGAAGAGATTCGCCGTTATCTGGAGAAGAAATACGGCAGCGACCAGGTACACCAGGGCGGCTTGCGGGTTTACACCACCCTTGACATGGACATGCAGAAAGCGGCCAACCACGCGGTACTGGATGGCTTAGCGGCCTATGAGCACCGCCACGGCTGGAAGGGCCGCCTGGAAAACGTGCTGCTGGAGAAGCAGACGCTGGAGGCTTATCACAATCCCGACTGGGACGAAATCATGGAACCCGCCACTTATGTGCACGCGCTGGTCACGGAAGTTGCCGGCGGGGAGGCGGTGGTGAAGTTCGGCCGTTACTATGCTTCCCTCGGGCCTGCCGAAGTGGCCTGGACGGGGCGACGTGTTTCCCAGTTGCTGGCTCCCGGCGACCTGGCCTACGTAAAAGTGATTTCACTCGGTCCCGAGAACCGGGCGCGAGTCACCCTGGAGCAGGATTCCGGCGTGCAGGGCGCCCTGGTCGCGATTGACAACTCCAGCGGCGACATCAAGGCGATGGTGGGCGGGCGCGACTTCGACACCTCCAAGTTCAACCATGCCACCCAGGCGCAGCGCCAGGTGGGCTCCTCCTTCAAACCGTACGTATACACCGCCGCCATTGATCAGGGTGCTACGCCGGACGACGTTGTGCTCGATGCGCCGGTGACCTTCAATACGCCTTCCGGGCCGTACATTCCGCACAACTACGACGAGAAGTTTGAGGGCAACATCACCCTGCGCCGCGCGCTGGCCAACTCGCGCAACATCCCCGCCTTAAAAACCGCGGAAAAGGTCGGCATTGAGACGGTGATCAGCTACGCCCATCGTTTCGGCATCAGCGAAGAAATTCCTGACTACCTGCCGATCGCCTTGGGTGCCGCCGACGCCACTGTGCTGGAGCAGACCTCCGCCTTCAGTGTTTTTCCTGAAGACGGGGTGCGCCTGTTGCCGCGCTACATCACCAAGGTCATGGATTACGACGGCCGCTTGCTGGAGGAAAACTATCCCGACGTGCGCGACGTGATTAGCCAGCGCACCGCCCGCATCATGACCTCCATGTTGCATGAAGTGGTACTGCACGGCACGGCGGTGGCGGCTAGCCGCATGCCCTATCCCCTGGGAGGCAAAACCGGCACCACCAACGATTTCACCGACGCCTGGTTTGTCGGCTTTTCACCCAACCTGACCTGTGGAGTGTGGGTGGGATTTGACGAGAAGAAATCGCTCGGAAATAAGGAGACGGGTGCGCGGGCGGCGCTGCCCATCTGGATGGAGTTCATGTCGGCAGCACTGAAGGGCCGCGACCCGGGCGAGTTCCAGCCGCCGCCACCACTCCAGCCCAGCGCCGCGGTGCAGAAGCTGGACACGCCCGACAGTGCGCCCACGGCCGACGAAACACACTAGCCTTATCGTCTGGTTGACGAACTCAAGGTCCTTCGACTCGCACTCCCCTCGCCAGCTCAGCTCGTGCGCGCCCCCCGGTTCGTATCAGGGCATGCCTTCAGGCATGTCGAAAGAATCGTCAGGAAGGTGCGGCTTTAGCCGCTGAAACAAACGCCACAGCATCTGAAGCCCTCCTTCCGGGCACGGTGCTCGAAATTCAACCGTGGGTTTTCGAGTCGCGGTTCTTCCTGTGGCGAAAATTCGTTAATCTTCAATCTACAATCGTCAATGCTCTGGGTGTCCGTGGCAAAACGGGCTAAAATCACTGCATCGTCCGCGTAAAGACACTGTTTCGCCTGCTTTCGCTGGCCATGATTCTGCTGATGGTGGCCATGGTGTCGGCCATTACTACCATGCGCCTGGCTATCCATGGGCGCGAAGTGGCGGTGCCGAACATTGTGGGCATGATGCCCGCCGACGCCCAGCGCCTGGCCTTTCAGAGTGGCCTCACCTTTACCGTGGAGCGCCGCTTCTACAGCGCGCAGGTTCCGTTTGGCCGGGTAATGTCGCAAGTGCCGGATGCGGGCACGCTGGTGCGCCGCGGTTGGCAGGTGCGCGCGGCCGAAAGTTTGGGCTCGCAGCGCGTCATCATACCGGACTTGCTGGGGCAGAGTGGGCGCGCCGCCGAGATCACTATCCGGGAGCGCAGCCTGGAGATGGGAACGCAGGCGCTGGCACATCTTCCCACTCCCACGCCAGGCATGGTGATTGCCCAGGACCCGCCGGCCAATGCCCGCGAAATTTCTGCGCCTCGCGTCAGCGTCCTGGTGGCCGCGCCTCCCGATCCACCGGCCTTCGTGATGCCCAATTTTGTCGGACAGCCGCTGGCCCTGGTCAGCGCCGACATTGAAAAGGCCGGTTTGCACGTGGGCAACCTGACCGTGCGCCCGGCCGGCGACGCGGGAACAACCCCTCCAGCGGCGGGCAGCCCGGCAGCACCTGCTACTCCTGAGTCCGGAACCACCGCAACCATCATCGTCGGCCAGAGCCCCGCCCCCGGGCAGAAAGTCACCGCCGGCACCGTAGTGAATTTCGAAGTCACCCGGTAGTTGGTAGCTGGTAATTGCTAGCTGGTAGCTTGTGTGTTTCCGCCCAGGTAACGACCTCTTAACCAGCACCCCTTAGCAACTGTCATCCTGAGCGGAGCAAATCGTTTCGCTGGCGAAACGATTCGCGGAGTCGAAGGACCCCTGCGTTTTCTCGCACCGGCAGTACGCCTAAAGGAGTTTTGGCTAGCAAGTGTTGAATCAAGGCTACGGCTTTCTGGGGAAAACGATCCGAAATAGTTCCAAGACAATGATGGTGGTGAGAAATGCAGAGCCGGGCACCATTAATAAGATATAAACCAATATACTTTGAGGCAATCCGGCCAGGACCGGAGATCGAGTAAATGTAATCCAAAACCCTGTCGCCTGGATTACCGCCAGTAACACGAAGAATACGGCGTGCTTGCGTGTTAATACGATCCTCACAATCGAATTGTACTGCCGGGATGAGAATTGAAAGCTAAGCTTTCTCTAGAATGGCGGCGAAGAACCCATCACACGGATGCACGCCGGGCAGCGTGCGCAGGTAAGGGCCGTCGGTGATCGAATCCAGGTCCTTCCACACGAGTTCACCGCGCTCCTCCATACTTTTCAGTTCGCTGCGGCAGTCCAACAGGCGAACACCAGGAGCGCTCGCCTGCAGCTCCTCCACCACGGCCTGGTTCTCTTCGCGTTCCAGTGAGCAGGTGGAGTAGACCAGCCGTCCGCCCGGCACCAGGTGTTGGAATAGAGAGCTCACAATCGTCACCTGCCGGGCATGTAGATTCGCCAAATCTTCGGGTTTTAATCGCCACTTAATTTCCGGATTGCGGCCCAGCGTCCCCGTCCCGGAACACGGCACATCTGCCAAGGCACGGTCAAACTTGCCGCTGACCGGCAGCTGTTCAGCGTCGGCGCAAATGACCTGCACGTTTCCCGCGCGCACCAGTCGCCGCAGCAGACGGGCGCGCTGCGGGTGCAGGTCAGCGGCGATAATCTGGGAAAGCGGGTTGCGGTCCGCCAGAATTGCCGCTTTGCCTCCCGGCGCGGCGCAGCAGTCCAGCAGGCGTTGACCGCGTCCGACCAGCGCCGCCACAAGTTGTGAGGCTTCATCCTGAATTGCCACCCGTCTCTCGCGAAAGGCAGCCGTGTGTGTGATCTCGCCTATCAACACCCGGCAGGCGTCCGGGAGAAATGCGCCCGGCGCCAGCTCGATTCCGCCTTGCTGCAGTTCTTCTTCTGCGCCGGCATGGCGCAAACGAATGGCGGTTAGGGGCACCTGTTGGTCGTAAACGCAGATGCTTGCGGCTCGTTTTTCCCCGTACTGCTCAACCCACCGCTCGACCAGCCATTCCGGATGGGCGTACGCGGCGGCCAAGCCGGAGAGGCTGACTCCCGACGTCGCAGCAGGGCGAAGCTTGGTCGCTTCCCGCGCCAGCTTGCGCAACACCGCGTTTGCGAAGGCAGCGGCGGAACGCTTACGCGCCTTCTTCACCAGTTCCACGCTTTCGTAGATCGCCGCCCGCGCCGGCACCCTTTCCAGCCAGCCCAGTTGGTAGGCGCCCAGTCGCAACGCAATCAGCACCTCAAGATCCAATTTCTCCAGGTGCTGCGAGGCGCTGCTGGCGACGGCCGCATCCAGCACCGAGCGCCAGCGCAGCACTCCCAGCACCAGCTCGGTGCAGAGCGCGTGATCGGCGATCGAAAGCTTCTTATAGCGCTCGGAATGCAGCAGCTCGGAGGCGTAGGCGCCGTGCCGCTCCACTCGCAGGAGAATGTCGAAGGCGGCGGCGCGGGATGCTGAGAGCATAGAGAGCGATTCTGAAGCCGCCCCTCTAGACCTATGTTTGGGAGCAAAGAGTATGTGTTGTCTGTCATCCCGAGCGCGCCTTCGCCGAGCTTGCGAGGGGAAGGCGAATCGAGGGACCTTGTGTTTCACAAGCGAAGCCCAAGGTCCCTTCGACAAGCTCAGGGCAGGCTCTTTGACTCCACCGCTCAGGATGACATTCTACGAACAGCTTCTCCGAATTTCTCGCCCGGTTTTGGCCGGTAGCCGTGTACGAAGTCGCGCGCGGCCATACGCTTTTTGCCCTCTGGCTGCACTTCCAGAAGCTCTAGCGCGGTGTTCGCGCCGCAGCCCACCAGCAAGCGCGCGCCTTCCACATTGATTTCTCCGGGAGCGAGCGTGGCCGCGGCCGCTTTGGCCGCCCAAACGTGTAACTGCTTGCCCTGAAAGCTGGTGAAGGCGCCTGGCCAGGGCTGGAAGCCGCGCAGGCGATTAACGATCTCGGCTGCCGGGCGCTCAAAATCCATCAGCCCATCTTCACGCTTGAGAATTGGGGCCAGTGTGGCACGACTATGGTCCTGAGGACGCGGCTGGATAGTACCCTCCGCCAGCCCGGGCAAGGTCTCGACCATCAGATCGGCGCCTATAGCTGCCAGACGCGGCGCCAGAGTTTCCGCCGTCTCTTGAGGAGCGATGGGAATTTCTTTCTGCAGCAGGATGTCGCCGGTGTCAAGGCCGGCGTCAATCCGCATGGTGCTCACGCCTGTCACCGTTTCACCGCAGGCGATGGCCCACTGAATCGGCGCGGCACCGCGGTACTTGGGCAGAAGGGAAGCGTGCAAATTAATGTTGCCCAGCGCCGGCAGATCAATCATCCATTGGGGAATGATGCGCCCGTAGCCGACCACGACAATGGCTTCAGGCTGAAGAGCGGCCAGCTGCGCCCGGAATTCCTCGTTGGTCTTGATTTTGTCCGGCTGGACCACTGGCACGCCCAGCTCCAGGGCACGGCTTTTCACAGGCGACGGCGCTAGTTCCAGGCCGCGTCCGCGGGGCTTATCGGGCTGGGTCACCACCAGGCGCACCTCGAACCCGCTGCTCACCAGCTTTTCCAGCGTAGGAACGGCAAAGCGCGGCGTGCCACAAAAAACCAGGTTCATTGGGTAATTGAGTAATCGGGTAATTGTGTAATTGATGGAGAATGTTACCGGTTTTCAATTTCTCAAGTAGCCAATTACACAATTACTCCATCACTCAGTCTCCCCACTCTCCCGCCTTCACCAGCTTGCGGATTTTGCGTTTCATCAGGTCGCGCTTCAGGGCGCTGATGTGGTGGATGTAAAGACGCCCGTTGAGGTGGTCGGTCTCGTGCATGAAGGCGCGGGCCAGCATCTCCTCGCCCGTCTTCTCGTACCACTTTCCGGTGGCGTCTTGGGCTTTCACGATGACTCGCATGGGACGGCTCACGGGCTCGCGGAAGTCGGGAATACTCAGGCAGCCCTCGCTGCCTTTTTGTTTGCCTTCGGTATGGATGATTTGCGGGTTCACCAGCACCAGCTTGGCGTTCGGGTCCTCTTTAAAGGTGACGTCAATCACAGCGATGCGCTTGGAAATACCGATTTGGGGAGCCGCCAGCCCTACGCCGTGCGCCGCGTACATGGATTCGAACATGTCGTCCAGCAGCTTGCGCAGCTCGTCGTCAAACACTTCCACCGGCGCAGCCGGCTTTTCCAGCACCGGGTCGCCATATTTCACGATGGGATAAATCATCAGTAGTTCTGCAGTTGTTGGCAGTAGCCTTGAAAGTTGCGAACCGTTTCCGTAACGGAATCGCCGCCAAATTTTTCCAGCGCGCAGCGCGCCAGGGTGAGTGCCACCATGGACTCCGCGGCCACTCCGGCGGCCGGTACCACGCATACGTCGGAGCGCTCGTAAGCCGCCTTTACCGGCTCCCGGGTGGCAAAGTCCACCGATTCCAGTGGCCGGCGCAGGGTGGAGATCGGCTTCAGATAACCTCGCACCAGGATGTCTTCCCCGTTGGAAATTCCGCCTTCCACCCCTCCCGCGTGGTTGTGCTTGCGGGTAAAACCGCTAAAGGGTGCGGCGCCGTCACTTTTTTGCCGCGAATAGCCTATTTCATCATGCACTTGCGATCCGGGGGAAGCGGCGGCCGAAACTCCTACCCCGATTTCTACCGCTTTCACCGCTTGCAGCGACATGACAGCGCCGGCCAGCAAACCATCCAGGCGCTCGTCCCAATTGGCATAGGTGCCCAGGCCGGGCGGGACATGATGGGCGACCACTTCGAAAACGCCGCCGACGGAGTCGCCCGTGCGCAGCGCCTGGTCCACTTCGGCTTTCATGCGCTGTTCGGCTTCCGGATCCGCACAATTGAGCAGCACTTCATCCTTCTCAGCCAGCGCCCGAATCTTCTCCCAGACCACCTCAGCGTTGGGCAGGGCGGCGTGCCCTACGGCCAGCACGTGGCTGAGCACCTCAATTCCCAATTCGCGAAGCAACAGCTTGGCAATCCCTCCTACCGCCACCCGGGCCGCCGATTCCCTCGCCGAAGCCCGCTCCAGCACATAACGGGCCTCGCGAAAGTTGTATTTCAGAGCCCCCGCCAGGTCGGCGTGGCCGGGGCGCGGCGACTTAACTGCTTTGTACTTTTCCGGATCGCCGGCAGTTACCGGCAGCGATTCCTGCCAATTCTTCCAATCCTTATTTTCCAATAAGATGGAGATGGGCGAGCCAATTGTGGCTCCGTGCCGCACGCCAGAAAGGATGTGCGCCTGGTCGCGCTCGATCTTCATGCGCCCGCCGCGACCATAGCCCTGCTGCCGACGCCACAACTCACGGTCGAGGAAGGCTTGGTCAATCTTTAGCCCTGCGGGCATACCGGTGAGCAGGGCCACCAATGCCTCCCCGTGCGACTCTCCGGCGGTAAAATAACGGAGCATAAAATCAGGATTGTATCTGATGCGCGCAACCTTAACGTTTCTACTTAGTTCCGGCGCTTAGCCCAGCCACCCTCCCAAAAGCCAAACTACTGAAGGAAAGTAGGTTAAATTGCTAAGTAACTTTTCAACAAATATCGGACAGAACGGGTAGATTCACGGGCAGAAAACCTATAAAATACCTGAGAAGCTCGGGATTTACGGATTATCAGCTAGTCAGCCGCCACTCGGTTAGTTCGACGCACGCCCTCTGGCCGTCCTTAAGGAGAATACTTGTCCGCCTGCTTGGTATTAAAAGAAAGCTCGCGCGCTTTGATCCAGGAAGCCATACGGGCGCTGAAGCCCTGTTTTCCTGAGATTACGGCCGCCTGGCGGGCAAGAATGTTCGAGGAGTTCCAGTTTGACGGGCGAGCCATGACTGCCCTGGAACGTCTCAATTTGGGAACCGGCTTTTCCATTTGTTGCCAGTGTGATTTCCAGACCTTTGCCGAGAACCTCAGCTACTTTGGCACGCGGCTGGCTAAATTACAGATAGATGCTGGGGCGGTGGCGCGTTCCCTGGAGCTTTACGAACTTTTCTGTGAACCCTACGTTGGTAAAGAGTTTAAGGAACGCCGCAGCGAGATTGTGGCCGCCCTGGAGATGTTCTCCTCGGCTGCCTTTGTGGCCGTTTCGCTGGCTTACTTTGAGACCCAGAAGGGTGCCTCCTCTGCCCTGCTTTCGGTGCTGGACGCGGAACTTACCGCGCCTGACCTTAGCGGCTTGCTGCGCAAGGTCCTGGAAATAACGGCCAGCACCTTCGGCGCGCAACTAGGCACCATCCTGCTGCGTGAGCCGGAAGGAGACGGGCTGCGTCTGGCCGCAGCTGTGGGTTTCGGCAGCGAATTGGAGGAGGACTACTGCGTTCGGCCGGGCGAAGGCTTTTCCGGCAAAGTTGCCGCGGCTGGCGAGCCCGACCTTCTGGTAGTTGAGGGTGGCGATACTCCCGACGAATCCAACCCCATCCTGCGCCGCCATGCCAAGTCGGTCTGGGCTGTGCCGCTGAAAAAGAGCTCAGAAGACATCATTGGAGTACTGGAACTCGGCTTTGCCGTGCCCTACCGCTGGATGCCCACGGAAAAAGAACTGATGCGCGCCATGGCCGACCGCTCAGCGCTGGCCATTGACCGCATGCAGATGACCGACGCGCTGCGCGAGCGCGAATCGCGTATTGCCGAGCTTTCCGCCCATCTGCTGAGGGTGCAGGAGGAAGAGCGCAAGCACATCAGCCGGGAATTGCACGACGAAACGGGCCAAGGTCTAATGGTCACAAGGCTTTACCTGGGCATGCTGGAAGCCAGCCTGCGCTCGCGCAGCTCCCAGGTGAAAATCCAGGAAGCATTGGCGGTGGTGGACCGCACCATTGAGGGTTTGCGGCGCATGATTGCCCGGCTATCTCCCCTGGTCCTGCAGGAACTGGGCCTGGTAGCCGCCATCCGCAAAGAAGCCAAGGATTTGAGCAAGAGCACAGGGGTCAAGACCCGGGTGGAGGTTCCCGACGACCTGGGCCGCTTTGGGCCGGAAGCGGAGACCGCGATTTACCGCGTGGTGCAGGAAGCGCTGCACAACGTGGCCAAGCATGCCCAAGCCAAGAATGTCGGCGTCCAGGTGGCGCGAGAGCAGAGCGCAATCAAATTGCTGGTGGAGGATGACGGCATTGGTTTCGTTCAGAAAGGCGTTTCCCGGGGACGCAGCTTCGGTCTTTCCGGCATGCGGGAGAGGGTTGCGGCTCTGGGCGGTACGGTGCGCGTGCGTACCGGCAAAGGACGCGGAACTCGCATCGAAGTAACGGTGCCGGAAGCGGCGGCTGTGGTGCAGTTGCCTGTATCGGCCGATGCCGTTTATCCGACGCGCAGCGTGGCAGCGGGCAGTTCCCTGGCCAGTTAACAACCGCGGCGCGCCCTTCGTAAATCCAATTACCAGTTCGCCAAGGTGACTGATGGCAAAGATCAGATGTTTATTGGTGGATGACCACACGCTGTTTCGCCAGGGAGTGCGGCGACTGCTGGAAGGCGAGTCGGACTTCGAGGTAGTGGGCGAAGCCGCCGACGCCGGCGAAGCGGTGGACAAGGCGCGCGATCTGCGCCCCGACATCGTGCTGATGGACATCGGCATGCCCGGCCTTTCCTCCTTTGAGGCCGCCCGCCAGATCCGCAAGAACCGTCCCGAAACCAAACTGCTGTTCCTCACCATGTACGAGGACGAAGACTACCTGGTGCAGTGCCTGGAAGTGGGCGCCGCCGGCTACGTGCTGAAGGACACGCCTGCGCCGCAACTGGTGAGCGCGGTGCGCGACGTTTATAAGGGCGGCAAATACCTGAGCTCGCAGGTGCTGAGCAAGCTGGTGGAAGATTTTCGCGCACGCGTGCGCGATGCCAAGATGCGGCCTCGCATTTCTACTTTGACACCACGGGAACGTGAAATTCTCAAGCTGCTGGCCGAGGGCAACTCCGTGAAGGAGATTGCCGTGCTGCTGGGGCTGAGCGTGAAAACCGTCGAGGCGCACAAGTTCAACCTGATGCGCAAGCTCGACATCCACAATAAGGCGCAGCTGGTCACCTACGCCATCCAGAAGAAAATCATCAAGATTCCGGTGAATCAGTAGATTCGAATTCACGGATTCACACGCATGAACACCGGTTGAATGCGTTTCGTGGGAATCTTTTAGGGCTGTGGGAAGTACTGCTTCAAGATTATTTGAAGCGTGCTCTCATGCCACTCTGCTCTCGCCACCCACGGTTTCATCTCTTTGACGAATCGTCTATAGGTAACCGTATAACTCAGGTTCTGCACGGCCGCTCCCTAGGCGAGCGTCAGGGAAGCCAGGGTCTGCAGGTCGGGAACTTCCAGGTCGGGCTTGTCGGCCACCGCGCGGGTGGCGCCGGAGCCGCGACGGCGCACCAGCACCGTTGCCAAGCCTAGCGATCTGGCAGGTACTACGTCGTGATAAACGCTCTGGCCGACGTGCAGCACCTGTTCGTTGGGTAATCCCAGCCGTTCCAGAGCCAACTGAAAGGGGGCCAATGAGGGCTTGTAGGCGCCAGCCTGCTCCGCCGTAATCACCTGTTCAAACTTCACCTGCAGATGAGGCGCGGTACCCGCGAACAGGTCGTCATCGGTGTTGGAAATGATGGCCAGCCGGCAGCGCGACTGTAATTTTTGCAGCGCGGCTACTGTATCGGGAAACGGCTGCCAATCTTTCAGTGAGTCGGGCAGAGAACGAGCCTCGGCTCCCGACACCTCGAATCCCAAGTGCTTGCCGAAGCCCCGTACCACTTCCTGCAAAACTTCATGGTAGCGACGATACGGGTTTTGAGCCGCCGGCTCCAGTTCGGCATAAAGGGCCAGAATCTGCTCGTCACGGAGTTTGCTGCCATGCGCGCGCAGAATGGGCCGCAACGCGCCGAGCAGGCCGGTCTCCCAGTCAATCAGCGTGCCGTAACAGTCGAAAGTGATGGCGCGAAAGCGGTAGAAGTCGAGCATGGAAAAGCTTCTAGCTTCTAGCTACTGGCTTCTAGCTTGTACCTGAAGGCATAGAACATCACCGGCTGTTACATGTCGGGCTGTGACGCCAAAGGCCAGTAGCTAGAAGCTCGCAGCCACTCCTGCCTTACCTCCGCAGCTCCAGTGCTTGCGTCAGCTTAAAGCTGATCGTGGATTCGGCCGGCAGCTCAATGTTCTGATTGCCGGTAAAGGCGGTGCCCGCAGTACCGGCGCCGGCGCCCGCCGCCGCGCCGATGGCCGCTCCTTTGCCGCCACCGGCCAGTCCGCCAATCAGCGCGCCCAAGCCCGCGCCTCCGCCAATCATCACCGCGGAGCGCTTACCTTTGCCCTTCTGTTCCCGGCTCACGGCGGCAGTCTGCACCTGGTGGGGCGCTCCTCCGACTGTGACGGACGTCAAAGCGAGGCGCAGTATCGCCCCGCCTTTGAACCGCCCCAGGGGAGCGGCCTGGACCACCGTACCTTCGGCTTCGGCGCCCGACGGAATCGCCGTCCGGCCGCCGACCACGACCGGGGTTGCCACAGTAGCGGGAAAAGTATCGCCGCTGTTGCTGATTTTGGAGCCGACAGCCTGCCCCAGACGAACGGTGATCATGGTGCCGGCGGGAATCACAACGGGGGCTGCCTGCGCCCGCCTTTCGGGCTTGGGCGCAGGCTGCGTGCCGGGATTGACGGGCTGGGAGGAGGTGTTAGCCGCCTCGGAAGGAGTGGATTGGCCCGAGCTTTCACTTGCCGGCTGCGGCTTGCTGCACGCGACCAATGCTGCCAGCAAAAAACACAGAACTAGAGCCTGGTACCGGTGCGTCATAAAAATACCTCCGCCTTATAAGTGACGTTGAACAGAGCCGGGGATCGAATGCAACAGGGGAACCTGAAAGCATTCTAGTGTATGTAACCGCAGTTCGGGCGGAAACTTAAGCCATGACAAGCGCGCGGGCTGCAATCTTGATCAGCGGGCTGGCCTTGGTTTCGCACGCGAGCTGTAACGCTGTGGCGCAAAGCCGTCTGTCACACGGCAGCACGCCACCAGTGTTGTCGCTGAGTTTCGCGAATAACGGACAGCACGTGTCCGCCCGGGAGGGACAGCAGATCGAAATCAGCCTCGGAACCGTTGGTCCCAGGCAGTACGGCACGCCCGAAATCTCATCTGCCTCCGTTCGGCTGATGAGCACCGCCCAGGACTGGCCACCAACTCCCGGCGGCCCAGCGTTTGTCTACATCTTCGAGGCCGTCGCCGAAGGAGAAACACAGCTTAGGGTCCCGGTCATCAATAATGATCCAGCGTTGTACACGAATGATATTACTTTCACGATTACGATTAACGTTGTCGCGGCGCGCGGCAGGCGGTCTACCCGACACGACTTGTTGACACCTGACCAGGCCAACACTGCACCCTGGCAGAACGCCTGGACGAACCTGAATAATTTTGCGCGACAAAGCTTCATTCCGTTGCTGCCCCGGCTGACCGGCGTCGAGGTGCAGCTGGTGCTGGCCAATCCGGGCGCGGGGAGTGCCGAAGTTTCCATGATGGTATTGAATGCAGCGGGAGCCGGGGTGGCATACGTATTTAAGACCGTCACTTCCGCCAACTGCGAACACGTTATGTTCCTTCTTCCCCACGGTGGGTTGCCGGTTATACCCGGGCAGGTTTACAGCATCGTGCTGAGCGGCGGCGATAACCTGTTCGGGTGGAAGTATGTCGTCGGCGGTTATGGTAAGGGAGCTGCGTTTTTCAACAACAAGCCGCTTTTGAAGGGGGCGCATAGCACGTTTCTGTTTCGCACCTTCGGCGCAAGTTGAACGTGAGCCACTTCGAAGAGGCAAATGGTGGCAAAGTTTCTATAGCAGGTTCAGACCCTCTTCCAGAGAGGGATACGCCAGGCGGGGAAGCAGCTCCAGCTTCACGCGCGAGGTGTCGGCCACAGAAGACGTCATGCCTGCACGGACGATGTCGCGGTTGAGCGGAGCACGAGTGTGGAATAGGAGGGCGAAAGCTTCGCATCCCCACGCAGCCCCGAAAAACATGAAGCGTGGCAAGCGCCATGGCGGCGGATAGCCGAAATGAGCGGCGAGGCGGTCCAGGAAATCCTGCAACGTGAGCGGCGCATCATCGGCCACCTGGTAGATACCGGAAGCGTGCTCGTTCTCCACCGCAGCCTGCAGCGCGGCCAGGAAGTCCGGCAGCGCGATCAGATGCACCCAGGTAGGCTTCCGCCATATCGCCATCAAGCGCCGTCGCAGCAGCCAGCGCGCGCCTTCAACCAGCTTGATACCCTTGCCGTAAACCACTCCCGCACGGAACACCAGGGGGCACAGGCTATTCCCCGCCTGGAGCACCAATTTCTCCGCTTCGAGCCGAGTGCGGAAGTGAATCACGCTGCTAATGGACTGCAATTCACCACGCGCGGGATGCTCCGGCGTACTTTCACCCTCGACGTGCGGAAAACTCACCAAAATAAATTTCCGCACCTGCGCGGCCTGCGCCACCGTCAACAAATTTCGAACGTAGCCGATGTTGGTCAGCGGCAGAAAACTCCCGGGGCGAGGCGCAAACAGCACACCGGCTAAATGGATGACGCAATCAATTTGGTTGCAAATACCGCTCAGCGTCGAAGGATTGCCCAAGTCGGCGGGGCAAACCGTGGTTTTGGGAAAGGCCGAGTAATCGAAGGGCAGAGGCCGCTTGTGCACTGTCAGCCGTAGCTCATGGCCGGCCGCTGCAAAATGCCGCGTTACCTGCGAACCCAGATTGCCAGACGCCCCGGTAATCAGGATTTTCACGCCGGCTTCTCTGTCCACAGTGCCAGCCAGAGGAACCCTGCGATTCCCAGCACAACGGAGCGGGTGGTTGGCCGCAGGTCGAAGGGAAGCCCGCCGGAGCGTATTCCCCAAAGCCCTAGACTGCCCAGAAGAACAGTGACCGCGATCTCCAACGCGAGATAACGCTTGACGTAGAAAAGCAAGCCGCGCTTCCACCTCTACTTTTTGCTGGGTTCTGCCATTTTTTCCGGCTCGCTGCCGGAAGCAGCGGGACCGGCCGCAGCCGCGGCGGCTTTGCCGGAGTGGCCGTTGGCAGGCTCAAAGCCAGGCAGCGTGGGTGATTTGCCTTCAGCGTCCAACTGGGGCGGCGCAGGAGCGTCCGAAGCAGCCGGTTTCTCCACGAATTTGTCGCGCTTAAGCAATGGCCGTCCCAGCGACGGGTTGTAGCCCGTCCACGCGCCCTCCAGCCCAGCCTCGCGCTCGAAATGCGCCCGCATGCTTTCCATCTTGGAATCCAGATCGTCCATGTAATGCAGCATGAGAGCTTCGGGAAACATGGGCAGTTTGGGAGAGCCAAACTCGTATTCGCCGTGATGGCTGATGATGAGGTGCTCGAGCAGAATCTTCAGTTCGGTGGGGAAGCCGGGCACCTGTGCTACTTTCTCCTGCAGCATTTCCAGCTCGATAATCATGTGCCCCAGAAGCTGGCCGCGCGTGGTGTAGGAAAACGAGCGGTTATAGGAAAGCTCGTAGATCTTGCCGATGTCGTGCAGGAAGGCGCCGGTGAGCAGCAGGTCGCGGTCAATCTGCAGATAGTTGCGGCTGACCAGATCGCAGGAACGGAAGAGGGAGACCACGTGCTCGATCAGGCCGCCGATGTAGGCGTGGTGCAGCGTTTTGGCCGCCGGCGCATTTTTGTAACCGGCGGCAATCTCGGGGTCGGCCATGAAAGCCTGCACCAGCGCGCGCAGATACTCGTTCTTGAATCCGGCGACGAAATCGGCGATCACCTGCCAGAGCTGGTCCACGTCCTGGCTGGTCTTGGGCAGGTAGTCGGCGAAATCCACTTCCGCTTCCGCCAGCTTGCGCAGTTTGTGGATGGTGAGCTGAAAGTGGTTCTTGTAGCGATTGATGAGCCCTTTCACCTTGATGTAGTCGTCTTGCTCGAAGACATCAATGGCCTCGGCGACGTTGTCCCACATCTTGGCTTCGACTTGCCCGCTGCGGTCGGCCAGCGTGAGGGCGAGGTAGGGCTCGCCGGTTTTCTTGGGCTTCACTTGTTTGGCGGCAACGACAAAGCTGGAGGTGATGACCTTGTTTTCGCAGCGGGGACAATCGGCTATGTAAAAATCTTTCATGACCACGCGCGGCAGATCACGCAAAAACGGCAACAGAGCGCTATTGGCGGGGATCGGCCGTTGAGGTCAGCCTACCATTAAAAGAGTAGGAAATGCTTCTTCTTTTTGTGTTTCTTGGTGTGCTCCGCTGAGGCCGTGGTGAAGACAGGTTTGGTTTCGTTGGGACTAGCGGAGGTATCGGTATAGCCGGGCTTGATGTCAATGTAGGCGTCTTCGCGGAGCTTGGTCAGGTAAGCGCGCAACGCGGGCTGCAATTTCTGCATGTAGATGGCGTCCTGGATTTTGCCTTCCACTTCTTTTTCCGGGGGCACGCCCGCCTGCTCGTGCTCGTTCACCTTGAGTATCACGAAGCCCTGCTTGGTGCGGATGGGCTTGGTGACTTCGCCAGCCTTCATGCCGAAGGTAGTATCTTCCAGTTCCTTGGCCAGAGTGCCGCGCTTGAAATAGCCGAGGTCGCCGCCCTGCGAAGCAGTGGGCCCATCTGAGTCCTTGCGGGCGACGTCGTCGAACTTTGCGCCTTTTTCGATCTGGTCATAAAGCTGGTTGGCTTTGGCCTGTGCGGTGGCCACGCGCTGTTCCTCGGTGATGGAGGCGGCGGTTTTGGGGTCCTCGGTGGGCGAGGGCTGGGTGGAAACCAGAATTTCGCTCAATCGCACCTGCTCCGGCTGTTCCATGTCGGCGCGGTGGTCGATGTAATACTTGTGGATTTCGTCGGGAGTGATGGTGATCTTGGAGCCGACATCCTGCTGAATCACCTTCTGCGTAATGATGTTCTCTCGCAGGTTTTCCTTGAATTCCTCGTAGGATACGCCTTGCGCCTGGGCCGCCTTGGCCAGGTCGTCCATGGTGGCCAGGTTCATCTGCTTGCGGATCTCATCAAGGCGCTTGACCAGATCGGTTTCTGCGTTGACGCCCATGTCGTCGCCCTTCTGCAGCAGCAACTGCTGGTCAACCAGGTCGCGCAGAACGTTCTTCTGCTTATCGGCAATTTCTTGCGGTGAGGCATTCTGTTGCTCACCTTCTTGCTGCACCTGCTGCTCGCTGCGGTCGAACTCGGTGCGGGTGATGATGTGGTTGTTGATGCGGGCAATAATCTCTTCCACTACCGTGCCCGATTTCACATCCGCCTTGCCGGCAGTGTCGGCCTTTCCGGGATTATCGGCAGCTGTGAGGGGAAGTGCGGAAACGGCTAACAGGGCGAGAATGGATAACTGGAGTTTCATGGTCTACTGCTGGCGGTCCCGTAAGTCTCTGGAATGAAGTCCTTTTGACTATTGTACATCCCACAAGCAGCTCCGGTGAGCCACGGGCTGACAAGCCATTTCAACAAGATAGACGCTGCTATGATAACCAGTTTTGCTCCGGCTGCCGTTTGTTTCCAGCTTCGTCGAGAGGAAAAGCAATGAAGATGCTGGCTGTGGTGAGCGCCTTCTTACTTATGTCCACCCTATCTCTTGCCGGCCCCAAAGGCGTGGTCCCCGACCAGGCCCAACTCAATAAGATGAGCGCCCGTTTTGCTCCCACACCCATCCGCGTGGACATTTCGGGTCTGTCTGCCGGCAACCGCCAAGCGCTCGCAAAGCTGATTGAGGCAGCCCGAATCTTGAACGATGTCTACATGCAGCAGTTGTGGGCGGGTGACCGCGCGCTCTATGGCCGGCTGCAGAACGAGCGCACGCCGCTGGGCCGCGCCCGCTTTCATTATTTCTGGATCAACAAGAGCCCATGGGATGATCTCAACGACTTCAAGGCGTTCGTTCCCGGCGTGCCGGAGCGCAAGCCCTTGGGAGCGAATTTCTATCCCGAAGACATGACCCGCCAGCAATTTGAGAGCTGGGTCAGTACCCTGCCGGAAAAGGAGCAGGAGCAGGCCAAGGGCTTCTTTACCGTGATTCACTGGCAGACCAAGGGAAAGCTCACCATGATTCCCTATAGCCAGGAATATCGCCCGGAACTGGAACACGCGTCGGCGCTGCTGCGCCAAGCGGCCACACTCACTGACAACGACTCGTTGCGCAAGTTCCTGATGAGCCGTGCGGCGAGCTTCCTGTCCAATGATTATTATCAGAGCGACCTGGACTGGATGGACCTGGATTCGCCCCTGGATATCACCATCGGGCCCTATGAGACCTACACCGACGAACTTTTCGGCTACAAGGCGGCCTTCGAGGCTTACGTCAACTTGCGCGACGAAAAAGAAACCAACAAGCTGGCGGTCTTTGGTAAGTACCTGCAGGAAATCGAGAACAATCTGCCGGAAGCGCCGCAATACCGCCGCCTGCAACTTGGGGCGCTGGCCCCTATCCGCGTGGTAGACGAGATACTGAGCGCAGGCGACGGCGCCCATGGGGTGCAGACCGCCGCCTACAACCTGCCCAATGACGAGCGCGTGGTGCAGCAGAAGGGCAGCAAACGCGTGATGCTGAAGAACGTTCAGGAAGCTAAGTTCGAGGCGGCGCTGATTCCCATCTCCCGGCGGGTGTTGCCGCTGGCCGCGCAGAAAGACGTGAACTTTGAGATGTTCTTCACCCATACCGTCGCCCACGAGCTGATGCACGGGCTGGGGCCGCAGCAGATCAAGGTGCAGGGTCGCGACACCTCGCCGCGTAAGGAATTGAAGGAACTCTACGCCGCCATTGAGGAGGCTAAGGCGGACGTCACCGGTCTGTTCGCCCTGCAGTACATGATGGACCACAGCCAGCAGATGGGCCTGGGATCTGTGCTGCCGAGCGACGAGGCGGCGCAGCGCCAGCTTTACACTACCTTTCTGGCTTCAGCCTTCCGCAGCATTCGCTTTGGGCTGAACGAGGCGCACGGCAAAGGCACCGCCGTGCAGCTCAACTACCTGCTGGATAAGGGCGGGTTCGTGGCCAGCAAGGACGGCACCTTCTCCGTGGATATGGCCAAGATCAAAGATGCGGTGCGCGACCTCGACCACGAATTTCTGACCATCGAGGCAGAGGGCAACTACGCCGGCGCTAAGCAAATGCTGGAGCACTACGGCGTGATGCGGCCGGAAGTGCAGAAGGCGCTGGACCGGCTGCATGACATCCCCGTGGACATTGAACCGCAGTTCGTGACGGCCGATGAGCTGGCGCCGCCGCAGAGCAAAAGCGGCCGCGGCTCGCATTTAGAAAAAGAAAAAGAGGAAAGTCTATCCGAGCTGTTACCTGGGCGCTAGGTAGCAGCTACTGGATACTCGTTACTGACAACCGCCCTAGCGTGACGCCTCTTCCAGCCGCCCCTGCTCCAGTTTCTCCTGACATTCGATGCAGTGGCGGGTCCAGGGCACAGCTTCCAGGCGCTTGGGGTTGATTTCTTTGCCGCAGGAGATGCACTGGCCAAAAGTGCCTTCGTGAATGCGGCTGAGCGCGCCTTCCACCATCTGCAGGAGCTGGCGCTCGTTGTTGCTCTGATGGAATAAAAATTCCTTGTTATAAGAGCTGGCTGCCCGGTCGGCGATGTCCTGCGCCGTACCCTCATCGGCGGAACGCCCGTCCTGTTCGGTGCGCGAGACGTTGCGCTTAAGCTGGTGCTGGCGCTCTTCGAGCCGTTTTTTGAACTGCTCCAACTTCCTCTTGTCCATGTACGTCCCTGCCGCTGCGGGGCGGCAGCCTTCCTGAATCTATGAAATCTATTTGGGGCAAACAACGATGATATTCGCCGATATCGAACGGCGTCAACTGGACGAAGGTAGCTTGCGCTTCGCCGGTATTCGGGGTCCCGGCGGCGTGGTGACACAAGCCAACTATGATGCAAACGCGTTGGGTCCGCCTTGGGTTTGGTTGCGGCTTAGGCAGGCAGACTCGAAGCGCGAACGACCAGCTAACAGCCAAAGCCCAAAAGGCCAAGAGCCAAACGCTAACAGCCAGGAGCTAAGAGCCAAAGACGAAAAGCAAAAACCCGACATTCGCCGTAAAAAAAAAGCGGCCCCATTTCTGGGGCCACCCTAAAGAGGCAAGGGAGGGAGGGAAAGTCAGGGAAGGCGATGCTTACCGGCCCGTAAAGCAAAGCCGGCATGGAGATGTCGAGATGATGCGAAGAGGGTTGAAGTCATTTGTTTGAAACGGCCTCTTTTATTGCCCTTGGAAGTAGCACTTCCCAAGCCAAAGGCCAGCTCCGACGCGCCGTTTCTAGGACTTGAGCGAAGTCCTTTCCATTTTGGGACTTAGAACTAAGGGTTCCGAGGTTGCACAGCTCGGGCTAAGGTTAACCAACTCATAACAGGTTGCAAGCGCGTTCCAATGCTAGGCAGGTCTTTGCTCTTTTGCGAGACGACTCTGCTGTTCCATAGCCTTCAGTTTGTTCAATAGGGCCTTGTAGCTGATTTTAAGGATTTTAGCGGCTTGGCGGCGATTCCAGCGAGTCTGCGACAGCACCCGCTCAATGGCCTCCTGCTCCGCTTTCATGGCTGCCCGGCGGCCGATTTCGAGCAGTGAAAGATCCGCTGCCTCGCCGTTAGCCGAAGGCGGGGCCATGGGTTCCGTTACCGTGCTGCCTGGACCGGCGGCTGCGGCGGCAGCTGCGGCCATCGGCTGCATATACGAAGAAACAATCGGCTTGTGTGTGGAAAGCTCGCGAATGATTTGCCCCTCATTGCCCACGATAACGTACCGCTTCACCATGTTTTCTAATTCGCGGATGTTGCCCGGCCAGGCGTAATCCATCATGCGACCGATGGCGTAGTCGCTGAAGGCTGGGGGCTGTTTGCCGTAATACTCGCTGTAGCGGCGCAAAAAGTATTCCAGGAACAGCGGGATCTCCTCTCGTCGCTCGCGCAGGGGCGGAATGTGGATGCTGACCACGTTGAGACGATAAAAGAGATCTTCGCGGAACATGCCATCCTGCACCGCACGCTCCAGAGGTTTGTTCGTGGCTGCAAGAATCCGCACATCCACCGAGATATCGCGCTTGCCGCCCAGGCGAGAAAATTCGCCGTCCTGCAGAACATGTAACAGCTTGGCTTGGAGTGCGGGGTGCATCTCACTGATCTCGTCCAGGAACAGAGTTCCCTGGTTTGCCTGGTCGAACTTTCCCGGTTTCTGCCGGCTGGCTCCCGTGAACGCCCCAGGCTCATAGCCGAAAAGCTCGCTTTCCAGCAGTTCGTTGGGAATGGCGGCGCAATTGACCTTGACGAAGCTCCGGTCGCGGCGGCTGGAAAACGAATGCACCATGCGCGCCACCACTTCCTTGCCGGTGCCGCTTTCACCACGAATGAGCACGGTGGCATTCGTATCCGCCACCTGCTCAATCGTCATCTTGACCTCCTCCATTTTAGGACTGTTGCCGAAGGTCATGGAGAAGTCGCTCTGCCGGCGTACCTGCTCGCGCAATTGGCTGACCTCGCTGAGCAGTTTCTGCTTGTCCAGAACCTTGCTGAGGCGTACCTCCAGCTCCTTGGGTTCAAAGGGCTTGCTGATGTAGTCATCGGCGCCCAAACGGGAGGCCTTGAAAATCTGTTCCGGGCTATTCTGGCCGGAGAGCATGACCACGGCGACTTCCGGCTTGATTTGCTTGAGCCGCTCCAGAGTCTCAATGCCGTCCATTCCCGGCATGGAGATGTCCAACAGGACCACACTGGGATCGAAAGCTCGGAACATACGGATGGCCTCTTCGCCACTATCGGCTGTATTGACCTCGAAGTTGCGGCGGGTGAAGTAGGCGGTGAGGTAACGGGACATCGTGGAGTCATCGTCCACGATCAACATGCGAGTATTCTGGTCAGCCAAGTGGAACTCCTGCAAACGCTTCGGCTTAGGGGCTCAGGCGGCGCGTAAACTGCTGGTCAAGCAAGATGAATTCTCCGCCCTAAACTCGGTAACGTACGCCCCATTCGCCGCACATCGGGCAAATACCATTGTATCTGGATTCCACAAGTTGGAATCGGGTTGCTTATACATCAGAAGTTCTCACTTTTCAGGCCAGGAAAGCATCAGGCTGGGACTGCTTTATCGAGCATAGGGTAGTCGTCAGAATGATCGGCCTTGAGGGGAAGGGTGAAGGAAAACGTACTGCCTTGCCCCGGCCTACTGGTTACGCGCAATTGGCCATGGTGGGCTTCGACGATGCGCTTGGCAATCGCCAGCCCCAGTCCCGAGCCATCGCGAGCGCTGCCCGCCTGCGCGTGCCGGACCTGAGCGAATTCATCGAAAATCCGCTTCTGGTCTTCTGGCGAGATGCCGACTCCATTGTCTTGAACGCCGATTTCCACCTGGCGGAGTTCGGGATGAAGGTGGACGCGAATAACGATGGACCCGCCCGCGGGGGTAAATTTCAGCGCATTGCCCACCAGGTTGATCAGTACCTGCTCGATGCGCTCGGCATCAAGTTCAACCCGGGGTGAACGAGCGGGCAATTCTACCCGCAGGTGCAGGCGGCGGCTGCGGGCCTCCTGATGGAAAAGGGCCGCCACTCCATTGACCAGGCGGCGCAGGTCCGCGGCGACAAAATCCATTTTCATCTTGCCGGACTCAATCTGGCTGATATCGAGCATGGAGTTGACCATGCGAATCAGCCGCTTGCAGGCGGCGATGGATTCGGTCAGAGTCTGGCGCTCGCTCTCGTCCAGCCGGTCCTGGAGGCTTTCCTCCAGCATGGCGTTGTAGCCCAGGATGACGCTCAGGGGAGTGCGCAGTTCGTGAGTGGCAACATTGAGGAAATTGGATTTCAGTTTGTCCAGTTCCTGCAATTTGCGGTTGGCCGCCGCCAATTCCTCGTTGTTGCTCTTGAGTTGCCGGATCAGGGCCGTGTTCTCCAGGGCCAGGGCGGTCTGACTGGCCAGGCCTTGCAGGAAACGGACGGCAGAAGCGTGAAAATCGTAGGGCTCGCGGCCATTGTGGGCGCACAAGACGCAAACCAGGCGGTTGGCGGCAATTCCCGGCACCAATGCAAAAGAGCGCACCTGGTGTTCCTGTGCCCATGCGGCTGCGGCTTCATCGTGTTCCTGATCAGTAACAATTAAGCCGCGCTGCAGGGCCCGTAGAGAGAGGGAGTCGAGAGCCTGGCCAAGCGCAGGTGAGCCATTGCCTTTCCAACTGCCGTCGCCCGGGGTAAGCAGGCAAGCGTAATCAACGCCAAGAACTCCGCGCACCGCATCGGATATCTCGCTGGCCATGGTTTCGGGGTCCTGAGATTGAGTAACCGTCCAACTGATGCGGTACAAGGCGTCAATTTCAGAGAGACGTTTACGCTCCAAGGAGCGGCGTACTGCCTGCTTGAGGTCCTCCACTTCGATAGGCTTGAGCAGGTATTCGTAAGCCCCCAGCCGGACGGCATCGAGAGCTGAAAACACGGAGCCGTAGCCGGTCATCATGACCGTGACGGTGAGGGGAGAGCGCTTGCGGACCTCGGCCAGGACGTCCAAGCCGCCCACGCCCGGCATCTTGAGGTCGGTTAGAACCAGATCGTAGTGGCGCTGACGAATGGCCCCAATGGCGTCCTGGCCGCTGCCTGCAGCCTCGACGTCATAGCCCTCTTGCTGCAGGATGGCGCGGGTGGTGAGCAGAACGCCCGGTTCGTCATCTACGATGAGGATTTTGGCGGTAGTGGCAACCATAGCCAGGAAAGACGCTGACTTGTGCTGCTCAGTTGGATGCTGCCAGGGTGGCTGGCGTCTAACTGTTGCCGGCTACAGTGCGTAATTTACCCGGCAAAAAGTGATACGGCGGCCAGGGGCCGCTGATCAGGATTTCGCAGTTCTTTAGCTGTTTGGCCGCCATGCTATAGCGGTTCTGATACTTGTCCACCGATTTGTGTTCGATAAGGTGGGCGATATCAATGAGCATGCCGTCGGCGGCCACCTTCTTACAGGTGATCTCCTCGTCGAGAGGGTTGAAAAGGCGATGGACCTGCACGGAAAGGGCACGGGCCTTAGTCTGGCGCTCGCGTTCGCGGGCTGCCTGGACGCGGAGTTTGGAAAGGTACTCGCCCCCAACTGTGGCCGGCAACTCGATATCGGTCATGACCTCGCGCAGAGAGCCGTCGTGAATCACGACCTTAAGGTGCATTTCGGCCTTGCCGCGCAGGCGCTGCACGGTTTCGCCGAAGGTACGGCGGTTGGAACGCACCGCCTGGCGCAGGGCCTCATCGGTTTCGAAAATGGTGCCGAAGCGGAAGGGCAACACGGTCATGGTACGGAAGCAGGCGCTTACCACGCGCGCATGTTCCAGAATGGCCTTTTTTTCCAGTTCGCCATCGTGTGCGTACTCGCTGACGACAACGGCAAACTCACCGCTGGGGTAGCTGAGAACCGGAGCCCCGTCCACTCCGTTGAGCCCGTCCAATATAAAAGGCCGCCGGGTGCGGGCGCCGTTGTGGTTTTGCTGTTCGGTGAGGCAGTATGCGTACCAGGCCATCTTAGTATCTCCAGCTGCGCGGCCAAAGCAGGAAGCGGACTCTGGCAAGGCGAAGTAACGGAAAATGAGCGATCGAATCCGGGAAAAACAGCGCCAGGTACTACGACGAGACTGGACGCTTACCGCGTCCAAGGTTCATCTTAGAACGTTTCAGGATAAAATATCAACTACTTCTTCTGCCGTGGTCAGACCGCACATTGCTGAAATTCAGTAAGGTCGCCTCCTCCGAGCTGTGCCGGAAACGGAAAGCTATTCGGCAAACGGCTGCCTTCCAAAAACCATAACCGCCCTATCCGCACGGCCCTGCAAGTACTTCCGACCACGAGGCAGTAAAGGCTACCGGGGCAAGCGAAAGAAGAAGGCTGAATTTTCCGTGGACGGGAAAAGCGCGGCATCCGAATTGCTCGGTCAGCTCTTATCCCTCGCCGGTTTTTCCTCGCGTGCAACTGCCGCTTCCTGAATGCCTCGCTCTACGACTCGCTGCATCTCGTCCAGGGGAGCGGGTTTGCCCGTCCAAATCTCAAATTGACGCGCGGCCTGGTGCACGAACATCTCGGCTCCGGGAATGATCTGTACCCCTTTGGCGCGCGCCATTTTGACCAACCGGGTTTCCGCCGGGGAATACACCATCTCCATAAGATAGCGGGTGTTCATCTCGCTTTCCGTCAGGGGGGAATCTTTGGACCCTTCCATGCCCAAGGGTGTAGCGTTGATGATGACATCGAAGGCCATTTTCTTGAGGTCAGGCCGGCGGGCTAGTCGGGCATGCGCTTGATGGGCCAATTTCTGCGCGGGAGCCGGGGTACGGTTGAGGATGTGAACCTGGGCACCTCGTTCCTTCAAGCCGAAAACGGCGGCGCGCGCCGCGCCCCCTGCGCCTAGAACCAGTACCTTGGCGTTCTCCAGCGGAAGGCGTTGCTCCAGCGGGCGGAGCACGCCCGCCACATCGGTATTGAAGCCGTAAAGCTTGCCGTCGGGTCCACGCACCACGGTATTGCAGGCGCCCACACGCGTAGTGTGGGCATCGCAATTGTCGAGGTGTTTCACGATGCTTTCCTTGTAGGGCATAGTGACGCTGAGCCCGTGGATAGGAATATCGCGCACGCACGCCAGCAGGTCCTCAAGGGTTTTGGCGTGCAGTGCCAGATAGACGGCGTTCACATTTTCCCGGCGGAAGGCGACATTCATCGCCAGGGGAGAAAGCGAGTGGGCCACCGGGTCACCCGCCACGCCATAAACCTTGGTGGCGGCGTCCACCTGCTCAATGCGGTAAGTATCACGCAAGGCGCGGGCGGAAATCTGGCCGGGAGCTGTTTCCTCCCCCGGTCCAGGAGCCGCGAAGGTGAAAACGCTGCCGGCGCGCACCCCCAGTACGCGGCTGATGAGGCCCTGCTCACCCATGCACAGCCCCACAATGGAGTGCTGCTGGCCCTTCCGCTCCAGGAACTTCACCATAACTACATTGTCATAGAGGCTGGTAGCTGTAGTTACTAATTTGTAAAATTCGGCCGGGTAGGCAGCCATCTTCTGAAAGGTCTCATCGAGCTTGCGGGTGCCGCGAAAGTCATGGAACGAAAGGAGTAGAGCGGCACGATTGCGCAGGCGCTGCAGGTCAACCCGCCGGGCCGACTGGGCGCTCTGCAACTCCAAGTCCACGATCTGGCAGCCGCTGGCGGCCGCCTTAGCCAGCACGGCTAACTGGCGTTCCACCGAGCCTCGGAACTTGCCTCCATTGGTCGCGCGGCGGCAGGTAGCAATGATCATGACTCCAGGTTGCGATTCCAGCAGGCGCTTGACCCTGGCGAGCGCGGATGTAGGCTCGGATAGATAGTCTAACCTCAACTCCAGCAATGGATTATCGCGCGCCACAGATTCCGCCTTGGCGAACATTTCGGCGGCGTCCGTCCCGGCCACCGCGACACAAAGACGGGGCATGCGCAGCGGCAGAAGCCGGGGCACGTAAGTGGATTGCGCCGCAATCATGGAAGCGATTTCGGGCGCGATATTACAGGCGGGAGGCAGTGAGATGCAACAGAATTGCGGCAGTGTCAGGCCCCAAAAACCGCCGCCCAGAGGGTTCGCCTGAAGCGATAACACCTGCGTAACCTTGACCCTGGCTACCCCCCTTGGTACCGTCCGAATTGAGCCGCTACTTGCGTGCGCGTGGTGGGAGTGCGTCCGCGACGGTTCGACTTGGCCCAGGGAGGCCAGGAGCATTAGGGGAGGAGATATGAAGAGAGCGAGCATCGCGCTGGCCGTGGTTTTCTTCACAGGCATGGCGCTGGGCCAGGAGGCTCTGGATGTCAGCCGGGAGAGTGAGTCGTCTATTCAGGAAGTAGCGACGGTAACGCCGGTTACGCGACCCGTGGAGCGGATCGTGGTGCCAACGTATGCCGACCTCAATTGTGCCGGCTTCATGACCCAGCAGGCGGTGCCCGATTCCACCATTGTGACCGGGGGTTTGAACTCCCCGCATGAGACGAAGTTTGTGTCCGGCGAGGTGGTCTACCTCAGTGGCCAGCAATACAAAGAGGGCGCTCGGATCACATTTGTGCGCGCGTTGCGCGATCCCAATGAATATGAGTACTTCGCCGGCCAACGCAAGCTGATGGCGGCCACCGGCCAGGCTTATGCCGAACTGGCGCAAGGACGCGTGGTGGATACGCGCCAGGGAGTGGCCATTGCCGAGTTAGACTTCGCCTGTGAGCCGGTGGTGCCGGGTGACGTAGCAATCCCCTTCATTCCGCATCAGCAGATGACCTATCACCAGCCGCTGAGCTTCGATGTGTATGCTCCGTCGAACGGCAAGACCAGCGGCCGGATCGTGATGGCCAAAGATTTCGATGGGCAGCTTTCCACCGGTTCAGATGTGTACCTAACCGTGGGTTCCAACCAAGGAGTAAAGGTGGGCGACTACTTCCGCATCGTGCGTACTTATGAAGACGATTTGAACGATCCGGTGGACTCGCTCTCCTTCAAAGCCACGGTGATGGAGGATACGCAGAAAGACCCACCCACCATAGGTCACGAGTGGTACAACTGGCGCCACAAAGGTCCGAGTATTCAAGTGGGCGCGATGCCCCGGCGTTCTCTGGGCGAATTGATTGTGCTCAGCACTACGCCCACCAGCGCCACGGGTATGGTCACATTCTCACTGGAAGATGTGCACGTGGGCGATAAGGTGGAGCTGGAGCCGCCGGCGCCAGCGACACAAGCGGCCAGCACCGAGACACCCGTGCAGTCAATTACCGTGAAGTAAGAATCCAGCGGTTTCTCGAGCGCGGGCTGCGGCCCGCGCTTTCTTATTCCGGGCAGATTGTGCCGAGCTAAAGGACGCCTTCGCCGAAAATTTCCGCGGTGAAGGCTTCCAGCATGGCTTCGTGCTGCCAGGCCTCTGGCGGCAATCCGGCCTTGCGGCAGGTCTGCTCCAGAAAGGTCTGGCGGTCCCAGCCGTGTTCGGCAGGTACCTGAGGTAGCAGCAGGCCGCGGCGGTTGCCCTGGGTGATGAGCAGGCCATGTTTGCCCAGCTCCAATTCCTCCGCCTTGATGGGGAAGAGCGGAGAAAGGACGCTGACGGAAATCTGCAGGCGGGCGGCTTCTTCGCGCGTAACCGGAAGGAAGCGCACGTCCTGGAAGGCGGCGGCCCGCGCGGTTTCGATGACAGTCTGGAACAGGGGAGCTACGGCAAAGACGTAACCAACGCAGCCGCGGACGTCACCTTCCAGGTAAAGAGTGGTGAACGCACCGCGCTGCTGTTGCAGGTGATCGGGGATGGGGGGCAGCGGCAGTTCGCGCTCATCCAGAGCGCCATCAATAGCCTGATGAGCCAGGCGGAGAAGCAGCTCGCGTTCTTCCGGAGAATACTCGCCGGCAGGGGCAACCGGGCTCTGGTGCGCCGCGCTGGAGGCGGGTGAACCCGAACCGGATGAGCTATTGGGTAGCGGGGACATCGCGCTTGCTACGGCGGCGGGTGAGCACGAACGCGCGCCGTCTCCTTTTGACTACGTGGCGGTCAATTTTTGACCAGAACGCGGCGAAGTAATCAATGGCGGAAACCAGCGACAGCACCACCATGAACCAGATGGCGACAAAAGCGATTACGTGGATGGGAAGAAACCACCCATGCACGTAGAGCGGCCACTCCATCCAATGATGGTCGAGAATGGCGGCCACCACGGCCACGATCTGCACCACCATCTTGAATTTTCCCAAGTCGCTGGCCGCGATGGTGAAGCCCTCAGTGGCAGCGATGGAGCGCAGTCCGCTGACCAGAAATTCGCGCCCGATGATGACGACCGCCATCCATGCGGGCACCACGCGGGGATTGAACTGCACCAGGGTAACGAAAGCGGCCGCCACCAGCAGCTTGTCAGCCAGAGGATCGAGCAGCATGCCCAGGGTGGTGATCTGATCGCGGTGCCGGGCCAGGTAGCCGTCCGCCATGTCGGTGAGCGAGGCGGCGATAAACAGCGCGGAGGCAAGCAGCTCCTTTTCTCCATGGGCGCTGCTGAAGCGGCTGCTGGACAGTATCCAGATGAGCACCGGGACACTGAAGATGCGGGTCAGCGTGATGTAGTTGGGCAGGTTCACAGCGGAGCGCTAGACGACCGCCGACCGCTGAGCCGGTTGTCGTGAGATTAAATTATCCTCCACTGGCGAAGAGGAGGCAATGAGGCAGAAATAGCCCTTTTCCGGGGCGCCTAGGCGTAGATGCCGCGCTGGCGGATGGTGTAGGCTACGCGGTCAATGGCCAGCATATAGGCGGCTATGCGGTTATTGACGTTGTGAGTTTCGGCGTACTCCACCACTGCCTGGAAGGATTCACGCATGATGTGCTCCAGCTGCTCGTTCACCATGGACTCCTTCCAGAAGTATCCCTGGCGGTCCTGCACCCACTCGAAGTAGGAGGCGGTGACGCCGCCGGCGTTGGCCAGAATGTCGGGCACGATGAAGACGCGCTTGTCGGAGAGGATGTCGTCAGCAGCGGCGGTGGTGGGGCCGTTGGCCCCTTCAATGAGAACACGAGCTTTGATGTGGTCGGCGTTTCGGCTGGTGATCTGGTTCTCAGTGGCGGCCGGAATCAGCACGTCGCAGTCTGCCAGCATCAGTTCGGCGGGATCGTACTTTTCCGCGCCCGGGAAGCCGTGAATGACACCGTTTTGCTGGCGATATTCCCAAAGCGCCTCAATATCAAGGCCTTCGCGGTTGTAGAGACCGCCGCCAACCTCCACTACGCCGATAATCTTATAACCGCGCTCGTGCATCAGGCGCGCGGCATTGGAGCCGACGTTACCGAAGCCCTGGATGATGACGCGGGTGCGGTCGCGGTTCATGTTGAGCTTTTTCAGGGCCTCGTCGCAGATGATCATCAGGCCGCGGCCCGTGGCTTCGCGGCGCCCGCGCGAGCCGCCCATGTTCAGCGGCTTGCCGGTGACCACGGCAGTTACCGTCTGGCGCATGTGCATGGAGTAGGTATCCATCATCCAGGCCATGATCTGCTCGTTGGTATTCATGTCAGGAGCGGGAACGTCCTTTTCCGGGCCGATGAATTCAAAGAGCTCTGCGGTGTAGCGGCGGGTCATGCGCTCCAGTTCGCCCATTGACATCTTGTGAGGGTCGCAGATGATGCCGCCCTTGGCGCCGCCAAAGGGGATGTTGACCACAGCACATTTCCAGGTCATCCAACTGGCCAGGGCGCGTACTTCGTCGAGCGTGACATCAGGCGAGTAACGGACGCCGCCCTTGGCCGGGCCGCGGGCAATCGAATGCTGCACGCGGAAGCCGGTGAAGACTTCCAGGTGGCCGTCGTCCATGGAAACAGGAATGTGCACGATGATTTCGCGGTTGGGATAGCGCAGCACTTTCCACAAGCCGTCATCGAGCTTGAGTTTTTGGGCGGCCAGATCGAAGCGCGCGGCTTGCGCCTCCCAGGGGTTGATTTCCTGTTCCAAGGCGATGGTTTTCATAGGAGTTCTCCGGGGCGAAGGTCCGGAATTTTGAATGCGTCCAATCTAAAATTTTGATTCCGGCGAAACCAACAGTATATGAAGGGTGCGCCCCAGGGGGCAAGCC
>DATFDP010000021.1:0-9308 GCA_035252015.1 Terriglobales bacterium
ACATGAATTTCGTGCTCACCGGCGCCAAGAAGATTGTGGAAATTCAGGCCACCGCCGAGCAGCGTCCCTTCGACGACGAGCAGTTGCGCGAGATGATGCAGCTGGCGCGGCGCGGTGTGGAGTCGCTCATCGCCAAGCAGCGCGCGATCTTAAGCGGGCTGCCGCTGCGGCAGTGAACAAGCTGGCTGGCTAACCGGCTAACTGAATACATAGTCGGTGTCCGCGGTTAGCCGTCCTGCATGTATAAGAGGTGAGAACGCCACTTCACAACAATTGCTCGTCCTCCGCCAATGGACACCGGATGGCACAAGTCAACGAAACAGATTGTGGCGCGATTGACTCATTCCATAGCTCCGTCCAGCTTAGGCGGCAAGAGCGAGGCGTTCTCTCGATGATAGAACTGCCGCTGGGCCACGGCACGACCGTGTTTACTATCGGGGACGACCCTCGGTTGATTCAGCTTGAATGGAAGGGCAATGACAAGCTTGTCATCCGATGACAAGCTTGTCATCCGATACCCGAAAGACTCTGGCTACCCCCCCGAATTTCGTTGCCAATCAAATTGGAACGAGGTTCAAGTGGAGTGCATCGCGTACGCACCAGACTACAATAAACTACTGGCGAAGATGCCGCCAGTCAAGAAAGGCTGGTTCTGGTGAGGTTCGCACCCGAGGTTAGATGCTGCCGGATACCTTTCTTTTGTGTAGTTGGAGATAAATTGCCCTATCACTCCTTACGTCCTCAATGTCCTGCAGCCTTCACGGTTTTGCCTAGCCAGTCAGCCAGTAGGCTCTCCCTGCGCCACTTTCATTTAAAATGTAGGGCTGCACTCATTCAGGAGGATTTATGAAGCTTACCCCGGGCAAACTGCAGGGCATGAAGAACGTTTCCAACGAACGCGGGGTGATCGCCGCCGCCGCCATGGACCAGCGCGGATCGCTGAAAAAGGCGCTGGGGGCCAACGCCACCGATAAGGGTCTGGAGGAATTTAAGTCGCTGGTCACCGAGGTGTTGACCCCGCATGCCAGCGCCATTCTGCTCGATCCGGAGTGGGGCCTGCCAGCCTCCAAGCGCCGCGCCAAGAACGCCGGCCTGCTGCTGGCCTACGAAAAGACAGGCTACGACAAGACCGGCCCCGGCCGCCTGCCTGACCTGCTCGACCACTGGTCGGCGCGCCGTCTGAAGGAAGCTGGCGGCGATTGCGTCAAGATCCTCCTCTACTACACCCCCGCCGATCCCAGGGAGATCAACGACCAGAAGCACGCCTGGGTGGAGCGCATCGGCGACGAGTGCCGCGCCAACGATATTCCCTTCTTCCTCGAACTGGTGGGCTACGAAGAGGGCGTGGATGAGAAAGGGTTCGACTTTTCCAGGAAGAAACCCGACATCGTGGTCCGCAGCATGGAGGAGTTCACCAAGGACCGCTACGGCGTGGACGTGCTCAAGGTGGAAGTGCCGGTGAACATGAAGTTCGTGGAAGGCGGCAAGGTTTATGCCGGCCAGAAGGCATACACGAAGAAGGAAGCCATGGAGCACTTCCGCCGCGCCGCCGCGGTTACCACCAAGCCTTTCATTTATCTTTCGGCCGGCGTGAGCAACGCCGAGTTCACCGAATCGCTGGAATTGGCCGCCGAAGCCGGTGTGAAATTCAATGGCGTCCTTTGCGGTCGCGCCACCTGGAAGGACGGCATTCCGATTTACGCCACCCAGGGCGCCGCAGCCTTCCGCAAATGGCTGGAAGGCGAGGGCGTGAAGAACATCGAGAACGTCAACCAGCGCCTGAAGGCCGCCACATCCTGGTTTTCTATTTACGGAGCAAAAGAACCCGCTATGGTCGGGGCGTAGCAAAATTCACTGGCGTTAGTGTTAAGTCCCATCCTGTACCAAGGGGCGAGGACGAATGCCTACGCAGAGAGGCAATACACCTCCAATTGCCAACGCAATCGCCAGAACTGCAAAGCCGGACCTGAAGGAGTGGGTTCGTGCCGCCTGTAGCCCCACTAAAGCTGGCCCCAAAAAACCCCCGAGCCCGGCCGCGACACAGTTGATGGTGCCGGTAGCCATCGCTGCAGCCGAATCGCAGAGAAATGCGGAGGGCATGGCCCAGAAGCTGGGTAAAAACGCGAGCAGGCTGGCAGCGGCCACCGAAAATAGCAACAGAGAGGGCAGGGTTCCCCAATTGCCGGCAGAGAGCACCAGCAGAGCCGCCGCGGTCACCCACAGTGGAATGGCGGTGTGCCAGCGCCGTTCGGCACTCCGGTCGGAATGCCAACCGTTTACCTGCATGGCAAGAAAACCGAGCAGGTTAGGCAGCGCCACCATTAGAGTTACCTTGAAATCGCTCACCCCCGACAAGCGCTTCAGCATGGTGGGCAGCCAGAACGCAAGACCGTAAGCGGACCCGTTCTGCACGAAATGCAGGCAAGTCAGGATCAGAACGTCACGATGGCGGATCGCCTCCCACACGGTGTAGGAGCGGACCGACTCTTTGGCCCGCTTCTCGCTCTCCAGTTGATTGATGAGCCACTGCTGCTCCGCAGCGGGCAACCACTTTGCCTCACGCGGCCAATCGCACAGATAAAACCAGGTCACGACGCCGAAGAACAGTGCAGGCAGGCCTTCTACGATGAACAGCCACTGCCAGCCGCGCAGACCAAACCAGTGGACACCCAACAGCAATCCCGATACTGGAGAACCCACGGCGAAAGCTAAAGGAATGGCGGCCATGAAGCCGGCCACCGCCTTGGCCCGATCTTCATAGACGAACCAGTGCGTCAGGTACACGATTATTCCGGGAAAAAAGCCAGCCTCCGCCAATCCCAGAAAGAATCGCACTGTGTAAAACTGATGTGGGGTACGGATGAATGCCATCCCCATCGTCACCAGTCCCCAGGAAATCATGATGCGCGTTATCCAGCGACGTGCACTCCAACGCTCCACGATGATGGTGCCGGGAATTTCTAAGATGATGTAGCCGAGGGAGAAAATCCCTGCCCCTAGCCCAATTACGCGCTCATCGAAGCCGAGATCGTGCGGCATCTGCAGGGCCGCAGTGGCAAGGTTGTTTCTATCAAGGTAAGCAATTACGTAAAGCAAAAGCACATACGGCAGAAGGCGCAAGGCAATCCGGCGGCGAGCGCGGCGGGCAACAGGGTCAATGGGGCTAATCGCTGGCGCAGCCATTTTTTCTTTCCACCCACATGGGGGTGGATGACTTCCCCCAAACACGTGACGCGATTATAGCTTCCGTTTCGCTCTTGTTCTTGCTGGAATGCAACGCCAGCCTATTTCCAGCCTGATAAGAATTGGCATCTGGGCCAGAACGGGAGTGTCGTTCTAGCCAATTCTGTATAAGTCAGTGCTGGTAGGTCATTCGGTGCATCTGGATTACCCAACCCGCAAAAACGGCCGACCGTTCACGACTTCGTAGGCTCCCCCTTACGAACAGCCAGTTTTATCTTTGCTTCAGATGGTGCTTGAGAGTAGAATTCGCGCACTTCAGGCCTCAGAAGCCTGGGCGTAAGGATTTGGGTAATTCGGCCGCACGAAATTTGCTCCCTGGATTGGCAGCCGCCTCCCGGCTCTTCTCATGACGCAAGTACTTGAGCGTGTACTGAACCTGCGGCGCGGAGATTTCGGTCGCGCGGGCTTACTGTTCTTGTACCTTTTCCTGGTTCTTACCACTTACGTAGCAGGTAGAGTGGCGCGCGATGCCTTGTTTCTCGACCAGTTCCGGGCCAGCCAACTACCCTATGTGGATATCAGTATTGCCGTGCTCGTGGGATTCGTGGCGGCCGGCTATCTCCGGATAGCGCGCAAGCTCAGGCCGCCGGCTCTATTCACCGGTAGCCTTCTGTTCTTTGCCGCCAACAGCTTTGCTTTTTGGTATCTCAGCCGCTATTACCACCTGCGCTGGCTTTTTCCGGCTTTTTATATTTGGGTAGGTATCTTTGGTGTGGTCTGTCCTGCGCAGGTCTGGACTCTGGCAAATTATGTCCTGACGACACGCGAAGCCAAGCGGCTCTTTGGGGTGATCGGTGCCGGCGGGATCTCCGGCGGCATCTTCGGTGGTTTCGTATGCAAGTCTCTCCCCAAAATCGCCGGCACGGAGAGCCTTCTCTTGCTCATAGCGGTACTCTTAGCGGGGGCCGCAGTTCCAGTGTACATTTTGGCTCGACGTTACGGCTCAAGCCCTGGCGGAGCCGCTAAGACTTCCTCTGAACAAGAGTCCGTATCGAGCATGTTCCAAAGCGTTAAGTTGATCTGGAACTCTAGATATCTCCGTGCCATTGCCCTGGTTGTCCTGCTCTCTTCCTATGCCACGACCATGACAGGGTGGCAGTTCAAGGCTATCGCTAAACACTTCCTGGGAAACAAGGATGCCCTGGCGTTGTTCTTTGGGTCGTTTTACTTTTACGCCGGCATTCTGTGCCTGTTGTTCCAGCTGTTCCTCACTGGGCGGGTGTTGCGGCGCTTCGGCATCGGCTTGGGGTTAGTGGCAGTGCCGATCGCGCTCGTCGCAAGTTCGTTCGGAGTTCTGATCTGGGGCACTCTGGCTGCCGTTTTCGTATTGAAAGGCAGCGACCAGGTTCTACGCTATTCCCTGGACAGATCAACCGTGGAACTCCTCTACCTGCCCGTGACGCCCAAGGTTAAGTTCCAAGTCAAACCTTTCATTGATACGGTGATCTGGCGTTCAGGAGATGGGTTGTCAGGAGTGTTGGTGCTGTTTTTCGCCACTTACCTTCATCTTAAAGCGCCCCAGCTGAGTTGGGTAACCCTGGCTCTACTGGGCGCCTGGCTCGGGGCGGCCCTCGTCGCGCGGAAGGAATATATCGCCACTTTGCGCGAAAGTGTGTACCAGCATCGGCTCGACACGGAACGGGCGTCAGCACCGGTGTTGGACCGCTCCACCGCCGAGATCTTCGCTTCCGGCCTGAAGGCTACAGACCCCAAAGATGTTCTCTATGCTTTGAGCTTGTTTGATGCGGAACAACGAAAGGAGTCTCACCCGGTTATTCGTGACCTGCTTGATCATCCCGCACCCGAAGTGAAGCAGAAAGCCATCGAGATGCTGGCCAAGGTTGGGGACAAGGTGGTGGTACCGCGGATTCAGGAACTGCTGCACGACCCACACCTGGGCGTCCGCACCGAAGCCCTGCTGTACCTGGCCCACTTTTCTCATGTGGACCCCTTGGACCACATCCAGGAGCTGGGTGATTTCACCGACTTCTCAATGCGCTCGGCGGTGGCGGCGTTCTTATCCCGTCCCGGCCCGAACCAAAGCTTGGAAGCCGCCCACGAAATACTCAACGCCATGGTGACAGATATCGGCCCCGAAGGAAAAGAGAACCGCGAGGAGGCTGCTCGTCTGCTGGTTATTTTTCCAGATTGTTTCGAGGCGCAGCTGGAGAAACTTCTGGCGGACGCTGAACCGGAAGTGGTGTTCCATGCTATCCGTGCCGTTGGCGAACATCGGAAGCGCTGCTTTGTCGGCGACGTGTTGCTTCGTTTACCTGATGCCCACTTGCGCAACTGTGCGATCGAGGCTCTGGCCAATTTCGGGGATACCATTGTGGGTACCTTGGGCGACCACCTGGGCGATTCCGCCACAGCGATGGAGGTCAGGCGTGAGATTCCTGCCGTGCTGCAACGCATCGGAACCGCAACAGCGCAGCGGGTACTTATGGACAATCTCCTGGAACCCGACAACACCTTCCGCTTTCGTATTATTTCTGCTCTCAATAAAATTCAACGGACACCATCCGCGATTCCGCTCGACAAGGAACTTCTGGAAACAGCGCTGCAGGCCGAGATTATGGGGCACTACCGTTCCTACCAGATCCTGGGCATGCTCCAGGAAACACCTGACCAGGATGATCTCATCACGCGTGGCCTGCGCGAATCAATGAGGCAGGAAGTGGAGCGCATCTTCCGCTTGATGTCGCTGATGCATCCCCACCTCGACCTGCACAGCGCCTACGTCGGATTGCAATCTAAGGAACGCACCGTCCACGATAACGCCCTTGAGTTTTTGGACAACATCCTCAGGCAACAGATACGCAACCTGCTGGTGCCCCTCATCGATGGGGAAGTTACTCTAACCGAACGTATCCGCGTGGCCAACGACGTCCTTCATACCGATGTTGTAAGCAAGGAGAAAGCTGTCGAGGCCTTGGTCAAGAGCGACGACCCCTGGCTGCGAGCGTGCGGCGCCTTTGCTATTGGCAGTTTGGGATTGGAAAGTCTAAGCCAGGAACTCCAAAAGTGTTTGGAACATCCGGACCCGCTTCTCCGTGAGACGGCGCGCCAGGCACAATTGCGGCTCTCAGCGCGGGCTTGAGGTGGGCAGCGTCAGGCCCCGACCTGCTGCACTGTAGCCGCACGCCTCGACGGTGCTTCACAATCGGGTTTCGACTCCATCCTGTATCGTGGGCGCACCCGCCCGCGATAAAAACCTCTCAACCTCGTCGCAAGCCGCACTGACTCCATTCTCATCCTGAACCTTGGTTCCCACCTCCTCCGCGCGCCGTGCGTACTTCGGCTCCCGCAGCAGTTCCTCCAACTCCCCCGCCACCCTTTGGGCGCTATACCGCTGCCGGCCGATAACGCGCGCTGTCCCCAAGCGTTTGCTGCGGACCGCGTTATCGAACTGATCGTGGCTGAGGGGCATGACCAGCGCCGGGTGTCCCGAACGCATCACCTGTGCCGTGGTGCCAATTCCGCCCTGGTGAACGATGGCGGCAGCGCGGGGAAAAAGCTGTGAAAAGGGGGCGTAATCGAATGCGGCAATGTCGCCGGAGAGCAACTCTGCGGGCGGCCGCGGCATGTCTTTACCCACCAGCAACACTGCGCGCCGCCTCAGCAACCGAGCCGCTTTCGCGCTTTCCACGAAAAAGTTTCCGGCCGCCTGCACCGCTGCCGAGCCTAAGGTGAATACGACCGGCGCGGGGCCGTCGGCCAGGAATTTCTCCAACCCGGGCGCCGGCGGATGTTCCACGTCGTCGCGATCAAAGAATATAAAGCCTGTAGCGCGCGCTTGCGGCGGCCAGTCTGGCTGGGGCTTCGCCAGCAGTTGCGAAAACAATCCCAACACCAGTTGTGGCGAGTGCTGCCCGGCAAAAATCGGATTGGCGCTCGGCCTAAGCCCCAGTTCTGTTTCCAGTTGCCGATAGGGCCCGAGCCACGGCCGGGTCATGCGGTCCACCAAGGCAAAGAGAAAACGGTGGAAGCGCCTCCCCAGTTTCGTTACTTGTTCAGGAAAGGGAACTCCGCCTAATGCCGGCGGATCCTCGGCCGACATGAAGCTGGCGGGCGCCAGCACCGTTGAAATCCAGGGTATGCTCCGCACACGCGCCAGCAGTGGCCCGGCAAATCCAACGGGATGGGTAATCATGAGCTCCGGATCGCCGGCCATCGCGGCCAGATCCTGGTAGCTGTCGCGCAGGTTAGGCATCAGGATGTGGCGGAAGATGAATTCCGTTCCTTTGCGGCGGTCAAACACCTGGCGCATCAGTGCCTGATCCATGCGCGGGAGTTCGGGGCGGATGCCGCGGAACGCAATCCCCTCCGCCTCGATCTTTTGCCGGTAGATAGAGCTGGTGGCAATTACTGTCTGATGGCCGCGGCGCTGCAACTCCAGCGCCAGGCCCATGTAGGGGTGGATGTCGCCGTAAGAGCCGAAAGCATGTATGAGAATGCGAGCCATGCGCCGCTATTCATCATAAACGGCACCAGCGCGCGGTTTGAAATTGCGGGCGTGGTTCGCTGGCTACAGCACTTCCCGGTTGAGCACCGGGACTTCCCGCTTGCGGCTCTGCGGACTTGCTGCCACGGCAGCGGCAGCGGCTTTGGGCCGGCGTTCTTGAAAAAGCAGCCGCCGCAGCGAGCGCAGATCATTCAAGATGCGGCTGCCCGCTTTCAGGTGCTGCGTCAGCTTCTCCAGGTTGTAGAACACCAGGCGCAGCGCCTCCAGTTGTTTGAGGTCGGCGCCGCCGTTCAGGTCAGCCTGCACCGCCTGCTTGGCCTCAAGCACCGTCTGATTCAGCAGCTTCAGATATTCCTGCGCGCCTTCGATGCTTTCGAAGGGAGTTTCTGATTCGTAACTCAAAACGCAAACCTCCTGTCTATCTTACGCTCTTATGACCAAACTGGGAAAAAAGGTGAGTTGCTGGCACATAGTTCATAACGGCCGAAGCAATTTTTCTTCCGGTGACGATAAGGAAAAAATCAGAGCAGCGAGTTCCGAACAGAGATGGTGCGGCGTGGTTTTGGCTGAAAATCAAAATTGCACGGAAACCGAATTCCCGGTTTTGTAACTGCTGCACACCTGCAATTTCTCTGGAAGAGGCCAAACCGAATTTCGCCGATTATATGCCTGTGCAGGTGAGCCGGCACGCCTTCCGGCTGTTATAGTGTTGATGGTGCGGCGTGGTTTCGGAGTCGCACCGCAAGGACTGTGGAATGACTAGCTTAGACGTAGTATTTCGCTACGGCGCTCCGCCCACCGAAGGCTCCATGCGGGCGGTGGATAGCGTGCGCGAGGTTTACGGCATTCGCCGCATTCAATTCAACGGCAGGGAACACACTCTACGCGTAGAATTTGATGCCTCCCGGCTCAATGAAAACACCGTGGCCGGCCTGCTGCGCCGCGCCGGCATTGATGTGCGCGAAAAACTCGCCCTGGCCTGATCGAGCCACCAACATCTGCTCTCGTTCTTAGGGAAAGCTGTCAGGAAGAAGGAATTTGTCGGCTGAAGAACTGCTTTAGCCGTCCAAGTGTCTCACATAAAAGCAAAAGGGACGCTCAAGAAAACCTCTGGCCGAAGTTTATTCTCAAGAGCGTCCCTGTTGCGCGCCACTTCGTCTGGTCTTATCAGTAGCATCCCCCGTGCCATACCCAGTGCGCTGAAAATGAATAACTTAGCCCCGAGTTCCAGGCTTGGCGAGGGTAGCTTTTACCACTGCTGGGAAAGAATTACTGTGCGCTGCAAAGATCTGCAACTGCCCTTCCAGTCAGCGGGGATTAAGGGCTTTTTTGCACAATCTACGTGTATGAGCCGAGGTCCGCGAAAAAAAGGCTGGCGGCGAGCCAAACTCGCCTGGGTAAGGTGGAACAACGGCCGGATCCGGCGGGTCCCGGCGTTTTTCTGCTCAGTAGCTCGTGCAGTTCGCTTGTCAGGTAAATCCCGATTACCTGGGTCAGTAGCTCGTATCACGACCTTTTACTACAATCTTTTTACTACAATCTTTCCGGCTCTCCTTCTACGCCGGCTGTTTGTAGGTTTTCACGAATGAAACCGGATTTG
>DATFDP010000022.1:0-2236 GCA_035252015.1 Terriglobales bacterium
AATTCCCAGCATCGTCAGCACGGTGCGCATTTTGTTACGCGCCAGCGCTCGCAGTGCCATTCGCAATGTGGAGGCTAGGTCCAAGCTTTTCAGTCCTGGATGGCAGGCATGGTCTTCAACACGTCGGCTGTGCGCGCCGGCTGCTCAACAGGCTCGTCGCGGCGGATCTTGCCGTCGCGAAACACGATGTTGCGCTTCGTGAACTGCGCAATATCATGCTCGTGCGTGACTAACACGATGGTGAGTCCCTGCTCGTTGAGCGATTGCAGAATCGCCATCACTTCCACTGACGTGCGGCTGTCCAGGTTACCGGTGGGCTCATCGGCCAAAAGAATGGAAGGACGATTTACCAGCGCGCGGGCAATGGCGACGCGCTGCTGCTGTCCACCGGAAAGCTGCGACGGAAAATGGTCCATGCGCTCACCCAGGCCTACCAGCTCAAGGGCTTCGCGGGCCCTGCGCAGCCGTTCTTCCTTGCTCATGCGTGCGTAAAGGGTGGGCAGCTCAGCGTTTTCAAGCGCCGTAGTGCGGGCGAGCAGATTGAATCCCTGAAAAACAAATCCGATCTTGCGGTTGCGTATCGCCGCAAGCTGGCGCTTCTCCAGTTGCGAAACCTCGGTTCCTTCAAGCAGGTATTGCCCTGACGTAGGCTTGTCGAGGCAGCCGAGAATATTCATGAAGGTCGATTTGCCGCTGCCGCTTGCGCCCATGATGCCGACGAACTCGCCGCGCCGAATTTCAACGCTCACGCCGCGCAGCGCGTGAACCTGGGTTTCACCAAGCTGGTAGGTTTTGTGAACGTCGCAAGCTTGAATGACAATGTCAGACGCACGGCCCTGCGGCTCAGCCGCTTGCTGCTCAGAGATCGATTTGATTTCCTGCGGGCTCATGCTTAGCGGGTCCTCGGCACGGGACCGCCGGGACGCGATGGGCCGCTGCGGCTTTGCGCCACGCCGGTGACCAGCTCGTCTCCCGGCTTAATCTCGCCGTTCAACTGCTCGACCACTTCCGTAAAGGTGTGGTCGGTAATGCCGGTCCTGATCCGCACCGGTTGGAGAGTTTTGTCTGGCAGAAGCTTCCACACAACCTGCGTGTCATAACGAGGAGCGGTTACATCTCCGCTGCTGGAAGAAGCAGTGCTGTTTGGTTGAGGCCTATGACCAGCGGCTCCTTCATGCGATCGCGGATCTGCACCGTTTGCGGAAGATGACGTGGGCACTGCATGAGCGCGCCCGCCGTTTTCAGGAAGTCCATATTTCTGATACACAGCCTCAAGCTCAGTGGCGGACATATCCGGCTTGTAGCGCAGAGCGCCGTTCGGCACTTTCACTACATTGCCCGCGGTCGCCACAGGAATGGTCACGTAGGCAGTCATACCCGGAAACAACTTCAGTTCGGGATTGTTGAAATCCACGATTGTGTCGTAGGTCACCACATTCTGAACGACCGTAGAGTTCATGCGCACTTGTGACACAACGCCGCTGAACGTATCGCGAGGATAGGCATCAACTTTGAAAGTGACCTTTTGTCCCGGCCTGATCTGCCCCACGTCGGACTCATCAGTCTTCGCATACACCTGCATCTTGGTCAGGTCCTGGGCAATGGTAAAGAGAGTTGGCGCCTGCAACGACGCGGCCACGGTCTGCCCAACGTCTACGTTGCGCGCCACCACCGTGCCATCAATGGGCGCGTGGATGGTGGTGTAATCCAGGTTCGTCTCGGCCACGTCAACGGCGGCTTTCTTCTGCTGCACCTGGGCGCGGGCCTGCTGCTCCTGCGCCAGCGCGGCCGAAACCTGGGCCTGTGCGCTGTCCGCGTTCGCCTTCGCCAGATCCAGCGACTGCTGGCTGATCACGCCCTGCTTCGCCAGCCCCAGATTGCGCTCATAATCGGTCTTCGTCTGGATGGCGCTTGCCTTCGCCTTGGCCGTGTTGGCGACAGCCACAGCCAGGTTCGCCTTGGCATTTTCGTAATCGGCCCGAGCCTGCGACAACACGCCTTGAAACAGCGCCGGATCAATCTGCGCGATCACCTGGCCCTTCTTCACCTTGGAATTGAAATCAGCGTAGAGGCGCGAGATGGTCCCCGACACCTGCGAGCCGACTTGAACGGTAATTACGGCATTGATGGTGCCCGTGGCCTCCACCACCTGCTTGATGTCTCCGGTCTCCACCTTGGCGGTGTAATACTGCACCGGACCGGGGCCGCGCAGGCGGAAGGCGGCAAAAATCGCCAC
>DATFDP010000023.1:0-51769 GCA_035252015.1 Terriglobales bacterium
GCGGCAGGATGATGGAAACCGCATCATCACCGAGAAAGCTGATGGTGACGCGGGTTTCCGCCTCTACGGTATGACCGTCCACCTGCGGCGGAACATAGCGCCACTGCCGCACTGCTCGCACCGCCGCAGAGGCCAGGGCGCGTTCGCCGCTCAGTACTTCCACCTGCTTGACCGTTCCATCGCTGCCAACCACCGCCTTCAGCACAACTTTGCCCACCAGGTTGGGACTGGGGGCTACGGGATAAATGAAACCAGAGCGAGGCGCCTCCTCGATTTGAGGCAATGGCGCCGAATCTGGAAGAGCCGCGGTCTTTGCCGTTACGGCACCGGCCGAAGGGATTCTTTTCGCCCCTGGCTGGCTGGTCGCGGCCGGTGCTCCAGCAGCAGATGAGGTTTGAGCTGCTAAGCTAGCAGGCTGCGCCACTGCCTTCGCCGAGGAGAAAGCGGGAGCCGCCGGCTTCTTGGCTGCCAGAAGCGCTGGCGCTTGCGGGATCGGCACCGGCGCAATGCTCAGTTGCGGTGATCTCATCAGCGGAGCCAGCCAGAAAGCAAGCAGCAGCACGGCGGCTGTGCCTGCCACGGTGAAACCCGCTGCCCACGGCCTGCGTGTCCCACTTTGCGCTCCGCTATCGTATGCCATTTCCGCAGCATGCTCACTGATTTCCTCCGGCTCACTGGCCGCATGTTCAGCGGTACGCTCATGGGAAATCTGGGAAACAACGGGGCGCTGGGCCGCGGCCGGCTTTGCCGGCGCAGCGCTGGACTCCCTAATCGTCTCTTCCGCTGTGCCCTGCAGGACGGCCAGATGGGCCTCGGCCACCGCAGGGCTCACCGCTGGCGGTGCTTCCGTCATCTCCGCCGTGGAAGGCAGCGCCAGCACCGTCATGTTCTCCACGATGCCAATCACGGCGCTCGCCGGCACATGTTCCGCGGGCGTCAGAATGGCGCTGCGGCTCAGGCTTTCGATCAGCCGTTTTTGCCGCCGGTTGAGAATCTGCAGCGGCAGACTATGAAAGTTGCGGAAGGTCCAGCGCAGATACAAGCGCTGCCATCCCCCCGGGCGCACGTATAAACGGCCCACATCCGTGCGCAATTCCACCACACCTTGTTCGATTTTTGAAACCGCCGCCATCCTTGGCCTGCTTGTGGAACTTGGGAACGTTCCCGGGAGTCGGCGCGTCCTGGGGGAGCAACTCGATTATATGACGGAAGCAAGCGTCGCTCACCAAAAAATCCTGCGCCGCCACATCCGCTGGACAAGGTTGGGCGGTTCCAGGGAAAGATTTCTCTGTTCGCTCGAACTCTGCCAATTGCGTGGTCCCGCGAGCCGCCCAGGCCGGCACGAGGTGTCAGCCTGCGGCTCTACCCAGCCTTCTCAAACCCGATTTTCTAAGGCGAACCTGCAGGAAAGACCCGCCACAGACTAAGTTAGGGCTCATCTTATCAGCTAGTTGGCGCTGGTAACCTCAAGTGAATTACGGACGGGGACGCTATGGCACTGATGGGCCATTCTCCCCCACCGCCTGGCCACGTAGCATGGCTTCACCAATCGCCGCATGGGCGAAATTTGGTAATCGGAGAACGAACGTGAAGGAACTTCTGCAGAACATGTGGTCGAACGATGAGGGGCAGGACATCGCCGAGTACGCTGTAATGTTGGCGGTGATTCTGGTAATCGTGGTGGGAACGATCCGGCTGATCGGCGGTCAGGCGAATAACGTCTTCTCGCAGACAGCTAGCGCCATCGGTTCCTAGTCTCACCTAGTGCATCACTTCGCAGTTATCTCCCCCTTTTTCTTCTGCCTTTTTCCACTCCTAAGTCGTAGTTTGTGAACACCCGCCGGGTTTTTTGGCGGGTGCACTTTTGTGGCGCGATTACCTGCGGGCCAGCCTGCTGCCACTTTCGTGCCATTCCCCAGTTCCCTAGGTCTGCGTAGTATTGGTTTCGGCGAAGTACCTGGGGGAGGGTACAAGCCTAGGGAGCAGCGGACAGTGTTCCGCGCTCCCTTTTTTATTTCTGGAAGTCCCGCTCGGAAGGGTGGCGGCCTATTCTGAAGCCCTTGCCCCCGCTGCCCGTGCCAGCGCCGCCTCATTCAATTGCGCACAGCAGCGGTAGCCGCTTAGCGCCAGCGTGAGATCAAAATCAGCCAGGAAATTGAGCAGCACCTCGCGCAGGCCCTGCTCCCCGCCCACCGCCAGCCCCCAGATGTAGAGCCGGCCCAGCAGCACGGCGCGCGCTCCCAGGGCCAGCGCCTTCACCGCATCCGCCCCGCGGCGAATGCCGCTGTCAAACAGCACGGGAACACGGCCGTTTACCGCGCGCACCACGGCCGGCAATGCGTCCAGCGCAGCAATGGCGCCATCCACCTGGCGGCCGCCGTGATTGGAAACGATCAGCCCGTCCACTCCGCTGGCCAGCGCCCGCTCCGCGTCCTCCGCGTGCAGTATTCCCTTCAGCAGAATGGGCAATCGCGTGTGCTGCCGCAGGAAGTTCAGGTCCTTCCAGGTCAGCGCCGTATGGGAACAGATGCCTCCCCACAGCCGAATTGCGGCCACCGGATCCTCATGCGGCGCCTTCGGCAACAGCGAACGAAACACCGGGTCGGTAAAAAAATTTGCTAACCCTTCCCCCAGAATAAAGGGCAAATAGGGGTGCTGCAGGTCGCGCTCGCGCCAGCCCAGAATAGAGGTATCGAGCGTGACCACCAGCGCCGAGTAGCCCGCTGCTTCCGCTCGCCGCAGCAGGTTGGCTGTTACCTCCGGATGCGTCGTCCAGTAGAGCTGGAACCAGCGCGGCCCCTCCCCGCAGGCTTGCGCCACCTGTTCCAGCGGCTTCGAAGAAAGCGTGCTGAGAACGCTGGTCAAACCCAGGGAAGCCGCCGCCCGCCCTGTCGCCAGCTCCGCCTCACTATGAATAATGCCTTGCACACCCACAGGTCCCAGCAGCACCGGCGCCGGCAGCTTCTTTCCCAGCAGCTCCACACTCAAGTCGCGCTGCGATACATCGCGCAGCATGCGGGGCACAATGCGCCAGCCGTAGAACGCCTCCCGGTTGGCCCGCGCCGTCTGCTCCCCTCCCGCCGCTCCCGCCACGTAGTCGTAAGCCCTCGTCTCCAGAACATCCTTCGCCCTCTGTTCCAGCGCGTCCGGCGAAATCGGCACCGCTGGCTTTCCGCCCATCAGTCCTGCTTGATAGATCTCCAGCTGCCGCTCTACTCCCGAAAACGCCTGGGCTGCTTCGCTCTGCATATCGGTCGGCAGATTGTACACCGCTCCCCGCTTCTCCCTGTCTTGCAGTAAATTAGTTGGCTGGGGGTTTACGACGATGGCGAATGCAGCGGTTTCCGATCTTGCCAGCAAGACTTGTGTGCCCTGCCGCGGCGGGGTGCCGCCTCTCAAGGGCGAGCAACTCGAGTCGTTTAAAAAGCAGCTGCCCGGCTGGACCGTGGTCAACGAGCACCACCTCACCCGCACTTACAAATTTCCCGACTTCCGCCAGGCTCTGGAATTCGTCAACCGCGTCGGCCAGTTGGCGGAAGAACAGGGCCACCATCCTGACATTGTCCTCAAGTGGGGCGAGGTGGGCATCACCACCTACACTCATAAAATTGACGGGCTGACGGAGAGCGACTTCATCCTGGCCGCCAAAATTGACCGCCTGGCGAAATAGATCGCAAGCCACGTAGCGGATTTGTCCTTATTCGCCCGAAAACGCAGATCACGATCGAATACGCCGGCATTTCAGGAGCAAGGAATGGGACTGTCCCCAGGCACGCGGCTGGGACCATACGAAATTGAGTCTGCACTCGGCACGGGCGGCATGGGCGAAGTGTCGCCGCTTCTCCGCCCTCCGAGTTGTTCAACGTGGACCTCGATCGTGGCGGCGCCGTCTCCGGCTATGACGTCACTCCTGACGGGCAGCGCTTTCTGGTGACTCGCACCGACCAGCCCAATCCCACGGAAGTTCGCTTCATCATGAACTGGCCCGGTTACACCGCCACCAGCAAGTAAAAACCGGGTGCGTGGATATCTGACCTCGTACCCACCGCACGGCGACCCTCACTTGTAGTTCAGCGCCAGCACTCGGTTAGCGCCGTTCTGCGTTTCGTAGGTGACCTCCACCTGGTGGCCGGCGGGCAACTGGTTGCGCAGGTCGCCCTCAAAGAAGAGCAGGCGCGCGGGGCCGCGGCCGCTGCGCAAGGTCACAATGGACTTGTCGGGCTGGCCAACGGGGCTTTCGAAAAATAGAACATCTTCCACCAGCCCGCGCTCGGTATAGCTGCCGGCGGCGCTGGCCGCGAACTGGGCCTTCCCCGCCGGCACGAGCCCAGCCCTCGCTACCCGCTGCCGGCGCCGCCATTCCGCCACCGCGTTGGCCGCCATCACGCCTGATATGGCCAGCAGAATCAGCGCGTAGAACAGGTTGTCCACTGTGTCGAACGAGCCCTGGGCAAAGATGTAGGCAATTCCCAGCAAAGGCACGATGGCCAGCACAAGTGAGGCAATTAGCAGCATTGATTCTCCGCCGAAGTGAAAGGGGTTGGGTTCGCCTGTCTCCTCAGCCCGCATTCCGTTAGAATGAAGGCTTTGCGGCAACCTGGGTGGCGGGAAGAAATTCCGCCCAGCCTCCCCCATGAAGACAAGTTGATGTCCTCACGCGCCCATGGCTTTTCCCTGGTAGAGGTCCTGATCATTACGGGACTGGCGATGCTGCTGGCCGCCGCCCTCATACCCCGTTTGCTCAATTCCCGGGTTGCCGCCAATGAGGCTACGGCGGTGGCTAACGTGGATATTATCACTTCCGCGCAACAGTCCTACAAGACAACTTATCCCGCCATCGGCTACGCCGATTCGCTCTCCCGCTTGGCCGGCAACTGCGACCTGCGCCAGTGCCGGGCGACAGCGGAGCATGCTTGCCTGATTGATTGCCACCTGCCGGAAGCAGTCCGGGAGTCACGCGGAGGCTTTTTTTATGCGCTTAGCGCGGCCAACCCTGCCGGCGTCGGTCCCAATTCGACTTACGTGGTCGTAGCCGCCGCCGAGACGGTTCACAAGACTGGAGACCACGACTTTTGCGCGGTGGAGGACGCCAGAATCCGTTGGCAATCTCCTGCCAGGGCGTCGGCCGCCTCCTCCATTACCCATTCTGTTTGCCAGCAACTGCCGGTGCTGCCGTAATGCCCTCGACTTTCGCCGCCAGCCCTCCGGTCCCCAGCCTCCGCCGGCGCCTCCTCTACTCCCCGCTGGTGATCGTGGCCGTCGCTTTTGCGGCGCGCCTGGTGAGCATCCTTCTCCGCCACCGATACGCCATACCCGCTGCCTATGGCCACCTGTTTTTCGGCTTTGAGGTGGGCAGAATCGCGAGCGCTCTCGCCTCCGGACATGGCTTCAGTTCGCCTTTCCCCGGCCCCTCCGGCCCCACCGCCTGGCTGGGCCCCGTTTACCCGCTCATCGTGGCCGCCGTTTTCAAGGTTTTCGGCATCTACACTGCGCCGTCCGCCCTGGCCATCATGGTCATCAACAGCGCCTTTTCCGCGTTCACCTGCTTGGCCATTTACCTTGTCGGCATGGAACTTTTCGGCTCTGCCGTAGCCGTGCTTGCCGCCTGGGCCTGGGCCCTCTTGCCCTACAGCATCAACTGGAGCTTCTGGATCTGGGAAACCACCGTTTCCGCTTTTCTGCTGACCCTGCTCTTTTGGCTTACGCTGCGTCTGGCGCGCCGGCCACGGGCGCGCACTTGGGCGCTCTATGGCCTGCTCTGGGGCGTACTGGCGCTCACCAACGCCTCCTGCCTCTCCTTCTTCCCAGTGGCCGCCGTATGGCTGTGGTATCGTCTGCGGCAAACGCACCAGTTACGGTTCCACCACGCCGCCGTATCAGCCCTGCTCTTTGTGCTGGCGGTTTCGCCCTGGGTCGCCCGCAACTACCTGGTCATGGGCAAGTTCATCTTCCCGCGCAGCGATTTCGGGGAAGAACTCTACATGGGCAACCACGAAGGCTCCGAAGGCCTGTGCATGTTCTGGGACCATCCCGTGTGGAACAAGTATGAGATGGCGAGCTTCGCCCGCCAGGGCGAGCTGGCTTACGTGGCCGCCAAGCAGAGAATTGCCGAGCAGTGGATCGAGCAGCACCCCGGCCGCTTTGCCGAACTGACTTTGAAACGCGTGGGCTTCTTCTGGTTCACCATTCCGGAACAGGGTCGCATTGCTCGGCGTTTTGGTATCGGCTCCCGGCATGCCTTGTACTTTGCCGTCGCCCTGCTTGCCTTCTGGGGGTTGTGGCTGGCTTTCCGGCGCCGCCACAGCGCCGCCTGGCTCTTTGCCGGGCTTTTTCTTTTCTATCCGCTGGTTTACTACATCACCCACTGCCATCCCCGCTATCAGCACCCCATCACTCCGGAGATGCTGCTGCTCGGGGTTTTTCTCCTGCACAGTTCCTGGAAGGAGGAGCCGCGCTTCCTGCGCTTCGGGCGGGAGAAAACGGCGGCTTCTTCATCTTCGGCCGCAACTGCCGAAGAAGAGCGCGTAGCCGTAAGCCGCACGAATAGCTAAGTGCGTCCCTGCCAGATCATTCCCACCGCTGCCATGCTGAAGGTGGAGAAGATTGATATCCAGGGACTAGAGCGGGGCCTACTACCAAAACTCGTAGAGCTTCACCGCCTCGCTTGCAAGCGGCCAAAAACGGGAAATCTCGCCCGTAACAGGTCGTTGATTTTAGGCGCCCCCCGCCCGTTTTAGGAAACAAGCCCGACCGCGGACCCAGCCCTTCGCTTTCAATTCTTTTTTCGTTCCCGCCCAACTGCTAGCAAAGACAATGGAATACGCAATTACTCGTGCCCTCCCTTCCTTTGGATAACGACTTGCTCCACGGTACGGCGGTCATAGCGAAAACAAAGCGAATCTTGCTTTGCGAAGGATCTCATTATGCTGGAGTTAAGGGAATTCAAGGTCACACAACGCGACGGGCAGATCCTGCGTCTGCTGCTGGAAGGCTGCAGCAACAAGGAAATTGCCAGTGAACTCAAAATCAGCCCGCGCACCGTCAAGCAGCACCTGCGTTCGCTGTTCCAGCGCGCCGGTATTGATGGCGGGCGCAAGCGGGTCAAACTGGCCACAGCCCTCATGTGGCGGGAGCAAACGCAATGCAACCACGCAATCGGTTAACCCCAAGGGAAATCGAAGTTGCCGCCCTGGTCTGGGAAGGCATGACCAACCGGGAAATCGGCCACAGTATCGGCACTACCGAGCAGGTGGTCAAGAACTACCTGCGGGTAATTTTCGACAAGCTGGGTGTGTGGAGCCGGCTAGAGTTGGCCCTGTACATCGCCAATCACGGCGGCGAGAGCTGGCGCCAGCAGGCGGTGGTAGAAGCCTCGGCGGAGTCGCACGCGCGCCCCGCGGAGGCTAAAGCCGTGGCTGTCGGTCACTGAGCGTTGCAGCGGTGGAAGCGGTGGCCGGGGTTGGCGCCGCTTCCTCTGCTGTTGCATCGCTGGCACAGAAAGCAACCATCCTTTGCTGGACGCGGTTTTGGCGGCGTTTTCCACAGTGCGTCTGCGCTTCCAAATTGGCCGAATGGGCAACCGCCGCTGGTGTTGCATATTGCTCTAGCTACTTGCAACGCCTTGCCCCTCAACTGCTCGCTTTTGCTTGCACCATTTCTCGGCAACAGTGCTGTGGATGCCGTGCACTACGCTGAGCGTTCACAGCTTGCAGCGGGCCAAATAGCCATTGACCAGGCTGGAGTTCCGCGTTACATCCAGCCAGCGCACACCATGCGGTGCACTCACCGTTAACTTCATGCCGGGTGACGCGAGCACGCCGATAGCTACCGTCCTCATTGTGGACGATGATCCTGTCATGCTGCGCTACGTTCAGACCTTGCTGGAATTGGATTCCTACCGCGTGCACACCGCTGCCAGCGGTTTGGAAGCGGTGCAACTGGTCGCTGCCGGCCTGGTTCCTGATGTCGTGCTTCTGGACGTCAATATGCCAGGACTAGACGGTCTGGAGACTCTGCGCCAGCTCCTGCATATCCGCCCCAGTCTAAAGGTGATCATGTGCTCAGGCGCTCCCGACCCGCGCAAGGCGCTGGAGGCGTTCGTCAACGGCGCCCAGGACTTTCTCACCAAGCCCTTCCGGCACTTGTACCTTTCCGCCACCTTGGAACGCTGCCTGGCCACGCGCAGCAGCGGCCGCCAGGCCGTACCCTGGCACGTGGTCCAGGAAATGTGGGAAATCGCGAACTGAAACGGGTGCACGCCCAGTTAGCCGTTGAGAATGGTTATACCGTGAAGTCTAGGAGCGGCCGGCTCCGGCCTTGCTGGCCCGGTCGGTAACAGGACGCCTCATGGCCGGCTGCTGGGCCAGATATTGCTCCAGCATCTGCCGCTCCGGCTTGCCCATGCCGATGAATTTCACGCCCACGCCAAAGCCGGCGTGGCTGCTGGTCACCAGGCCAGGCGTGGCCAGCTTGCCGTTTTCCAGCCAGATCACCAGGTCCAGTTGCGTGCTGACCGGAAGCGGAATCATCATCTCGATGTAGCATCCGCCCAGGCTGAGGTCGGCCAGATTGCCCCGCACCGGCGAGCCGGAGGAGAGGCGCACCTCCACACTGGCTTTGCACTCGAAGCGCGGGAAGCGGCGCCGATCGGCTGCTCTAATAGGTAGATAGGTGTCGGGCCCGGAAGGGGGCAGAGGCACATCCCAGAGGGGCTGGCCAGGAACCGCGTTTTCCACTCCCACCAGGCCTTGCTCCTCGCTGTCGGCATCTCCCACCCAGGTGACACGAAAACGCGCCTTCTGTCCCTGGTAGGTCAGGCCTACGGCGTCGCCCAGCTTAAGTTGGCGCTGCACCCCTTCCAGCAGAGCTCCTTGGGCGCTGATGTTTCGGGTGGACACCGGGTCAACGAACGGCTTGCCGGAGGCGTCTGTGCCCCAGAGCTTGACCGCCAGTTTGGCCTCGGTACGTCCTTGCTTGCGCCGGCCCATACCCTCCCTTTTGCCTGTAATTAGCTGGTGCCTGGAATGTTACCCGCAGCAGCAGGTGCCCCCAAGTTACCATTGTCACCCTTTCCGGTGCCGTTGGAGTCTGCTTCGCCGTACCTCCCGGTAGCTGCGGAGGTGGCGTTGTGGCCGTGGTAAAACTGCGCAAAAGCTTGCAATCCAGAACCCGAACGGGACCTTAAAAACCCTTAATTTTCAGTAAATTAGCCGCTTTGGGCGGCGGCATCGCGATTGCTATTTTCGAGCCTTCTTCCTGGCTGTTCCGGAAGCAAAGCGCTGAGGCCCGCAGAATGACCTACAAAGAAACCTTCTGGATGGCGTGCGACACCATTGAACACAACCGCGCCGAATATGGCCCATTCAATAGCCGCCTGGAAGCCGAACTGGAAGCCCGCAAGCTGGGTTTTCCCTACCTGCTGCGTTACGAGCATGAAATCGGCGACAACGACGAGATCCAGGACGTGCGCGTGGTGTTCATCGAGCTGCCCGAAGCCTGTGAAGCGGAGCGTCCGACCGCGGTTCGCCTTTATACCCGCTGCGCCACCTGCGGCGAGGCCGCCAGCCACGACAAGAACTGGCAGGCGGAAGTCTGGGCCGACATCCACGAATTTGAGCACTGCCGCCACATGGTCCGGCTTTTCGAACAGACCCGCAGCGAGGGTCTGAAGGAAATCGTGGGCTGGCGCCAGGAGTAGGCGGCCGCCTCAGGGCTTGCGCGCCCTTCGTCTGCTTCTTACAGCCTGACCATCTTATTGCTTATTGCCCTACACTTCGGGCGGGTGGTCCATTCAAGCCCGCTTTTGGCTTGAGTGTGCCGGCAGAACACCGCTCAGCGGCCTTCTTTCCCCTCACCTTTCAAAATGCGCACGACCGAGACGATGGTGTTCCAATTACGGGTCGTCGCCGCGCCGCCGAACAGCTTATCCAGTTGCCCAAGATAGCCGATGGTTTTCATGTGACGGCGATACATTCCGAAGATGAATTGTTTTCTCGACCCGATAACCCGCACCAGCCATTCCCCCTGTGGCGGGAGCGTGATGGCGATGGGATCGGGTTGGCGGCCGGCCTTCGTCAGGATGCTCACGAACCGAACCACATCCGGGCGAGCTGCCTCCGCCCCAAATGGATTCTCGCTCTCCAGGTGGATGAGGTCGCGCCCATCGCAGAGCATGATTTCCGCTACGAATGGCAGCTTGCGGCGCAGCACCGCAGCGAAGCCGGCTCGCGAACCCGGCTTGCGCACGATGAATGTGCCGGCAGCGCCCACATTCACCACATCGTAGCGGCTCAGCTCTCTTGCCAGCAGGCTGGGGCGAAAGGTTCTGTGTCCGCCCACGTTGACGCCGCGCAGGAAGACGACGAGAGCCATGGCGGGATTGTAGCGGATTCGATCAGAATGTCTCGCGCGAAGTGATTCAGTACGCTTTCGGCGGTTCGGCAAAACTGAGGCGTGGTCCCACGCATGCGCTTTTGGCTTGAATGGGATGTTCAGATCTGAACGAGTTTTTTCTGCGCTCCAGGTGTTTCGGGTCGTCTCGTTAGGGTAGGTGAGCAGCGATGAATTCGAAGGAAAACCGGACGTGTCGGGAAAACGAACGAGGGGGAGCGGGCCCCTAGGTGACTCAAGGGTCCGCTCCAGAGGAAAACCAGTAAGGCTAATCCGCTGTGGCCGCGTTGCCGTTCACGCCATTGGCCGGCGTAGGCAGCTTGGCGCCGCGATTAGAGGGCAGGCCGGTGTCGCGAATCTTGTAGAGCAGCGCCCGGTAGCTGATGTTCAGCGCCCGTGCCGACTGCTTGCGATTCCAGTGGTTGGCCTGCAGCACCTTCAGGATCACCTTGCGCTCCAGTTCGCGCACCGCCTGGCGGGTGAGCTTCTTGAGCGAGATGGGCCCGTCAATCGAAATCTCGGGATTGAAGACGTCGCGCTGCTGGCTGACCAGGTCGTTGGTGATGGCTTCTTCCGTGCCCAGAATCACGTAGCGCTTGATCAGGTTTTCCAGTTCGCGGATGTTGCCCGGCCAGTGATACTTCTGCAGCATGCCCATCAGCTCGTCGGAGAGCTCACGAGCGCGGCAGTTGTACTTGCGGTTGTAGTAGTCCAGGAAGTAAACCACCAGTTCGGGCACGTCGGCGGCGCGGTCGCGCAGCGGCGGCATGTGCAGGTTCACCACGTTAATACGATAGAACAAGTCCTGGCGGAAGCTGCCGCTGGCGATTTCCTGCTCCAATTGCCGATTGGTAGCGCACACCACCCGCACTTCGACCTTCTTGTCTTCCTGAGCGCCGATGCGGCAGAACTGCCCATCCTGCAGCAATTGCAACAACTTGGATTGCAGGGCCGAGTCCAGTTCGGAAATCTCGTCGAGGAAGAGGGTACCCCGGTGGGCCAGTTCGACGCGCCCGGGCTTAGAGCCGTAAGCTCCTGTAAACGCACCCTTTTCGTAGCCGAACAGTTCGCTTTCCAGCAGGGTGCCGGGAATGGCCGGGCAGTTCACCTTGACGAAGGGCCCGGTCCTCCAGGGCGACAGCCCATGGATCATGCGGGCGATAATGTCCTTCCCGGTGCCGCTTTCTCCTTGAATCAAAACGGGTACATTGGCGCCGGCGAGCTTCTGCAGGCGCTCGCGCAGGGCCCGCATAGCCTCTGTGCGGCCAAAAACAACATTCTCCGGGGGAATTTCGCCTAGCGATTGGGTCAACGAACTGACGGAAGTTGCAGCCATTCTATGTCACTCCGCCGGAGCGGGAACGCTCCGGGCACCCCGCTAAGTGCACCCCGAGCACCAAAGTACAAGGCGCCCCTCGTGAGGTTCAAATCTGCAAATTAAAGCTATACTTATCAGTAACTTAGAGTATCTTTTCAGCGTCTCAAAATGAACCATAGGAAGGCCTGCCGGGAACGCGAATGAGGGCAGTTGAGTGGGAAAAGCTTTTCACAGCGAAGAAGCAACTTTCCTTCCGGAGGCGGGCAGCAAAGGGCGGGAAAACTTCAAACCGATCAGCTGATGTCGGTTGGAAGAGCGGGCATGAACCACGCGGGCCTGCAGCCGGCGTACCGCCCGCGGCAGGTTAGCGACATCGGAGAGAGGGGCGCTGGGCACCTCCAGCGAAACCCCGGAGGAGAGCGGCAAAGCGCGTGACACCGCAAGCAGAGCTCCCCCCGCGCTCAGGTTCAAAGCGGTGGCAAATTCAAGGAATTCCTTGCCCCTCTCATCACGGCCACGGACAAATACCGGAATGGCTAAAGGCAGTCTTTCCCAGTTCCTACGCTGTTTTGCCACAGACCGGCTGGCCACGCTTTCCCCTGGTTGTTGGATTCAAACGCTGCTCTCTCGCACCTTACGTGCCAAATCATAGTGCACCAACTGATTAGACGCACTCGCATGGCCTGGGGACGCGGATTCAAGTGGCTTAGCCGGGGAAGCGGCATCAAACGCCAGCTTTGGGCCAGGGAAGTAAATTGAGCCTCCCCACCACCGCTCAGGAGCGGGATTGCGTTCGATTTTGTGCAGGCGCAATCTTTTTCTCTTTTGTGACCAAAGGCATGCATTTTGGCGGTTGACAGGGGTAAGACTCTGACATAGCATTCCTCTACAGGGCATAGAAAAACAAGCTCTTAGGTAGCCCTCCCCCCTTGATCGAAAACAGATGTTGCCAAGCCCGGAGATGAGTGTGTCTATAACCAAGGGGGAGTTAGCTGGGCGATTGAGCGAGGGCCGAGCAGTCGCCGAAGACGAACTCCGTGCCAGCTCCAGCAGCCAGCAGGAACTTCTGCAGGCTTACATGCAGTTGCAGGAGCGCTACCACCGCTGCACTGACGCCTTGGCCTCGGCTGCCCACGATTTAAAAACCCCCCTGGCTATTCTTTCCGGCTACATTGAACTGCTGCAGAACGAAAAAGTAGGCCCGCTGAGCGAGCGTCAGCGCTCCATCCTGCAAGACATGCAGGCCAGCAGCGCCCGCTTGGAACATTTCATCCAGGATTTCCTGACCTTCAGCGTGCTGGAGACCGGCGAACTGAAGATGAAGTTTGAGATCGGCGATATGAACGCCTGCCTTTCGGAAGTGTGCAGTTTCTGGTTGGCGCGCTTTCAGCAGAAGAGCGTGGCCCTGTACTACTTGGCCAATGAAAAGCTGGCCCCATTTGTCTTCGACTACGCCAAAGTGCAGCGCGTGCTTTCCAATCTGCTGGACAACGCGGCCAAGTTCACGCCCGCGGGTGGCACGGTATGGCTGCATGCCGAGCCGCACATGTGGGAGCGGCGCGCCAACTACCTGAGCCCCCCGCCGCATGAGCGGCGCAAACTGAAGAGCGAGATTCCCAACTCTGTCAAGGTCAGCGTCTCCGATACCGGCCCGGGGATAGCCCCGGAGTTTCACCAGGAGATTTTTGATGATTTCTTTCGTCTGGCTCAGGCCGGGGCGTCGGGTGAAGGCGTGGGGCTAGGACTGGCCATAGCCCGGCGCCTGGTACAAGCCTTTGGTGGAAAGATTTGGGTGGAAAGCGAACAGGGAGCGGGCAGCAAATTCTGTTTCCTGCTGCCGCTGCGGCCGGTGGGCATTGCCGCGGGAGGAGCACGATGAGCGCGTCGCCAAACATTTTGCTGGTAGACGACGAACCCGGCATGTTGCGGTACATCCGCACCCTGCTGGAGGTGGATTCCTACAAGGTGGAGACGGCGAATAGCGGCAACGACGCGCTGGAGCGGGTGCAGCGCGGGCTCAGTCCCGACCTGGTGCTGCTGGACCTGCTGATGCCGGGGCTAGACGGCTTGCAGACCCTGGAACAACTGCGCAACATGCAGCCCAGCATGAAGGTGGTAATGCTTTCCTGCGTGAGCGACACGCGCAAGGTGGTGCAGGCCATTCGCCTGGGAGCGCAGGATTACCTGACGAAGCCATTCCAGAAAGCCGAACTGGACGCGGTGATCAAGCAGTGCCTGCGGGCGGAGACGCCCGCCGGCAGCGAAGTGGAAGAGCTTTGCGACGATGTGTTTTTCGTGGCTGCCAGCCCAGCCATGAAGAAGATCCGGGCTCAGGCGGCGCTGGTGGCGGGGGTGGACATTCCGGTGCTTCTGCTGGGCGAGAGCGGCACGGGCAAGGAAGTGCTGGCACGATTGATCCACAAGCTTTCACCGCGCGCTCACCGCACCTTCCTGAAAGTGAACTGCGCGGCTGTGCCCGCCGATCTGCTGGAAAGCGAGTTGTTCGGCTACGAGGCGGGCGCCTTCACCGGCGCCACCCATCCCAAGCCGGGCAAATTCGAGTTGTGCAACAAGGGCACGATCCTGCTGGACGAGATCGGCGAGATGCCACCGCTCTTGCAAGCCAAGCTGCTGCACGTGCTTCAAGATCAGCAGTTTTCCCGGTTGGGCAGCCGTTCCGTGATCAAGGTGGACGTGCGCATCCTGGCCGCCACCAATATCAATATTCCGGAAGCAATCGCCAACAAGCGGCTGCGCGAGGATCTTTATTACCGCCTGAACGCCTTCACGTTACAATTGCCGCCGCTGCGCGAGCGCAAGGAAGAAATTCCGCTGTTGCTGAAGCACTTCATGTCGCGCATGGCGGAGCACTACGCGCGGCCGCCCATGACGCTTTCACCCAAGCTGCTGCAGCGCTGCCTGGAGTATCCGTGGCCCGGCAACCTGCGCGAGCTGAGCAATTTTGTAAAGCGTTTCCTGATTCTGGGCGATGAGGACGTGGCTATCAACGAACTGCAGCCGCAGACAGACGGCGGCGCGGGCGCGCGCGCGGGACGGGATGGCACCGATTCCAGCGGAGGCTTGAAGTCGCTGGCGCGCAGCGCTAAGGACGAGGCCGAAGCTGAGGCCATCACGGACGCCCTGGAGCAGACCAACTGGAACCGCAAGCAGGCGGCCGCGCTGCTCAAGATCAGCTACAAGGCACTGCTCTATAAGATCCGCCAGTACGGCATCGCCGAACCGCAACGCCATCACAAGCTGAGCGCGGGAGCGTAGCTCCACGCGTTCTCGAAATACACGGTACCGTTCGGCAAGCTCAGGGCAGGCACGCGGCTCGGACTTGTCTCGCAAGCTCGACATCCTCTCTCAAAAGACAGACGAACGGCTCCAACGTTGCAAGCCACGACGTTTACCCGGTCAGGTCTGGAGTGTCCTTTCAGGTAAGAAAAAATGCATAGGTTCTTCGGTCGCGCTCGGCTCGCTGGGCTTGCCTCCCGCTCGCTCAGAATGACAGGGGTGAAGAGGGGACTGGTTCGGCACGCCTGAAAGGCGTGCCCTGATACGGATCGTTCGCCCGGCAACTGCCTCGGTTGCGCTACAATCGCCAGCTACACAAAACCGGCCGCAAGCAGAGCCAAATCACAAAGAGAGAGGCAAAAATAAATGAGCAAGAGTTCCTTATCCCGCCGCGATTTTATGCTGCTGGGAGCGGGCGCGGCTGCCGCCGGCCTGGCTGCCAAGGTCACTGTTCTGGAACCGAAAGCCCTCTGGGCCTCGCCGCGGCCGGTGCCGCCCAGCGACGTGGTGCGCTTTGCCTCGATCGGCACGGGCATTCGCGGCTGTGAACTGCTGCAGTCTTCGCTGGCGGTGCCGGGTATCGAGTGCGTGGCGGTATGCGATCTCTACGATTCGCGCCACCAAGCAGCGCAGGAGGCGGTGCAGAAGCAGGTGCCGGCCATGCGCAATTACCACGAAATCCTCAACCGCAATGACGTGGACGCGGTGTTTGTGGCCGTTACCGATCACCAGCACCGCAAGGTGGTGGAGGACGCCTGCGCCGCGGGCAAGGATGTTTACTGCGAGAAGCCCATGTCGCACACGGTGGAGGACGGTTTTGCCATTGTGGACGCGGTGCACAAGAACAAGCGCATGCTGCAGGTGGGCAGCCAGCGCGTGAGCTCCATTCTCTACGCCAAAGCCAAGGAAATTTATGATTCCGGCAAGCTGGGCGACGTGGATTGCATCGAGGCGTACTGGGACCGCAACTCGGCCAGCGGCGCCTGGGTATATCCCATTCCTCCCGATGCCAACCCACAGAGGATTGATTGGAATGCCTTCCTGGATGGCGCGCCCAAGCGGCCTTTCGACCCGGTGCGCTTCTTCCGCTGGCGCTGCTTTGAGGACTACGGCGAGGGCCTGGCGGGCGACCTGTTTGTGCACCTGATTTCCGGCATTCACTTCATTACCGGAACCAACATGGTAGCGCAGCGCGCGCAATCGGCCGGCGGCCTGTTCCGTTGGAAGGACGGGCGCGACTTCCCCGACCTGATCCAAACCTTCTACGATTACCCCAAATTCCGGACCATGCTGCGCTGTAACCTGAACAACGATGGCGGCGAGTTCATCGGCTTCTACGGCACCAAAGGCACGCTAATCATCCGCGATTCAACACTCACCTACACGCCGCAGGACACCCGGCCACAGCCGGAGTCGTATTCCATTTTTGGCTGGCCTAAGCGGCTGCGCGACGAGTACCTGAAGCAGTGGGAACAGGACCATCCCCAGCCTCAGCCGCTGCACTTCAGTGTGGATGAGGAAGCGGAAAGCTTTACCGTACCGAAGGGCTACGATGATATTGCCGACCACCAGGCCAACTTCTTCAATGCCGTGCGCACGCGCAAGCCGGTGGTGGAAAACGAAATTTTTGGCAACAACGCCGCGCTGGGATGCCACCTGTCGAATTATGCGTACTTCAACAAGACCATCGCGGTTTGGGACCCGGAGACGAAGAAGATCAAAGCCTAAGAGAAAGTTTCAAGGTTGCAAAGTTTCTACGCTCGATTGTCGAAATTTGAGAAACCTTGAAACCTCTGAAAGCTTTGATCTTGAGTTTCTACTTCACCACCAGAGTTAGCTTGGTGGTGTGCGTAGCGCCCCCGGTACCCGTTCCCGAGATCGCCGAGATGGTGATGTTGTAAGTCCCCGCGGGAGTGAAGGGCGGCACGGTGGGCTTGTTACTGGAGCTGCCGCAGGCGGGCTGCAGCATGGTTAAGCCCAGCACCACGAGGAGCAGCAAAATTCCGGCCAGTTTGCGCCGCCGGCCATGCCCACTTAAAGAGAAGCCGAGGAACGCAATGCCGCCCAGCGGCAGCATGACAGCATACATTCGGGGCAGATTACGCTCGAAAAGAGATGCGGTGGTGCCCGGCGGCAGCGCGGTGGTGGAGATGGTCAGAGACGAGGTGACGGGCGTGCTATTGGGTGTAACTGGATTGCTAGAGAAGGCGCACAAGGCTGCGGTGGGCACTCCGCCGGAACATTTCAGATTAATCCCATTGGGGAAAGCAGCACCCTGAGGAAGGGGTCCGACGGTGACGGTGTAGGTGGCCGCCTGGCCGGCGGGGGTGCTCGCGGTGGCGGGGCTTACGGCAACGGCGAAGTCATTGACGTTCACGCTGGCGCCCACCGTAGTACTGCCCGTGGTCGAACCGCTGCTCAGGGTGCCCGTGTCACTGAGAGGACCCGCCGTGGTGGGCGCGATGTGCACGGTAACCGTGGCGCTGCCGTTGACGGCCAGTTGGCCAAGGCTGCACGCCAGGGTGGAGCCCGCGGGCGCGGAGCACGTTCCCTGGCTGGGGGCGGCGCTCTGATAAGTTCCATTACCCGGAAGAGTGTCGGTGAACACGATGGCTGTGGCGATGTCCGGGCCCTGGTTAGTAATAGTGAAGGTAAAAGCAACGGCATTGCCGATGCCGACGGGATCAGGAGTGCCTGCTGCGGTCATGGCGAGTGTGCTGACCCCAGCGAAGTGGGCAACGAAGGCGTCGGTGCCGCCTTTGAGCGCAGGTTGAAAAGCACCAGGGCCCACGGGTAGGCCGCTGGAAGAAGTGGTATCGCCGGCCACGTAGGGATTTGCGTTAACGTCAAGTGCAATGCCAGTGCCGCGGTCGGTACCGGCGCCGCCGAGGTAACTGACAAATTGCGCGGTTCCGGTGACGTCAAATTCGGCCACAAAGGCGTCCGTACCGCCGCCGCTCGCAACCTGAGTGGGCTTGACGGTAGCTACGGTTCCCGAGGTGGAGCCAGTCACGAAGCTGTTCTGGTTGGCGTCCACGGCAATGCCCAGACCTCCGGTGTCGGCGCTTTGACCGATATAAGTGGACCAGATCAGGGAAGTACCCGCAGACGCCACCTTGGTCACAAAAGCATCGGTGGTGCCGGCGAGTGCGCCCTGATAAAGAGTGCCGCCAGTGGCGGTCACCGTTGGAAAATTCGTGGAGGTGGTGGAACCGGTCACATAAGCGTTGCCGCCGGAATCAGCCGAGATGGCGGCGCCGATATCGGTGCCGTTGCCGCCAAGATAAGTCAGGAAAAGAGCGGGAAGTGTGCCGTTGGGATTGAGCTTGGCGACGAAGGCGTTCTCGACTCCGTTCAGTCTGGCCCCGTTGTTTCCGTTAGGGAACCTGGGCGCGTTGACCACCGGCATATCGGTGTAGTTAGTACCGCCGGTAATGTAGGCATTCCCACTGTGATCAACGGCTATGCCTCCGCCGTTGGTGATGGCCGGACCGCTAAACGGCGTACTTCCTCCAACATAAGTTGTATACACGCGGCTGGCGGCTCCCTGCTTGCCGGTGTTGAGCTCGGCGACGAAGAATTCGCTGCTGCCGGTCAGGTTGCTGGGCCGTGTGACGTTGGCGAAATCGGTAGACTGCGTAGTTCCGGTCACAAACACCGTGGCAGCAATCGGTCCCACGGCCACGCCGCTGGCCAAATCCGCATTGCTGCCCGACAAGTAGGTGGAATAGACCAATCCGCTTCCGCTGCTGTTCAATTCAGTGACAAACACGTGGTTGGTCGCCGGCGTCTTAGGAGAACTCTGGTAGGCGCTGCCCGAGGTGACTGGAAAATCTCCCGAGCTTGTGGTGCCCGCCACATAAATATTGAAGCCTGCATCCACGGCGATGCCGGCGGCGGTGTCGGTTCCAGTGCCGCCCAGGTAAGTGGAAAAAACCAGGGCCGTCCCGGCAGAGTTGAACTTAGTGACAAAAATGTTGGTGCTGCCCTTGAGGCTGCCCTGATAAGGAGAAAGGGTTGGGAAGTCAGGGGAACTCGTCGTGCCGGCCACGTAGGCGTTGAAGGCAGAGTCCACGGCAATGGCCGGCGCCGTGTCGTTGCCGCTACCGCCCAGGTAGCTGAAATAAGCCAGTCGCGGATCAATTATCAGCGCGCGGCGGTGATCATAGCTGCCGAGGGCGAATGCTACACGGTTGCCGGATTCGAGAACATAGCGAGCCGCGACGGGACGTTTCCTTTTGCCAATCTGCTGATACACCTGGGGACGACGCAACTGAATGGCGCCACCGGGCAGGTCGAGGTTCAAATTTCCATTCTCATCTACGCTCAGCGCCCTGGCGCCTTCGACTCGCAGGCGAATGTGGCCGGGATCGGCCTTGGGAGCGACGACGAAGTCATATTCCAGTTGCTGCCGGCGTCCGTAGTAGACGAGGTCCACGCCGGGATAAATATCGCGATAGTGAACGCGGGCGAAATGCGGCACACCGGTGTGCCATTGCGCGGGATTGGAACCCAAGAGATAGTTACTCACTCCGGGCAGCCGGTCGCATGACGAGATTGTTGCCCCCGGGTTGGCGCCCAGCAGTTCGAGAGCCAAGGCGTGGAAGGTGGGTGAGGCAGAAGATTTCGCGCTATGGGTGCGGACCTGCAGGACAGCGCGGTTACCAGTCAGAAATAAACTGTAACCCTGGCCGCGCGACAGAAATTTGACTTCCGGATTGCTTTCGCCGACATTGGGTTCGAAACTCAGCGGCAAGCGGGCGTAGTTGCGCAGTGCTTTCCGGCTGACCGCCTTTGACCGAGGAGCTTCCACTCGTGGCGCGGAGCCTGCGCTAACCGCTTCCGCTGCCCATGTGCAACTGAATCCTGCCACAGCTAACAACGCGAATTGCGCCACCGCAATTCGAAATAACACAGAGCCCGCTTTCCAAGCCCACTTCAATTCCACACATTCCTCCGCACGCAGCGAGATTTCCAGGGAAAATCCGAGCACGCGCTCCCGCGGACAAGCGCAGGCGTGAAGCCGGTAAACCTGTCAACCGATTGGGAGAAGCCTTTGATACTTATCATCCGGCAGCTACAACGGTCAAGGGCAGGGCAGCAGTGACCATGTGGCCAGGAAATCCGATTTTCCTTATGTAAATTTCAACGAAAACACACTCCGACCGGGTGGCACCCTCACGATTGGAGCTACTTACCAGCTTCCGGAGGTCGACCGGCCGGACTGACGTGAAGCGGGGGCAAAGGGCATTTTGCGAAAAAAGCTGCAACTCCTTTCACCACGACGGCATTGGAAACCGGCCACCCCCGGGCGACAGGTGATATCCCATGGAGTTACAGGGCTTCCCGGTTGAATGCCAATGGAAAGGCAATTGCACTTATTGGGGCAACGTAGGAGCGTACTCATGGCGGCAGCCGTGCGAGTGTTTGTTCCGCGGAACTTGGTTCCCCTGCAGCAGGCCGTACTTTGCGCCAATTGCGAGGTGGTCAGCGACGGCAAGGATGGACGTTGCGTCGTCTGCGGGAGCTCCTCGTTGCTCAATCTGGCCCGTGTGCTGGACGGATCGAACCATAGGGTGGAGAGAACCAGGCCCTGGGGGCGTAGGACCCGCGCTTGCGAAAGCGCCCCTAACCGCGGGTAATCAGCCAAGTTCGCGGCGCATGTTTGCGCTTGCATTCCGATGGCAAGGTCTAGTAAGTGTGGCAGTTGGGCCGTGCACCCCTGCTCCTTGAGCGTACCCTTACGGATGCGAGTTGTCGGTGGCTTTCGAACCAGGGATTTGTAAATTAAGTTGGCGAAAACCGGCCCAGAATGTTATTAGGACCACTCACCATGGCCCAAGCCATTCCCGAACGCCGCGCCATGCGGCGCTTTGACATGCGATTGCCGGCGGCAGTGCGGATGCCCAGCAACGATGGCCCCGAAATAGCAACGGAAACCGACAATGTCAGCGCCCGCGGAGTGTTCTTCCACCTCCCGCAGGCGCTGCAGTTGGGCGACCGCCTGGCGGTGACCCTGACCTTTCCGCCGCATGTGACTCTTACGGAAAAGGTGCGGGTGCGCTTTGACGCGCGCGTGATCCGGGTGGAGCCGCAGAGGGCGTTCGGCGGGCCGGTGGGAATCGCCGCTGCTATTGAAGCTTACGAATTTCTGCGCAATTATCCAATGGAAGAGCTGGAGGAAAGCACCGCGCCGGAACAAAACGCTCAGTGAGCACATTCGACATTGTCGTGCTGGTTCTATTTGCGGTGATGGCAGCGGTGGGTGTGGGTTCGCATCCCCGGGGCAACGTAACTGCCTCCGACTGGCTGAGCAAAATCGGACTGATTGGCGCCACTCTTTGGCTCTGCTGGATTTTTTTCCGCCCCGGCGGGGAGAGCGCCCGCAACGTGTTGCAGGTGTTCAAAGACTTCTTCACCCAGTAAAAACCCTAGTCATCCCGGCTTATCGACCCGGCGGGGTTGTGCCATGCCTGCACCGGCAATGAACCCATAAATACGAAGGCATGGTCTGTGTCAAATGCCGGACAGCGTGTCTACCAGCCAGTACAATGTCCGAGAAAAATCGAGCGAGACAGCCGCCGCTGTCAATCACTTAGGAATCGGTTCGGAACGTGCAACTCTCGGTGATATTGGAGGAGAGCCATGGCCCACCTGTTCCCGCCCTTGAGGTCCCAGGGTTTAGTAAGGAAGGCCCATCCTTCGCGGATATTTTCCGCGGCGCTTACGATTTTTTGCTTTGCGGTCAGCTCCAGCGCTCAGAATCCAGGGAAAATTCTGGAACGGAGGCTGGCATTTCCCCCGCCAGTTGAGTGGAAAGTGGGAAATGTCGAGATCTTCCTGCTCAGTGTGGCCTGGGGGCCGGCGAACTCCCCGCAAATGATTTCCAGAGGCTATGCGGTCAAGCCATATCTTCGAGAGCATCCCGAATTCTTCCCCGACAAGACCTATGCCCTTGCCCTGCAACTCCGAGCCAGAGTTCCGCAGCAGGTGGCAACCGGCATGTGGGCCCCCAGTCGGCTCACTCGGATTCGGAATGTCGAAGGAGATCTGGAAGGTCCCTGGGAGCTGACCGCGTCCGGCTTCGTGCATTTTTCGGGCTCCCCGGGCGTGTACGACGTTGGCTTTAACCCGAGTGATAACGACAGGAAGGATTTTTGGGATTTTTTCCCAGTTTCCGCGGATGAAAAAGAATTCCTTTTCCAGGTGGTGCATCCCGGCGGCGTCGCCGAAAATTCTCCGCAAGTTTCGTTCAGAATTGTATTGAAAGGCGACGACCTGGTGATCGTCAACACGCGTCCTGGTCCGGCCAGCGCATGCTCGCAGTTCCGCAAAAAGTTTACCGGCGTTATTGGGGCCTCGGTGGCAATTAATGTGCAATTGACCAGAGACGGCGAAATACTATCCGGCAGCGAACAGTATGTGGCAGTAGGAACAACCTTGTGGCTGAAAGGCAGCGTGGATCAGTTGGGAAACGTGAGGATCGAAGAGCGTTACCCGGGGAATCACGTCACGGGAGTGTTCCGGGGTAGGCTGTCTTCTACTTGCCGCACGATTACCGGCTATTTCTCCAAACCGAATGGCTCGCGCCTGCAACCCTTCGAGCTGCATGAAAGCGAAGCTGGTCATTGAGAGTGGAGGCGCTCGGCCTTAAATCTTAAGAAGTTGCCGGAAGACGCTGCCTGAACCAGCGGCGGCAAACTTTCGGTTATTTCTTTGGCAGGTCCTGCATTTCGTCGCGCAGGCGGCGATAACGGCGGCTGAGGAGGGCCAGATAGGTAATGTGGATCACCCAGGTGGCGGCATAGGCGGCATAAAGGAACTTCATCGCGGGGACCTCGCGTCAGGCTGCAGCAGAGCTTCCAGTGCCTGAGTTTCTTCAAAGTCCTGGCGGGAGCGCTCCAGGCGGAAGCGCAGCCACACTACCAGGGCAGCAAAGCAAAAGAACGCGGCCATGTTCATGAGGAGGGCATAGGTCATGCGCGGGTCGGCGCCGGAGCCCGGGCCGCCAAAGTAAACGGGCTGCGGATGCTGAGTGCGGAACAGACGATTGGCCATGTACACAAACGGCACATCGAGGAAGCCGAACACGGCCAGCACGGCGGCAATCACCGGAGTCTGGCCGCTGGTGGAATAACGGCGCAGGATCAGGTAACTGATGTAAATCAACCACAACAGCAGGGTGCTGGTGAGGCGAGCGTCCCAGGTCCACCAGATGCCCCACACCGGGCGCGCCCAGAGCGGGCCGGTAACCAGCACCACCGTGCAGAAAACCACGCCCACTTCGGCAGTGCTGACGGCCAGCGCATCCGCCTTCTGGCTGCGCCGCGCCAGGTAGATGATGGAAGCCGCAAAGTTGATCAGAAACAAGGTGAAGGCGGTCACCGCCGAGGGCACATGATAATAAAAAATGCGCTGCACCTCGCCCATAGTCTGTTCCGTGGGCGCGGCCACCATGCCCTCATATAAGGCGTAGGTCAGCAGGCCAAGTGTGAGCAAGGCGAGAATTACAAATGTACGTCTCATTCGGCGTGTAATACCGTTTCAAAAAGGAGCAGACACACAGTAGTAAACACCACATCGTAGACCACAAGCAACACCACCCAGAAGCGATAGGCGCCTTCGCCGGTGAGGATTGCGGTGGTGGCGGAAACCATGGCCAGCAGCGCGGGAATGGAAATGGGGAAGAGAATGAGTGGCAGCATCACTTCGCGGCTGCGCGTGCGAATGGACATGGCAGCAAAGAATGTGCCATTGGCCACCAGTGCCCACGTGGCGAGGATGGCTACAACCACCAACTGGTAAGCCGGCCCTATGGAACGCAGGTTGTAGAACACCATGAACAGAGGTGCCATCAGCGCCTCCAGCACGGCCACGAAGATAAAGTTACCCACTACCTTGGAGATGAACAGCGCGTTGGCGGGTGCGGGCGAAACACGGTAGGCGTCCAGTACCTGGTTGCGCAGCTCGCGCGCCCACGTCTGGTTTAGTGCTACCACGGCGGCAAACAGAAATGCCACCCACACGATACCGCCGGCGATGTGGCGGGATTCCTCCGCCGTGGGATCAAACGAAAAGCTGAAGATCACCACCACCAGCAGGGCGAAAAAGAGCATGGAGTTGATGGCGTCCTTGGAGCGCCACTCCAGGCGCAAATCCTTGGCCAGGGAAACGCGCGTAATTTCGCCCAGGCTCATAGGGTCACCCTTGCCGGCGGCGCGCCCCGCTCCAGTCCCGCAGGCAGCTCGCGGCTGCGGGCGCTGATCTGTCCCGCGGCCATGCACACGAATTCGTCAGCTACCCCTTCCAGCAGCGCCGCCTGGTGGGTCACGATGAAAATCGTCTTACCCAGGTCGCGCATTTGTGCCAGCACGTGGACCATCTCGCGCGCGGAGACCACGTCCACGTTGGAAAAAGGCTCGTCGAGAAAAAGAATTTTGGGATCGTGTACCAGGGCGCGGGCCAGCGACAACCTCTGGCGCATGCCCTGCGAATATTGGCCGACGCGGCGGGTGAGCGCGGGGTCGAGGCCCACGGCGCGGATAGCGCGCTCGCAGGGCTGGTCTTCGCGAATGCCGTAGAGCGCTGCGAAGTAGCGCAGGTTCTCTATGCCGCTCATTTCTTCGTAGAGCAGCGTGGGATGGGCCATGTAGCCGATCTCGGGTGTGGCGGCACGCAGGTCCTCGTTGCCGAGCAGGGTTATTTTTCCGCGCGTGGGCCGTGCCAGGCCAACCATGGCGCGCAGCAGCGTGGTCTTTCCGGCGCCGTTATCGCCAAGAATGGCGTAGAGCTTGCCGAAAGCAAATTCCGCGCTTACATCGCGCAGGGCGGCAAAGCGGCCGAAAATTTTGCTCACGTGGGAAAGAGCGACGGCGGCGGGCGAGGAGTGGCTAAAGTTGGCAGTGGGCGGGTTGTCGGGCGAAGAGGAAAAACTCACTTAGGAAGACCAGTTGCAGCGCTCGGGTCAGCCTGGCTCATGTCCTTGGCCGGAGCCGCGGGACCGTTCTGCTGCGCGGGTGCGTACTTGGACGCGCACTTGGCCTGGAGTTCGCTGGCATGGAAAACGCCGTCGCGACCAAAGCTGCCCTCGGCCAGGGCCTGCGCGTTGTCTTTGAAAGTGTCCGGCGGCGCCTCGGTTCCGGTGTAGACCACCGGCAGCTTGTTGCCCTGTTCCACCAGCATGAACTCCACGTGCAGACCCGTGCGGTGAATGGAGCCCGGCTCGACGTTGCCCGCCACCCGCAGGCGTTTGGTGTACACGCTGCTGTCCATGCCGCGCAGCTCTTTGATGGTCACATAATAGCTTTTGCTCTGCTGCACCCCGGTATAAGCCAGGTAGCCCAGCGCCACCACGATGATGGTGGTCGCGATGCCGAACTTCACGTACTTATTGCTATGCGACATGGGCACGGTAGACATGGACGGGAACACCCCTTGCGAAAACTCTACCCGCTTGGGGTACAAGGGTCAAGCAGGGTAAGGGCTTGGAAACGGGCTACTTTGAAGCAAAGTAGCCCACTACCAAAGGCTTGGGATTACGGTATTTAGGTGTGCGGAGGAGGTATTCTCCCCACTTCTGTTGTCAATGCCTGCATCGCGAGATCATTGCTCCATTTCCAGCCGCTTTAAGAATTGGTCGGGGTAGGACGGGATATTACTGGCAAGTGTTGCTGCAATCCTGAATATCCGATCTTCAAGTTCGGTACCTCGTTGCCATGGCTTCACAATCCCCTCCTGCCTTAGGCCTGCTAGCAATGCAACTCTTACCTGGAGAACATCGAGGTCAACATCGTGGCCAAGTTTTTCTGTCACACGGAAGCCGTTCCAAGCACCAGCGCCAAGGGCCTTCTTGCCATTCAAAAGATCATGGTCTTCAAAGAAATACCACAGCACCTTCAAGTCGCCCGGATCAACTGCGGGAGGAAGTTTGCCAGCGTTTAGATGGTCCACCAAGTCTTGAAGTTTTTTCGGGATTGGGGGTGGTTGTGACAATCCTTATCCCTCTCAACGACAATCACATTGTAGCGGAACGGGTTGAGGACGGCGGCAAGAGCAAGCTCCCGATCATCGCAGTTGCTGCTGCGTCATCCCGACTCCTGCCTACCGACTCCTGACTCCTGGTTTTCACGAATACGGCGCGGGTAGGCTCAGGCTGCGGCGGTAGGTCCGCATTTCGTGCTGCTGGTGGGTGCGGATGCGCAGGTCGGAACGCGGCTTGCCTGTGCACAGCAAGACGAAACCAGCTTCGCGGTCCTGCGGATAGTAAGCGTCGGAGTCCGACTGATCCACCTCGCCCCGGCCTTCCAGGTGGCCGGCGCAGGTGAGGCAGCGCCCTTGATGGCAAAGTGCGGGTAGGGTAATACCGGCGGCCAGCGCCGCGTCCCAGATGTGCTGTTCCGATTCAACAACAACGGTGTGCTCGCCCCGCGGCGTCAGCAGGGTCACACGGAAGATCTTCGAAGATGTCGGTGGCGGCGATTCGTCCACAGTTTCATTCTATCGGAGAGGAATGTTCCTGCCCGGCCAGGAGAGCACCCGGCCGGACAGGGACAGAGGAGAAACTAAGAACCGATGTAGAAGCGGCTGTTCTTGCTATAGGGCGCCTCGCCCGGTTCGCCACGGCGGAAGTGGCCGGAGGGGATGCTCTTCTTGTCGCGCTCCCAGCCCAGCAGCTCGATGAACCAGGCCTCGTGCTCGATTTCCTCGTTGAGAATGCGCGCGGCCATGTCGTAAGTGCGCGGGTCCTTGCCGAAAGTCATGTCGCACACAGCCTGCCAGCTGCGGATGGCGCAGCGCTCCGACTCCAGCAGCAGAGTCAGAATGTTGGTGGCGGTAGGCGGGTCGGGCAGCTTGGCGGCGGCGCACCCAGCGCCGTCATGAAAAGCTTTGAGGTCGTTGGGTAGCTCGCCGCCCAATTCGTAAATCCGGGGCACGATGAGCTCCCAGTGGGCGCGGTCTTCCAGGCGCGCGTCCTCGCAGATCTCCTTGTAGTCTTCGTGACCGGCCAGGTGCATGCGGAGAATGGTGTAGTAGTAGTAAGTGCTGGCAAATTCGGCGCCCGCATTGGCGATCAGCATCTTGATGAGCTTGTCCACATCCACGCCACGGTTGCGGATGACTTCCACGCCCACGCGCTGGCTGATGTCGCCGTGCTTGACGACTTGCTTGTCTTGCTTTTCCGGCATATTTCCTCCTGGTCGGCAGTCTAGCGCAGAGGCCTGGCAGAGGTCTAAGATATGGATTCTATAGTTGCGATAGTTTTTGCCTTTGCCGGTTTGGCTCGCAGGACCTCCAATGCAAGTTCAACAGCTGAAGTATTTTTGCGCTGTCGCCCGCACGGGCAATTTCACTCGCGCCGCCGAACACGAGCACGTGGCCCAGCCGTCGCTTTCGCAACAGATTCTGAAATTGGAAGACGAACTGGGAGCCAAGCTCTTTGACCGTCTGGGGCGCACCGCCCGGCTGACCCAGTTCGGACAGGCTTTTTTGCCGCGCGCGGAGGCCATTCTGCGGCAACTGGGCGCAGCCAAGCTGGAGATCCAGGAGATGGCCGGTTTGGAAAAGGGAACGGTGGTGGTGGGCGCTATCCCCACGCTGGCCCCTTACTTCCTGCCGGACCGCCTGACCGGCTTTGCACTCAGGTATCCCGAGGTGCAGGTGAACGTCGTGGAGGAGATCACAGCGGTGCTGCTTCAGGGATTGCACGAAGGCCGCATTGACCTGGCGCTGGCGGCGCTGCCGGTGGCGGGCGAAGGCCTGGTTTGCGAAGAACTGCTGCGCGAGCCGCTCTACGTGGTGCTGCCGCAGAGGCATCGCCTGGCGGCACAGTCCGCGGTTTCGCTCAAGCAGATCGAGGGCGAGCGGTTCCTGCTGCTCAAGGAGGGGCACTGCTTCCGCGACAACACCATCGCCGCCTGCCGCCGGGTGCGCCTGCAGCCCAACGTGGTTTTTGAGAGCGGCCAGTTCGCCACCATCCTGGCCATGGTGGCTACCGGCATGGGAGTGTCGCTGGTGCCGGCCATGGCGGTGGAGGCCCGTAAAGGCTGCAAGTTCGTGCGTGTGGCCGACGAGAGCGCCTGCCGCAGGGTGGGCCTCGTGCAACTGAAACAGCATTTCCCCACCCGCGCACACAGAGCCCTGCTTGAGCATCTGCGGGAGAGCGTGCACCCGCCCCGGCAGATTGCTGCGGGAGACTGATTGCAGCTTTGCTGAACCGCCTAAAAGAGTTCAGAAGAACTGAAAAAAATGTGAGAACTCCCGTGGACGGTTGTGAGGGTGCGGGCGGCGCAGGAGTTCTTCGACTCCGCGGGCCGATTCGCAAGCGAATCGGCTCCGCTGCGCTCAGAATGACACTTGCGTTGAAGATGCAGTGAAGCAAGCAAAAGCGATTTGCACTGATCACGCAGCCGTGAGATACATTTGGCAGGAGAAATGTATGGCTGCGCTGCAGGTCGGACAGGCCGCGCCCGATTTCGATGTGCCCGCACTGATTGGGGGAATCAAGCAGAGGTTCCGGTTGCGCGATCAGCGCGGCAAAAGCAATGTGGTAGTCGCTTTCCACCCGCTTAACTGGACGCCGGTTTGAACCAAACAGATGGCGGCTTACAACGCGGACCTCGCGAAGTTTGCCGCTTACGATGCCCAGGTCGTGGGCATTAGCGTGGATTCCATCTACAGCACAGCGGCGTGGGAAAAGGAAATTGGTCCGCTGGACTATGCCCTGGCCGCCGATTACTGGCCGCACGGAGACGTGGCGCAGAAGTACGGAGTGTTTCGCGACAAAGGCGAGTTTGCCGGCATCAGCGAGCGTGCCATCTTCGTGGTGGACAAGGCGGGCAAGATCGCCTTCAGCAAGGTATATCCCATTGAGCAGCTGCCGGAGTCGGCAGAACTCTTCAGCGTACTGGAAAAACTGAAGTCGTCTTGAGTTTCCAATTCGACCGATTCACTCTTCTTTCTTCTCTTGGCGGGTCACCGCTACCGGAATTCGCCTGTGGTGGCCGGCGGGATCTATCATTATGGTGGCGGTGACGTTGTACTTCTTGTCATAAACGTAATCGAAGCGCCAGGTTGAGCCGTCAGTCAGGGAAAGTTGCTTGAGCCGGTAATTGTCGTAATACTGGTTGGCCAGCAGTTCGTGTCCGTTGCCGTCCTCGATGCTGAGCAGGCGGTTGTAGTCGTAAGAGTATTTCCGAAACAATTTGCCATTGCGTAGCACCTGCCTCAGCCTGCTGCCGTCATCGTAGGAGTATTCCATCCGCTGGCCGGCATTATCGGAGGCGGAAACAATGCGGTCGCCCTCATCGTAGGCAAAGCTTATCTCCCGGCCGTGTGGCGAACTGAGGCGGAGCAGGCGGCGGGAGCCATCGCGTTCGAACCTTAGCTCGTCGCCATGAGCGTCGCGCATACCTACGAGCGCGCCCTGTTGCGTATTCCGCGCCCAATAGGCTTCCGGAAAACGGTCCACGCTGCCGTCAAGAAAGGTCAAATCCCAACCGTCGCCGTTCCAGCGAATTCGGGAACCATAGAAGGTTCCCGAAGTGCTGGCATGTTCATACAGAGCGTCGCGGTAGCCGGTGCCCTCAGAAATACGGGGATAATCAATAATGCTGCCGTCCGTCAGCATCAGGTTGAGATAGGTGTAGGGATTGCGCCGGCCGTAGGGGCCGATGTCGTAAGGATGGTTGGTGCCGACGCCGAAAGAGCGGAAGCCCGTGTCCCAGGAAGAGTAAGTGCGCGTCAGTGCCAGCGGGACCGTGTCCGGCAGGAACAGATCTGTCTGGCGCAGCACAAACCACCCCGAGCGCAGGTCTACTTCATAGCGCTCAACGGGCGCGATATCGGTCAGGTGGGGCGCGCAGATTGAATCCTCTCCCCGTAAGCGTTCGTCTGGCCCCGATTTCGGTTGCATTACCAGGCACGGGTATTGTGAACTTGCCGGCTGGACGGCAGCCACCTGCTTGCGGACCAGAGGCGGCAACGGCGGGACGGGGGCCGTCGTGGGATAGAGCGTCACCGTTCCGCGCGATTCCAGCCCACGAAAGCTCTCGCGCATGTTATCTACATCGTCTATGCCGGAGTAGTCCCAATAGAGGACGCTGCTCGGGTCCGCGCTTTCGGGCAAGTGGAAATAAAGCCTGCCAATGTCACGCGCCAGCAACTTGCGCAAGCGCAGGTCGCGCACCTTCGCGCTGGATGGATAGCCGTAAAACTTGGGGTCGAGGCGAGCGGTGGAGATCACGGCTACGTTGTCCTGCCAGTAATTGAACGCGTAGGACCAGTTCCTGGCGTACATGTCGCGGTCAGTAACAGCGATGACGATGGCGTGGGGGTCCGCCGCGGCCGGAATCTTGCGCTTCATGGTTTCCAGGATCTCTTCCGTCACCGCCTGATCGCGATGGACATCAATCACCGACTCATCGAGCGGCAGAGAAGGCAACAGGGTCAGCGTGACTCCCAGCTTCTGCTGGGAGTATTTAGCCAGATCCTTGAGAGAAAGATCGGCCGGCGTTCCGAATGTCACCAGATAAAGACGCCCTTGGGGCTGCAGATCGGCCGTGTGGTAGGCGGGAGCCACCAGGAGGTCAATGGCTTGGCCACTGTAAGGGAGAGTGACAGAGAGCGACGAATAGTGCCACGCTCCGGCGCTGCGGTAGACATCCGCCTTCAGCAGGCCCACGCCGTTGCGGCCGAGGATGGGCGTCACAAGAAAGCCCGAACCGTCGGCGCCACGCGAATTGAGGTAGCCCAGGACAAAGCCGGTGCCGCGAATGGAGCTACCCATGACTGCGGCAACCTGCGCGGAACGGGAGGCGTGTTCCAGAGCATCGCGGTAAATGAAGGACGAATGCAGCTGGCCGAAGTGACGACTGGCGGAGACAATACCTTTTGTGAGAGGAGCGATGGCCACGCACAAGAGGAAAAAGTGAAGCCACCGCCGGGCGCGCGGCGAGAGCGGGGTCCGTGGAGGGGGTGGCGCCAGGCATGGCTTGCCGCAACGAACACAGAATTTGGAATCGTCAGGAAGGTCAAGTCCACAGTTACGGCAGAACATCACAAACGCCCTCGTCCACGTCCTGGGGGAGGAACTGCGTTTAGTCTGCGTATTGTGCACAGTAGCACCGGCCTAATCCAGTGAAATTTTGTTGCCGCCGTTTCCATCTCGGTGCGCCCCTGGTGTAAGCTTTTTCCCTTTGCGCGACGGAAGCGGGGAGCGAGCATGCAGCGGCGGGCCACGGCGGTCCTGATTCTGACCTCAGTTTTTCTGATTTTTGGCGCCAGCCAGGAGCATCATCGGGCCGAGGCCGCTGAACCTGGAAGCTCCGCTCCTGCCATAACCGGTTTCCGAGATTCTGCCCTCGAAGAAAAATGGGAAAAGCTTTTCCTGGCGGTTCCCGACCCCAAGCAAGCGGAAGAGCACCTGCGTACCCTGACCGCAGCGCCGCACATGGCGGGCACACCGGAAGATAAGCAAACCGCCGAATATGTTGCTCGCCAATTCCAGCAGGACGGCATTCAGACCGAAATCGTGGAATACAAAGTGTGGATGAACTATCCGCGCGAAATCAGCGTGGATGTGGTGGCGCCCGAAGCGATCAAGATGCACGGCCCTACGCGCGAGCAAGTGAGCGACGACCGCTATCAGGATGATCCCCGAGTGGTTACTCCTTTTACGGAGTATTCGCCGTCGGGCGACGTCGAAGCAGAGGTGGTTTACGCCAACTATGCGCGCCCGGAAGATTTCGACAAGCTGCGGCAGATGCACGTGGACGTGCGCGGAAAGATTGTGATCGCGCGTTACGGACAGAATTTTCGTGGTGTAAAGGCATACGTGGCCCAGGAGCATGGCGCCGCCGGCTTGATCATCTACTCCGATCCCATGGACGACGGCTACTTCAAAGGCGATGCCTATCCCGCGGGACCGTGGCGTCCGGCCACAGGGGTACAACGCGGGTCTATCGGATACATGTTCGAATTTGCCGGCGATCCCACCACGCCGGGAGTAGCCTCGGTGGCCGGGCTGGCTGATTCAGAGCGCATACCGCCGGAGAAGTCGGCGGCGATGCCCCATATCCCCACCACTCCTCTCTCCTACAGCGACGCCGAGCCTATCCTGTCTCATTTGGCGGGGGCGGTCTCGCCGCGCGATTGGCAGGGCGCGCTGCCCTTTACTTACCACGTGGGCCCGGGACCGGTGCGCGTACGCCTGCACCTGCAGCAGGAATACCAGTACCGCACCATCTGGGACGTGGTCGGGCGAATTCCTGGAAGCGAGCAACCGGAGCAATGGGTAGTGGCGGGCAATCACCGCGACGCCTGGGTGTACGGGGCGGTAGATCCCAACAGCGGAACTACGGCCATGCTGGAGGCGGCGCGGGGCTTGGGCGAGCTGCTGCACGCGGGCTGGAAGCCGAAGCGTACCATCGTGCTGGGCAGCTGGGATGGCGAGGAGCAGGGGCTGATCGGTTCCACGGAATGGGCCGAGCAGCACGCTTCCGAACTGGCCAACGCTGCCGCCTATCTGAATGTGGATGTGGCAGTTTCGGGACCGAACTTCGGGGCCTCCGCCGTTCCTAGCCTGAAACAGTTCATCCGGGAAATCGCGATGGCCGTCCCCAGTCCCAAGGGGGGAACGGTTTACGAAGCGTGGAGCAAAGCGCCGGAACGGCGCGCCGGGCCCACCCAGCAGCCCAATTCCGCCGAATTAAGCGGCTCGCAGATCCGGCCTCCCGCCGCCGAGGGTTCCGGGCCGCCGGTAGGCGACCTGGGCAGCGGTTCCGATTACACCGCCTTTCTGCAGCATCTAGGTGTGCCCTCGGTCGATATCGGCTCCAGCGGCCCGTATGGCGTCTATCACTCTGCCTTTGACAATTTTGCTTATTTCAGAAGATTCACTGATCCGACATTCGAGTAGGAGCAGGAGATGGCCCGCATTTATGGCCTGGAAATGCTGCGGCTGGCTGACGCCGACATTCTGCCCTATGACTATGGTCAATACGGCAAGGAGATTGGAGCTTATCTGAAAGCGGCGCAGACCAAGGCGGAAGGCAAATTCGGCAAGGGTGCAGTGGATTTCGCTCCCGCCATCGCCGCCGCCGCGCGCCTGGAGGCGGCAGGGGCAGCTATGGCCAAACTGCAAAAAAGTGCACAGGATCGCAAAGGCGAACTCAACCAGTTGCTGATAGGCGCAGAGCGTGCTTTTCTCCTTCCACATGGCCTGCCCAACCGGCCCTGGTACCGCCACGCCATCTATGCCCCCGGAGTCTATACCGGCTATGCCGCGGTGGTGATTCCCGGGGTTAACGAAGCTGTGGACGCCGGTGACCGGCAGCGGACAGGGCAGGAGTTGGCGGAGTTAAGTAATTCGATCAATCTGGCAGCGAAAATGCTGCGCAATTTTCGTTAAGCGAAAAAAATCGGGGCGAAACCGCCTTAAGCGACCGAAAAAGAGCTAAACTAGGTACCTCTGGCCGGACTATTCATAACGACATTTTGCCGTTGGTCTGGCCATCCGGGTGGCCGTAAAGCGCGTCTAAGTTCTTTGCCTCGTTCGTTCAGGTAGCCGTCCACCTCCAGACCATTTCGAGGAGAGCATGCCCGTCGCCCGAATCATTTCCACCAGCTTCGAAGATGCGCTCCGATTTGCCGACTACTTGCGGCCGCTGTTCGACACGGTGGAAATCGCGCAGCCAGGACGCGCCAACGACACTGCTGTGGACCTGGAAGTGAACCTGGAACTCTGCACCCCGGAGCAGGCATGGGAGCAGATCGCGCAATTGAGCCAACAGCAGGAAAGCGAAATTTTTGTGGCCCCCGGCACCCTGCTTCCCGCAGCTGAAAATCCGGAATCGCTGGCTGGTTTCGAACGGGAAGCGCCGGCAACGGCAGCGGCCTCGGAATTGGACAGCGCAGGCCATGAAGTGGAAGCTGCCATCGCCCAGGTTAGCGCCGCTGCTGCAACGGCAGTGGGCTCAAATGGCTCCGGGACCCACAAGGCACACCCTGGCGAAGCCGTGCCGGAAGAAGAACTGAACTGGCTGGGACGTGCTCGCGAGTCGTTGCGGCAATGGCTGGCGGTGCGCGCGCTGCTGCGGGAAATCCGGCTAAATCAGCAGGAAGAGCTGGCACAAGAACAGATGCGGCAGCGGCAGATGGCGCTGCGGTTCGAACGCGAGCGGCGGGAGCAGGAGGCGCGAGAATTGGCAGCCGCACGCGCCGCAGCGGAACTGCCTGCTACTAGCCCCGAAGTGCAGCACCGTCCAGAACCTCAGCCGGCAGTCGCATTCACGGAGCAGGAAGCGATTCAGCAACAGCAGGCAGTAGAGGAGGAATTGCAACGCCAGGCGGAAGAGGAAGAGGCCGTCCGCCGCGGCTGGTTTGTGGAACAGATACTGCGCCGCCGAGCGGCCGAAGAAGCGCCCCAGCCGCTGCGTGAATCCGGGACACCTGAGGACGATGCCGTGCCGGTGGAATTCCAGACCGTGCCAGCTGAGTCGTTTGCGTCCGCCGAGGAACTCGCCCCAGTGGTGCGCTTCAGCCGCCCAAAAAGAAGCGACCGCCTGCGGCCGGCCATGGCGCTCGCGGGAATTACGAGCGTACTACTCACGGCGGTACTGGTGGGATACGCCCACCGCCGCCCAGCCTCGCCTGTTCCGCTTTCTGTACTACAACGCTCCAGCAACGTTGAACAAAAAGTGCCGTTTGGCCCGGCGGTGGTTCCTTCGGCGGAGCCAGTTTCAATTCCGGTTGAGCAGGCCACCGCTGAGGCGGCGCCGGAAGCCGCTCCCCTTCCCGAACGGCATAGTTTTCGCAGCGATTTCCGCCGGGTACGCGTGGATGGGCAGGAGGTGGATTACGTAGCTGACGACGTAACCGTGCGTCATTTTAATTCGGCGAGCCGGGGCAACGGGGTGCGTCATCCCGCCGTTTCCATCAGCACTAGCGGCAGAGTGAAACAGATTTCCGACATAGAATGAAGCTGCCGTTACTCAACCCAGCAATGTCATCCTGAGCGAGACTGAGCGCCGCGAAAAGCGCGAGCGAAGGACCTCTGCATTTTTCGCGGGCGGAACTAACTGGTGGATTTTTCCGCCACAAACTTCTCTACCAGCGCGGAGTAGTCGGTCTTCTCCAGCCCGTGGACCTGCTTGTTGTATTCATCCACCTTCGAGGAGTAGTTCATGGAGCAGAACTTCGGCCCGCACATGGAGCAGTAGGCCGCGCTCTTGTAGTAGTCGTCGGCCAGGGTCTCGTCGTGCATCGAGCGGGCGGTCTTTGGGTCGAGTGAGAGGGCGAACTGCTTGTCCCAATCGAAGGTGTAGCGGGCGAAGCTGATGGCGTCGTCGCGGTCGCGCGCGCCGGGCCGGTCGCGGGCCACGTCGGCCGCGTGGGCCGCGATCTTGTAGGCGATTATCCCGTCCTTCACGTCTTTCTCGTTGGGCAGCCCCAGGTGCTCCTTAGGCGTCACGTAGCACAGCATGGATGCGCCGTACCAGCCGATCATGGCTGCGCCGATGGCGGAGGTGATGTGGTCGTAGCCGGGCGCGATGTCGGTAACCAGGGGCCCCAGGGTATAAAAAGGCGCCGCGAAGCAGTACTCCACTTCTTTATCCACCTGCTCCTTGATCTTGTGCATGGGTACATGTCCAGGTCCTTCGATCATCACCTGCACATCGTGCTCCCAGGCTTTCCTGGTCAGTTCTCCCAGTGTGCGCAGTTCGGCGAATTGCGCCTGGTCGCTGGCATCGGCCAGGCAGCCCGGACGCAGGCCATCCCCCAGAGAAAACGACACGTCGTGTTTCTTGAAAATCTTGCAGATGTCGTCAAAGCGCTCATAGAGAAAATTTTGTTGCCGGTGATCGGCCATCCACTGCGCCAGAATGGCGCCGCCGCGGCTCACGATGCCCGTAATCCGTTTGTGCACCAGCGGCAGGTACTGGATGAGCACGCCGGCGTGGATGGTCATGTAGTCCACGCCCTGCTCCGCCTGTTCCTCAATCACTTCCAGCATCACCTCGGCGCTCAGATCCTCAATGCGCTTCACCCGGCTGACCGCCTCGTAAATGGGCACGGTGCCAATGGGTACAGGCGAGTGGCGCAGGATAGCCTCACGAATTTGGGGAATGTCGCCGCCGGTGGAGAGGTCCATCACCGTGTCCGAACCGAAATGCACGGCGGTGTGCAGCTTGCGTAACTCTTCCTCAACATTGGAGGTAACAGCCGAGTTGCCGATGTTGGCGTTAATTTTGCATTTTGAAGCCACGCCGATGGCCATGGGCTCCAGTTCAGGGTGGTTGATATTGGCGGGGATGATCATGCGCCCGCGCTCTACCTCATCGCGGACCAGTTCCGGCGTGAGCTTCTCGCGGCGCGCCACATACTCCATTTCTTCCGTGATGATGCTCCGGCGCGCGTAGTGCATCTGGGAGAAATTATGGTCGCCGGATCGGGTGGCCGCCTCGCGGCGCTGGGCAATCCACTCTGCCCGCGGCTGGGTAGCCGGGCCAAAACCGTTGCCGCTGAGGCTATCGTGCTTAATGCCGTTGCTTACTTCCATTACGGTCCCCCACTGATAGCATTATCTAAATCCTCAATTATACGCCGGGAAATTTGTGACCCTCCGCGGCGCCATGCCATTGCTCGAGTGGAGCAGGCCTTCAGGGCTGAACTTTTCCCTTCCTCCTCGCGTACTATCACCTGCTAACCTTTTTGACCTGTCGCGCGTCGGAGACATTATGACGAAGAACATTGCCGTCTTGTTATTGGCTTGCCTGGGCACGCTGGCGGGAGCGCAGCAGCTACCCCGCACTGTGCTGCCGGAAAATTATCAGCTCACGCTCTCACCCGACTTCCAAACCAATAAATTTGGTGGCGATGAAACCATTCAAGTGCAGGTAGCCCAGCCTACCTCCAACATCACGCTGAATGCTGCTGAAATCACGTTCGGCGAGGCTACTGTCACGCAGAACGGTTCCACTCAGACCGCCGAGGTGGCCAGCGATCCCAAGGCGGAAACGGCCACGCTCACGCTTCCGCAAGCGCTCACCGCAGGAGCGGCCACCATTCACATCCGCTACACCGGCATCCTGAATAATGAGCTGCGCGGTTTCTATCTAAGCCAGGTGGGTAATCGCAAGTATGGGGTCACCCAGTTTGAACCCGCTGACGCGCGCCGCGCCTACCCTTCCTTCGACCAGCCCGACATGAAGGCCACATTTGATCTCACTGTCGTAGCGGATAAAGGCGACATGGCCATCTCCAACGGCAAAGTGCTGTCCGATACACCCGGCCCTGGCGCCGGCAAGCACACGGTGAAATTTTCCATTACGCCGAAAATGTCCTCGTACCTGCTGGCGCTGGCGGTGGGCGAATTTCAGTGTGAAGCGGGTCAGGCTGATGGCATCCCCATTCGCGTTTGCGGCACGCCCGAGCAGAGAGGCCGCGGGCACTTTGCCCTGCAGGCCGCTGAATATTCTCTTAGCTATTATGACCGCTACTTCGGTATCAAGTATCCCTACGGCAAACTCGACATCATCGGAGTGCCCGACTTCTCCGCCGGCGCCATGGAGAACGTGGGCTGCATCATCGGCCGCGACATCCTGTACTTTGTGGACTCCAAGAGCTCTTCCTACTTCCTGCAGAAAGCGGTGGCCGAGGACGGTGTGGCCCATGAAATGGCGCATCAGTGGTTCGGCGACCTGGTGACCATGAAGTGGTGGGATGACTTCTGGCTCAACGAAGGCTTTGCCACCTGGATGTCAGCAAAGCCCATCTCGGCGTGGAAGCCGGAATGGAATCTGGCCACCGACGATGTGCAATCGGCGGCACAGGCCATGGCCGTGGATTCGCTCAGCTCCACCCATCCCATCCACCAGGAAGTGGAAACTCCGGCCCAGGCGCTGGAACTTGCCGACGTGATTTCCTACAACAAGACCGCCGCCGTGCTGCGTATGGTGGAGGGTTACGTCGGCCCCAGCCTGTTCCGCAAGGGTGTGAATGCGTACCTGGCCAAGTATGCCTATGGGAACACCACCGCTCCGGATTTCTGGAATGCCATAACGGCGGCCGCCAAAAAGCCTGCCGACAAAGTGATGACTACTTTCGTCATGCAGCCTGGTGTGCCTTTGGTTTCTGTCTCCGCTTCTTGCTCCAACGGCAATACCAAAGTTGAGGTCAGCCAGACCCGCTATTTCCGGAATCGCGAACTGCTCAACGCAGGCAGCAAGGAGCTGTGGCAGATTCCGGTTTGCCTGAAAGCAGGCAACCGCGAAAAATGCGAGCTGCTGACCAGCAAGTCGCAGACGACGGAAATGGCCGGCTGCTCGCCGGTCTACGCCAACGCCGGCGCGCGCGGCTACTATCATTCCAGCTACGAAGCCGCCAACCTTCACCGTCTTGCGGCCAGCGCCGAGCAGGACCTGTCGCCACCAGAACGGGTTCAGCTCATGGACGATGCCTGGGCCGAAGTGCGCGTCGACCGCATCCACGTGGGCGATTTCCTGGCGCTGGCAGAAGCCCTGAAAAATGATCCCACTCGCGCCGTATCCGACGAACTGGCCCAGGAACTGCAATACGTTGACCAGCATCTCACCACCGGCGCCGACCGCCAGCAGTATGAAGGCTGGGTGCGGCAAACCTTCGCTCCCGTGGGCGAGCAGTTGGGCTGGACGCCTCAGCCCAACGACAGCGAGGAACAGCGCGCCCGCCGCGCGGACCTGCTGACCCTGGTCGGCGAAGTGGGCCAGGATCCAAAGCTGGCCGAGTTTTCCCGTCAGCTCACCGAAAAGGCGCTGCACGGCGAGGCAGTGGACCCGACCCTTCTCTATCCCGCTCTGAATATCGCTACCCGCAATGGCGACGCCGCGCTTTACGGATTCATCCAGAAGCACGCGCAATCCGCCGGGTCGCCCGAGGAATCTTTTCGCTTTCTGCGGGCGCTGGGCAATTTCCGCGCGCCGGCTCTGGTCGAGCGCAGCCTGGAGTACGCCGTCTCTTCCCAGGTGCGCTCGCAGGACGCGCCATTCCTCATTGGGCGGCTGATTGGCAATCCCGATACTCAGGAGCAGGCTTGGGATTGGATACGCCAGCACTGGAGCCAGGTGGAAGCCAAGCTGACCAACTTTTCCACCGGCGTGGTGGTGGATGGCGCCGGCACCTTTTGCGATGCCGGTCACAAGCAGCAGGTGCAGGAATTCTTCAGCCAGCACCCGATTCCTTCGGCGCAGCGCACCCTGCAACAGTCGCTGGAATTCATCGGCGACTGCGTGGACCTGAAGACTCAGCAGGAGTCTAACCTCGCCTCCTGGCTGCAGCAGGGCGGCGGCCGGGAAGCGCAGTAAAGTGTGCAAGGCCATGCTGTGAGCAGCGGCAATGTGTCCGCGCTATACTTCGCAGCGCAAATTGCTGCGAGGTTCAACCGCCATGTGCGCTCTTCGCCGGAAAGCTCCCGCGCGATTGGGAATTCGGCTTTCGCGTCGCATTTTGGTCGCCGTCCTGGTGTCAGCGGCACCTCTCGCCGCGTTTTCCCAGGGCTCAAACAGTTCCGCCAATCAGATTGACCAGGTCTTGCGCAAGGCGGTCAGTCAAGAAAAGATTCCGGGCATCGTAGCCATGGTGGCGTCGCAAGATAGAGTCACCTATCAGGGGGCGTATGGAAAGCGGGACACGGTCAAGAACCTTCCCATGGCCCCGGATTCGATTTTCCGCATCGCTTCCATGACCAAGCCGGTCACCTCGGTGGCGGTTATGCAACTGGTGGAGAGCGGAGGCGTGAAACTGGATGAGCCCGCCGCCACCTATCTTCCGGAACTTGCCGATGTCCAGGTACTCGAAGGATTCGACGGGACAGGAAAAGCGCGACTCCGCCCTGCCAAAACGCCTCCCACAGTGCGGCAACTGCTTACGCACACTTCCGGGTTCGTTTACGAAATTTTCGATCCGGAAATGCAGAGCTATGTGGCCAGCGGGGCAGTCCCCTCCATTTCCCAAGGGGATGATGGCTTTCTGAAAGCGCCGCTGATGTTTGATCCCGGAACACGCTGGGAATATGGCATCAGCATAGATTGGCTGGGCAAGCTGGTAGAGAAAATCAGCGGCCAGACTCTGGCTGCGTACTTTCACCAGCACATTTTCAAGCCGCTGGGCATGAACGACACATTTTTCAATGTTCCGCCCAATAAGCAGGCACGCGTGGTGAGTCTTGAGCAGCGGCAGCCCGATGGCAGCCTGGCGGAGCTTCCCCGGCAGCCTTTTAAACCTGTGAAATTCTACAGCGGCGGCGGCGGACTCTATTCCACCGCGGGCGATTACATGAGGTTCATGCGCATGTTGCTGAACGGCGGAAAGGCCAGACGTAGACGGATTCTCCGGCCCGAAACCATCGAGCAAATGAGCCGCAACCAGATTGGTGATTTAAACCTGGTGCAGATGAAAAGCATGCAACCTCAATTCGCCAAAGGTCCCATTCGCATTCCCGGATCGCTGGACAAGTTTGGGCTTGGGTTTGCCATTAATAGCCAACCGGTCGAAGGCGGCCGTTCCGCCGGCTCGCTGTCCTGGGGAGGCATCTACAACACCTACTTCTGGATTGACCCGGCGCGGAAAATCTGCGCCGTTCTCCTGATGCAGATACTTCCCTTCAGCGATGATGCTGCCTACTCCGTGGCTGAGGAATTTGAGCGCGCTGTTTACGCGGGTTCGGCCAGGGCAGCAGGTGCTGCCGGCCGGAGCCGCTGATGGGGGGCCACCCGATTCTTCCTCGGATCAGCGGCGTGCCTGCGAAACCCGTAGTTCACCCAGTTGACTTTCCGCGGGGCCTTTGTCACTATGCGCACCCATCCGCAAAAAGGAGGGGTTATGCCACATTATCTGCACCAAGTTGCCTATTCACGGGAAGGTTGGGAAGCCCTGGTAAAGCAGCCGCAGGACCGGATCGAAGCGGTTCGGCCGGCCATCGAACGGCTAGGCGGAAAGATCAAGAGCGCGTGGTTTGCTTTCGGGGATTACGACGTGGTGGTGATCAGCGAAATGCCGGACAACGTAAGCGCGGCTGCTATCGCCATGGCCTTCGCCGGCGGCGGAGCCTGCAAGGCGGTCCACACCACACCTCTGCTCTCGACTGAGGAAGCCGTTGAAGCGATGAAGAAAGCCAGCCAGAGTGGTTATCGGCCGGCGGCAACCGCCGCGCGCGCCGCGTAGAGAGAAATACCAATCCAGTGCAGCAACCAGGCGGCCTTGACGGGCCGCCTGTTTTTCGGCGCTCCATTCGTCCTCCGCTGCACCTGTGTATGGCGTTTATTGACGAAACGAACTTTCCGCCAATTACAAAATTTTACCGCGCTTGACGAACACTTTACGCAAAAGCGCACGTTCGCCGTGTTCTCATATGCAAAGGAATTTTTTGCAAAGCCAACCAGTCTAGAAACTGTCAACCAACGTTCGGAGATGACAAATGTTGAAGATTCAGCAAGGTGAACAAGGACGGCAGGTAAGGATTTACCTGTCCGGACGCGTGTCGAGCGGTCAGCTGACTTACCTGGACGAGCTTATCCGAATTGCGAGCGACTCTCGGCTTAAGGTTTTACTAGATGTGGAACAGGTCACAGTTTTAGACTTGCCCGCGGTGCGGTATCTGGCCGAAGGGGAAGGAACAAAATTCAAATTCACCTGCTGTCCACGGGCCATTCGGCAATGGATTCAACGGGAACAGAAAATCGCCGCCTTAGCCGCCTCCATTCCCAGCAGTCGGCCGGCACGAACCTGAATGGAGTTGATTCGACATGTATTCGCAGCTCAATAGCACATTCTTGCCTGACAACACGCAAGCGGCAGAGGAGCAACCCGTTCAATCGGATGAATTGCCGAGTTCCAGCGGGCCGGACAGCATCTTCAGCGGCGAAGCAATTTATCTCCGCCTTCTAAACCTGTGGCGTGCTGCTACCTGCCAAACGCCGGCCCCAAATCGCTTGATAGTGCGGCGATGTCCGCAATGCGGGGCGCTCTCCGCCTCCCCGGATGACGCTCTATTGCGGAATTGGGAGCGTATTCATTGTTGTTCGGGAAGGCGGCATGTTCAGGACGTCCTCTGAGACGTGGTTCAGGACGTCCTCTGAGACGTGGCAACCTTAGACAAGCTTGATGGGGAACCCTGCTTTGCGCTTCTACAAATCAGTGGGGAAGCGTCACCTTCGCCCTTCGCCGGCGGCAGCCAGGGTTCGCTCGTGCGTCTTCTCTGAAGTCGGCTTATGGCCGCGCTCCTGGGGGGCCGGAGATGGTTCCGCTGCCGCTTCCCGGGCTTTGCGTACCAGCCAAGCGCCGGGACCGTGCAGGTATTTCGCCAGCCGCTCCGCCACTCGCTTCAGCAGAATGCGGTCCTGCCCGCTCAAAACCTTGCCTTTTTCGCTTTGCACTTCCATAGCGCCGTAGACATGCTGTCCCAGGGCCACCGGAACCACGGCGTGAGTCTGCGTCGCACGCGAAGCGGTTCTTGCCCTTGACGGACTGGACTTCGCTATCTCGCCGGCCACCAGGTAAATTCCAATCCATGAGTAATGACGCCCATCGCCCAGGATCTCGGCAACTTCATCCAGCGGCGTAGTTTGCGAGCCGGCTTTGCGGGCCAGTGCTGTTTCTATCCGTGCCTCGAGCTCTTGCGGAGTGCGGTAGATTTTCACGGCAATTTCCTGGACAGGGATTGGAGGATCAGGGGAAGTCTAACTGCCGCTCCGCTGCCGGTCAACGCTCAATCAGCGGGCACAGGCGAGGTGTGTGGCGGCAGCGGCTGGCGCTCCTTGTTGTCCTCGGCGAGGGCAGGCTGGAGCTGCAGCCAGGCGCGAACCTGGGGCAGGACGGCCCGGGCTGCCACTTCACCGGCGTGGATCAGTTCAGCGGCGCGCTCAAAACTGTCATAGCCGAAACCGGCTACATCCGGCTCCATCACCACGTCCGCCGCCCCCTTCCATAACCCGCTCATCTGCTCCTGGGCGATGGAAAAGCACTGGGAAATCACTTCAAACACGTGCCGGGGACCGCTGGCGTCGCACCAGTGCGAGCGCAGGTAAACCCCAATTACCTTATTGGCACCCATGGCGCGCAGAGGCACTGTAGGCACGGTGTGTGCCAGCATGCCATCCACCAGCAGGCGGCCCTCGATTTGCACCGGCAAGAACATTCCGGGATAGGCGCAACTGGCGCGAACGGGCTCAATGAGTGGGCCGGAGCGGAAGACAACGCCTTCCCCGCTGATGAAATCGGTGGCCGTCACTGCCAAAGGTATGCGCAGTTCCTCGAAGGTGCGCACTTTAAGGACACGCTTCAGGAAGCCCACCATGCGCTCATTGCTGGCAAATCCGTAACGCGAAATGGTCCAGCGGGCAAAATCGCGGAAGCGCACCAGCGCGGCCATCTCCGCCAGCTCCGCAGCCGACATGCCGCTGCAGTAGGCGGCGCCAATCACCGCGCCCACGCTGGTGCCGGCCACGCAGGATACAGGAATGTTTTCTTCTTCCAGCGCTTTCAGCACGCCGATATGGGCCAAGCCACGGGCAAAACCGCCGCCTAATGCCAATCCAATTTGTGGAACGGGAATATGAGCGGAGGTAGAAAGCGGAGGGGAAACACGGATCAGTTCGCGCTTAAAGGCCTGCAACGAACGGCGCAACCTACTGAATTTTCCCAAGTTCGACCCCACATCCTGCAGAGCCCTGGGACCGGCTCACTTATACAGCTTTTCTAAGCAATTTCGATGCCAGTCACAGGAAATTCGCTGCATTCCTGCATTTTTCAACTTTTATAAACCCTGATCCTTGGTCTGGGTTTCGGTGACTAACTATCCTGTTTCTGGTAACTTAGATTGAGTTATGGCGCGTGAGTTCTCAGCCGGCGGCGTTGTCCTGCATTTTCAGAATTCGGCGTGGACTGTGGCGGTAATTGAGCCGCGACGGGACACCGCCGTTGACAAGAATTCTCCTTCCAAGCGTAACGTTACCCCTGTATTGGCACTGCCCAAAGGCTTGGTAGACCAGGGAGAGAAAGCGGAGCAAACCGCTATCCGCGAAGTGCGGGAAGAGACCGGAGTCGAGGCCTCGCTGATTACCAAGTTGGCAGATATCAAGTACTTCTACGTGCGTAGTTGGGGCGACAAGCAGCGCGTGTTCAAGATTGTCAGCTTTTTCCTTCTGCTTTATCGTTCGGGACGAATCGGCGAAATTAGCGAGGAGATGCGCATTGAAGTGGAACGCGCGCTGTGGATCGACCTAAAACAGGCTGCGGAGCGGCTCACCTATAAAGGGGAACGCGAGGTGCTGAAGAAAGCACAGGAATATCTGCAGGCACATCCGGAACTGGAAGAGAATAAGCCGGAACCGCAGCGAGCGCGCGAACGCGCTTGAGTGTGCCATAATCGGCGCAATCGTTCAGGAGTGCGGCATGAAGTGGCTCCTCGGCGCCGCGATGGCCAGTAATGTTTGTGTGGCCTTAGGCACCATCCTGTTCCGCGGATGGAATGCAGCCGGGGCGCACGCTGCGGCACGCAATACGGCACGGTTCTCCTCGTTGTGGTTCATGGTGGCATTTGCCGCACCCGGGTTGACGCGCCTGGTTCGAGGCGTGCCGGTGGGAGCGCGCCTGGTGCAGGCATTCGTGGCCGCGCACCTGGTGCACTTTGGGGTGATAGGAGCGCTGATCGCAAGCTTTGAAACCGCGCACCTGGTGCAGAAACCGATTGCCTCCGCGGTGATCCTGGTGTTCGGATTCTCGCTGGTGGTAGGAGCCGGACTTACCGCCACGCCGCGCGGCTCGCGCTTTTACAGTGGCCTGCACAAGTTCACGCTGTACGCGCTTTTCTTGATTTTTTCTCTGGCCTTTGTGCAGAATGCTATGAAACCGCTGCGGTTGATGGCGGTTCCTCTGGCCCTGGCGCTCATACTTCGCCTGGCCAGTGGCTGGACGTTTTACACAGCCCGGGTCAAGATCCCAAACTAACTCCTCAAATTGTTGCGACCCGCTTCGTCCCCCACAAATCTAGTGATTGACAGGAGAAATCAGTGAGCAGAATTCTGAAAATTGCGGTGCTGGTTTGCGTCGCGACCTCGGCAGCCATGGCGCAGTTGCCCGGCGGCAATATATTCTTCGGCTACTCCTACGACCACGCCACGGCAGCGACCCCGGCGCTCTTTCCTGATGTAGGCGGGGTCGTAGGCTCGGGCAGCACGGGACTGAATGGCTGGAACGCATCGGCGGAAATGAAGTTCCTGCCACTGATTGGACTGGTGGCCGATTTCAGCGGCCACTATGGCTCGCAGACGGTGACCGCGGTCTGCGGGTTTATAGCTCCTTGCGTGAACGTCCGCGAAAACATGGACACCACGGTGTATCACTTTCTGGTCGGCCCGCAGCTCTCATTCACGGTCGGGCGAATTCGGCCGTTCGCGCATGCCTTGTTCGGCGCCGGCCACCTGAGTGAAAGCGCCACGGTGCGTCCCTTCTCGGCCTCGGACACGGCGTTTTCTTACGCAATAGGCGGGGGCATTGATTATCGGCTATTGGGGCCGCTGCGCTGGCGGGTGCAGGGCGATTTCCTGCGCGATCAGTTTTTCGATCCGACGCAGAATAATTTTCGTTTTTCCACCGGACCGGTGCTCCATTTCTAATCACACAAATGTGTGATCCATGCACTTGCAAATCGCGAAGAAATTGTGTTCCCGAAGTGGAACTGATGAAATCATTTTTGTAAGATTTTGCTTGACGCCCAGGGTTGTCTTTACTACAGTTAAATCAACTTAATAGGGCGCGTGCCGTTGCCATCCTCACCCCACATCTATTACGGCACGCGCCCGGTCTGTTTGTGGACCTTATTAACCACAGAGGACACCGACATCACTGAGAAACCTTTTTCACCACAAGAATATAGCCCAGACTATTCCTTGTTGTTGAAGCCAGTTCCTGAAGAAGAAGGGCGCCGCCTGTCAGTACGAGTTTCATTCACCATTCGAAAAATCAGCTCACGGACAGAAATGCGCCGGGAGTGGTAAAAAGTACGAGAGCTTCCTGGAGAGCTGGAAGGAGCCGGGTACCGATATGGGAAAGAGCATTCAAAAAGTTGCCGTCTTAGGCGCAGGGACCATGGGTTCCCGCATAGCGGCTCATCTGGCCAATGCCGGCATCCAGTGTCTTTTGCTGGACATAGTGGCGCAGGGTAACGGGCCGCGCAACCGCGTAGCAGATATCGGGCTGGAAGGGGCGCGCAAATCCAAGCCCGCGGGCTTTTTTGAGCCCGGCCTGGCGCGGCTGATCACCACCGGCAATTTCGAAGACGACCTGAGCCGGCTGGCGACCGTGGACTGGATCATTGAGGCGGTGGTTGAGGACCTGGAGATCAAGCGCGCTCTGCTGCGCAAAGTGGAAGCCGCGCGCCGCCCGAGCAGCATTGTCACCACCAACACCAGCGGGCTGCCGGTGAGCAAAATCGCCGAGGGCTTCTCGGAAGATTTTCGACGGCACTGGTTCGGCACGCACTTTTTCAATCCACCACGCTATATGCGGCTGCTGGAGATCATCCCCACCCCGCAGACGGACCCAGCCGCGCTCGAGGCCATCAGCCACTTCTGCGATGTGCGCCTGGGAAAGGGCATTGTGTTCGCCAAAGACACGCCTAACTTCATCGCCAATCGCATTGGCACTTTCTCCGCGCTCAACGTGATGCGCATCATGCAGGAGATGGAGCTGACGGTGGAGCAGGTGGACGCGCTTACCGGCCCGGCGGTGGGCTGGCCGAAGTCGGCGACTTTCCGCACCGCCGACCTGGTGGGTCTGGATGTGCTGGCGCATGTGGTCGGCAACCTGAAGCAAAATGTGCACGACGAGCGCTCGGAGCTGCAGGTACCGCAATTTGTGAAGATCATGCTGGAGCGGCGCTGGCTGGGCGACAAAACCGGGGGCGGCTTCTACAAGAAGTCAGGCAAAGGAGAGGATGCGGAACGGCTGGCGCTGGACTGGCGCACCCTGGAGTACCGGCCGCGGCAGAAGGCTAGCTTCCCAGCGCTGGAGATGGCACGCAACGTAGAGGACAGCGCTCAGCGGCTGCGTATGCTGCTGGGTTTGGACGGCTCCGGGCCGCGCAAGGGCGATAAGGCGGCGGAGTTTCTCTGGGGCTCGCTTGGCGACTTGTGGACTTACTCGGCCAACCGCATTGGGGAGATTTCCGATTCCATTCCCGACATAGACCGCGCCATGCGCCTGGGCTTCAACTGGGAGATGGGCCCCTTCGAGCTGTGGGATGCGGCCGGGGTGGAGCAAACGGTAGAGCAGTTGAAGAAGCAGGGGCGGCCGGTGGCTGCCAATGTCGAACGCCTGCTGGCGTCGGGCAAGAAATCATGGTACGGCGATGACCGCGAGGCGCGCTCGGGCCGCGACTACTTCGACCTGGGCGCAGGCAATTACCGCCCAGAACCGGTGCCGGCGGGAGTGATTCTGCTGCCCGCACTTAAAAAAGCGTGCCACGTAGTCAAGAAAAACGCGGGCGCGTCGCTGGTGGATGTGGGCGACGGCGTGGCCTGCATCGAATTCCACAGCAAGATGAACGCCCTGGGCGGCGACATCGTGCAACTGATTACGCAGACGCTGGGCGTGCCGGGGCGGCCGGATTCGGGCACGCTGGGCGCCAACTTCGACGCTTTCGTCATCACCAATGACGCCCAAAATTTTTCCGTGGGCGCCAACGTGATGCTGCTGCTCATGTCCATCCAGGATGACGACTGGGAAGAGATTGACATGGCGATTCGCCAATTCCAAGGCATGACACAAGCGATCAAGTTTTCGCCTAAGCCCGTGGCAGTAGCTCCGTTCGGCATGACGCTGGGCGGGGGCTGCGAAATCTCGTTGCATGCCCCGGTAAGGCAGCCTCATGCCGAACTCTACATGGGGCTGGTGGAAGTGGGCGTGGGCTTGCTACCGGGCGGCGGCGGCTGCAAGGAGATGTTGCTGCGCGCCATTGACAGCGCCGAGGCGGTGCGGCCGGGCGGACGCGGCGAGTCGGTGGAGATGGTGGAAGCGATGAAACGAGCTTTCGAAACCATCGCCATGGCCAAAGTTTCCATGTCGGCAGAAGAGGCGCGCGGGCTGGGGTTTCTCAGCGAAGGCGATCAGGTGACCATGAACCGCGAGCGCGTGCTGGCCGACGCCAAACAGCGCGCCCTGGACCTGGCACGGGCCGGCTACAAGCCCCCGGTGCCGCGCACCGACATCTCGGCCCCCGGGGAAAGCATGCTTGCTACCTTGAAGCTGGGTGTACATCTAATGCGGCAGGGCGAGTACATCAGCGACCACGAAGTGAAGATTGGCACCAAGGTGGCAGAAGTGCTGTGCGGCGGCAATGTTTCGCCAGGCACACCGGTCAGCGAACAGTACGTGCTCGACCTGGAGCGGGAGGCGTTCAAATCGCTGTGCGGGGAGCGCAAGACGCAGGAGCGGATCCAGTACACGCTTAAGACGGGGAAAACTTTAAGAAATTAACCACAAAGGACACGAAGGAAAAACCAAGGAATTTCCTTTGTGATCCTTCCTGTCCTCCGTGGTGAAAGGGGTTTTTATGCGGGAAGTAGTGATTGCAAGTTCCGTGCGCACGCCGGTAGGCAAGGCATTCAAAGGCACACTGCGCAGCACGCGGCCGGATGAACTGGCGGCGGTGGCCATCACGGGCGCGCTGGAGCGCGTGCCGCAGATTGACCGCAAAGAGATCGAGGACGTGATCCTGGGCTGCGCCATGCCGGAAGCGGAACAGGGCATGAACGTGGCCCGCATCGCGTCGCTGCGCGCCGGTCTGCCGGTGGAAGTTTCGGCCATGACCATCAACCGCTTCTGCTCGTCCGGATTGCAGGCCATTGCTATGGCGGCGGAGCGCATCATGGCGGGCGGTGCCGAAGTGATTGTGGCCGGCGGAGTCGAGTCCATGACCATGATTCCCATGGGGGGGCACAAGGTTTCGCCCAATCCCTGGCTGGTGGACCACTATCCGGACGCTTACCTTTCCATGGGCCTGACCACCGAGCGTCTGGCGAAGCGCTTCGGCATCACCCGCGAGCAAGCCGACGAATTCTCCCTGCGCAGCCACAAGAACGCGATTGCGGCAATCCAGGCAGGCAAGTTCGACGACGAAACCGCACCGGTGTCGGTGAGCTTCACCACGCCCAACGGTGCCAAGCCCAAGCGCATCGAAATCACTTTCAAGACAGATGAAGGTCCGCGCGCCGACACGTCCATGGAAGTGCTGGCTTCGCTGAAGCCGGCATTCCATGCCAAGGGCACAGTGACAGCGGGAAATTCCTCGCAGATGTCAGACGGAGCGGCGGCGGCGGTGGTCATGTCGGCAGAGCGTGCGCGGGCGCTGGGCATCAAGCCTCTGGCGCGCTACATTTCGTTTGCAACGGCCGGTTACAAACCGGAAGAGATGGGCGTAGGCCCGGTGTACGCGATTCCCAAAGCGCTGAAGATGGCCGGGTTGCAGCTCTCGCAGATGGATGTTATCGAACTGAATGAGGCGTTTGCGGCGCAGTCGCTTTCGGTAATCAAGGAAGCTGAACTGGACCTGAATCGCGTGAATGTAAACGGTGGTGCCATCGCGCTGGGACACCCGCTGGGCTGCACCGGGGCCAAGCTGACGGCGAGCATCATCCGCGAACTCAAGCGGCGCAACGCACGTTATGGGTTGGTGACCATGTGCGTGGGCGGCGGCATGGGCGCGGCCGGGATCTTCGAGAATCTTAATTAACCGCAAAGGACGCAGAGTACGCGGAGGCTTTTGAGGATAGGACAATAGCTGGCGATTCAAAAGTAATGGGGAGGAACGGCACTATGGTTCAATTCACAGGCGCCGCTCTCTGAATCTAAAATAAGTCCTGCGTCCTTTGCGACCTCTGCGGTTTTGGTCTGAAGAAGGGGTATATGGCGACGACAACGGCGGTACCCAAGACGAGAATTCCCGGCGGCAGCTTTCTGCTGGAAGAGCGGCCCACGAACGAGGTTTTCACTCCGGAAGATTTCAACGAGCAGCACCAGCTGATCGCCCAGACAGCGGACGACTTCGCAACTAACGAAGTTCTGCCAGCGGCGGACCGACTGGAGCACAAGGACTGGGCGCTCACCCGCGAACTGCTGAAGAAGACCGCCGACCTAGGCCTGACCTCCGTGGACATTCCCGAAGAGTACGGCGGGGCGGAAATGGACAAGGTCAGCTCCTGCATTTTGGCCGACCACATGGCTAAGTACGCCGGTTTTGCTGTGAGCTGGGGCGGACATACCGGGATTGGTACCCTACCCATCGTGTTCTTCGGTACAGAGGCACAGAAGAAGAAGTATCTGCCCAAGCTGGCGACCACGGAGATGGTCGGGGCCTACGCGCTTTCGGAAGCATCGGCCGGCTCGGACGCGCTGAATTGCCGCGCTCGCGCGCAGCTGGCGCCGGACGGCAAGCATTACATTCTGAATGGCGAGAAGATGTGGATCACCAACGCCGGCTTTGCCGACCTGTTTACCGTGTTCGCCAAAGTGGACGGCGAGAAGTTCACCGCCTTCCTGGTGGAGAAAACTTTCCCCGGCTTTTCCATTGGCGCGGAAGAGCACAAGATGGGAATTCGCGGCTCGTCCACTTGCCCGCTCATCCTGAATGACTGCCAGGTGCCGGTGGACAACGTTCTGGGCGAAGTCGGCAAGGGGCACGTGATTGCGTTCAATATTCTGAACATCGGCCGTTACAAGCTGGGCGCCATGTGCGTAGGCGGATCACGAACCTCACTGGACCACGCCATCGGCTACGCCAAGCAGCGCAAGGCATTCGGCAAGTCCATCGCCGAATTTGGGCTGATCCAGGAAAAGCTGGCGGACATGGCTACGGAAATTTTTGTGGGCGAGTCCATCGTCTATCGCACTGTCGGCATGATGGATGTGGCGCTGGGCGAGGTGGACAAGGCGGGAGCCAACGCCATCGGGAAAATTCGCAAAGCCATCGAGGAATATGCGGTGGAGTGCTCCGTCCTGAAAGTGTGGGGCTCAGAGATGCTGGACCACGTGGTGGATGAAGTGGTACAGATTTACGGCGGCTACGGCTTCGTGGAGGAATACCCGGCCGAGCGCGCTTACCGCGATGCGCGCGTGAACCGCATATTCGAGGGCACGAACGAGATCAACCGGCTCATTATCACCGGCTGGCTGCTCAAGCGAGCCATGAGCGGGCAACTGCCGCTGCTGCCGGCCATCAAGAAACTGATGGACGAGGTGCTGGCCGGGCCCAGCCTGGGCGACGGTCTGGAAGGCCCCCTGGCCGCCGAGCGCAGCCTGGTGAGCAACGCCAAAAAGCTAGCGCTGTTTGCCGCGGGCGCGGCTTCTCAAAAATATATGCAAGCCCTGGTTGACCAGCAGGAAATCATGGGCGCGCTGGCCGACATGATCATGGAAGTGTATGCCATGGAGTCAGCGGTGCTGCGCGCACAGAAAATGCAAGAGCGCAATGGCGAGCCAGCCGCGGCCCTGGCAGTGGCCATGGCGCAGGTATATTTGGCGCATGGCATGGAGAAGGTTGAGGCGGCGGCGCGCAAGGTGATCGCCGCGATCGCCGAAGGCGACATGCTGCGCACCCAGATGGCGATTCTGCGGCGCCTGGGTAAGCATGAGCCGGTGAATACGGTGGCTCTGCGGCGGAAAATTGCGGCGCGCGTGATTGAAGCGGGAAAATATGTGACTGTGTAGTTTCTTGTTTCATCCAGAGACGCAACAGTT
>DATFDP010000024.1:0-4723 GCA_035252015.1 Terriglobales bacterium
TCTAAGCGGGCACTCGGGCGGCACTCGCCAGCCGGAAGTCATCCGGGTACGTGCACAGCTTCTCGTTCCCCGTGTCCGTGATCAGGAAGTTGTCCTCCAGGCGCAATCCTCCGCCCTGCGGCCAATAAATCCCGGGCTCAATGGCGAGCACCATACCCTTGCGCATCGTTCCCGTGCCCGCCTGGTGGGCATAGGGCGGTTCATGCGCCCGCGCCCCCACGCCGTGGCAGATGGGATGCGAAGGCTGTCCGGGATAGCCGCCCTCGGCAATGCGGGCGCGAATCAGCCGGTCCAGGCCAGGAAAATCAGCACCGTCGCGGGCATAGCTTACCGCGTCGTCGAAAACCTTCAACAGTAGCTCAAGCAGCTTCTGGTATTCCTTCGTCAGTTCACCCGGGCAGGCGTTCTTGGTCAAATCAGTCCAGTAGCCGTCGGCACACACCCAGATTTCAAACAGCGTGGGCTCGTTCTTCTGGATGGGACGGTTGCCCGTGGCGGTGAAGGTGCGAATTCCCGGCCCCGACCAGACCAGCGTGAAAGCCCGCGCCATCTCCACTTTACCCTGGTAGCCCACCCCGATGCTGTGCACATAGCCCTCGTACATGGCGCCGACTTCGCTCTCCTTCATGCCTGGGCGCATGTGTTCGCGCGTATAGTCCATGGCCAGCGCCGCCAGTTCATTGGCCAGTCGCATGCGCTCGATCTCCTGCGCCGTCTTGATGGCACGGGCTTCGACCAGCACCGGCGTGCCATCCACCACCTCGCGGGCGACTTTCTTGAAGGCGTCGAAAAATGTCTGCGTAGGCGTGGTGGGCTCGCCCACCATACGGTCGGCACTTTGCGTGCCCATGTTGAGTTCCAGGCCGACCTTGTCGCCCAGGTCCCGTTCTTTGATCACCTGCAGTGCAATATCCAGGGCGCGGTACTGGGGCGGGCGCGGATCGCGTTCGTCGTAGCCCTTGAACAGGCGCAAGTCCTTAGTCCAGGAGTTCCGTTCGGCGTCGGCTTGCTGCGGCTCCAACGCGATCAGCGTGGGTTCGCCGGACTGGGGAAACACCACCGCATCGTAGCCCTTCATGCACCAGTAATTGGTGAGATACAGAACGTTGTCCGGCGCGCGCACAACCAGCGCGCTCAGCCCGCGCTCCTTCATGAGGGCGCGCATACGCTCCAGCTTCGGCTTGTCAATCGGATAAGACATGGAAACCGTCTCTTGGTCGTCGGCTGTTAGCCCTTGGCTTGGCCTCTAGCTACAAGCGTAAAGCTAAAAGCCAAGAGCTAAAAGCCAAGAGCTAAAAGCCAAGAGCTAAAAGCCAAGAGCTAAAAACCAAGAGCTGAAAGGCAAGACCTAAAGGCTAAGAGCCAATTACCCCGCCACCGTCCTCCCCGCCACGGGCTTATTTTCCTCCGCAAATGTCCACGAGGCTTCCTTCGCCTTGATCAGCTGGTACATGGCGGTGTGCAGCGGAGCGGGCACGCCGGCGCGCTGCGCCTCGCGCGCGATTGCGCCACACAAAAAATCAATTTCTGTCGGCAGATGATGGCGTATGTCGTAGAGCATGGACGGAGGATGATTGGTCTGCGCCCCAATCTTGTTCATCTCCCACGGGTCTTCATGCAGTTCCACGCCGGCTGCCGCGGCAACAGTTTTGCCCTCTTCAATCAAGGCATGCAGCAGGTGGCCAAGATCGGAGAAGTGGCGCTCGGCGGAAAAGTGTGGCGAGTGCGGCAGCTCAGTAAGAGCCGATGCCGCATTTACCGAGGCATTGAAGATGAGCTTCGACCACTGCGCCGGGCGCGCGTCCCGGAGCGCCTCCGCCTTCAGTCCGCCGGCTACGATCAACTCCGCCGCCTGCTGGACAACGCTGTAGGGTGTGCCCCGCGGCTCGAAGGGGCCGATCCAGGTGGCGGTATCAAGCTCGTATTGCACGTGCGTGTCGCTGTGCCGCGTACCGCTCATGAAGGTGGTGCCGCGAATGACCCAGCCCTTCGTGTGCGCGGCTATGATTGCCTCGCTTCCCAACCCGTTCTGCGCCGAAATGACTGCGCCTTTGTCGAACAGATGGCCCACGGGGGCAAAGGCTTCCGGGGTTTGCGTCGCTTTGCAGGCCACAATGCCCAGATCGAATTCCGGCAATTCGCGAGGATTCGCGCTAGCCTTCAGCTTTGCCGTGAAGTTATGTGAGGGCGAGGCGCTGGTCACGCGTAAGCCATGGCGGTTCAGCGCTTCTGCGTGGTCCTTCCGGCGCACAAAAGCGTAAACCTCGGCCACCCGCGCCAGGTGTGCGGCGTACAGGCTGCCGATGGCGCCACAACCGATGATGCAAACGCGGGGAATGGCTGATAGCTCCTGGATGCTGATTTCTCGCTCTTGGCTCTGGCTCTTGGCTTTGGGCTCTTGCTACTGGCTAACGGCTACTGGCTAATGATTCTAGCTTCGGGTGGTGCTGCGCTTCAGCGCTGTAATAGAGCCACCTGCTTCACCCAAAACCCTCCGCGTCCATCCGCGGGGAGGAAGTCACAAGCTTTTGGGTGGCGCAGCGCTTCAGCGCTGCATAAAGAGCTCCTCTGTACAGCGGCTTTAGCCGCTGAGGTAAGCGCCGACGAATTTACCTCAGGGGCTGCAAGCCCTGAACTCTAACTGCCCACAATGCAGACCTGAAGGTCTGCTCCACCCAAAAGCGCTAGCGCCGCGACGGCGGCGCTACACCCTTACGCCGGTACGGCTCGCGGCTTCACCCGCGTCGCTTTCTTGCTCTTGCCTGCTTGCTGCATCAGGTGGAAGATGCGGTCGCCATTGTTGAAGGAGTCGTCAATGATGATGCCCTTGTCAAACAGCGCATCCTGCAGCGCAGCCGAAAGCGTGTGCACCGGTGCCGCTCCGCCTTCCCCCATGCCCTTGGCGCCGTTAAAGCTATGCGGCGAGGGCGTCTGAATATCGCCAAACTTCACGTTGGGCATGTTCACCGCGGTGATCGGTGTGTAGTCGCTGAAGGTGGAAGTCAGCATGTTGCCCACTTCGTCGTAGAAGCAGCCCTCCATCAGCGCCGCGCCGATCCCGTGCGCCGTCGCGCCATAGACTTGCCCTTCCACAATCGGCGGATTGATCACCGTCCCGCAATCATCCACAGCAACATAGTCAAGAATGCGCGGCACGCAGGTGTCGCGGTCGACTTCGACCACCGCAATGTGCAGCTGCGAAGCGTAAGTGAGTGTCAAATTGCCGTACTTCTTCGCCTTGTCAGGCACCTTGAAAGGCGCGCGCCAGATAAAGCGGCAGTTCAGGGTGATCTCGTGCATCTCCTCCGGCAGCACGGCGCTGTTCACGTTAACGATGTTAGCCAGGCCGCCGTACGGGATGCTGCGGTCGGTGCCGCGCACCCGCACCTCCGGTCCTTGCGCGCCAATGCCCAGTTCCAGTTCCTCTTCCTTCGCATTTAGCGCGAAGGCCGCCAAGCGCAGCATTTCTTTTTTCAACTTTTGCGCCGCGCCATGCACCGCCGACAAACCGGAAACCGCGAACTGGCTGGCGTAGGTGCCGGAAAATCCAGTGTGCACGTTGCGCTCGGTGTCGAATCCGGTGCGCACCGTGATCAGGTCGGGCGTCACATTGAGCACGTCGGCCACAATCTGCGCCGCCGTGGTTTCGTGTCCCTGGCCCTGAGGGCAGGAGCCGACCGCCACCACGATTTCGCCATAGATGTCGAGTTTGACGTTGGCCCCCTGCGAGTTGCCGGAAAAAGGCGCGTAGGGATTTACAATCTGCGACTGCCCGAAGTTGTTGGTGCCGGAATCCAGCGTGGTGCCAATCCCGATTCCGATCAACCGGCCGTCCCGGCGTCCCTCGGCTTGCTTGCGTTTCCACTCGTCCCAGCCAATCAGCTTTTTTGCCAGCTCCAGCATTTTCGGGTAATTGCCCGAGTCATACACGCAGCCGTTGGGCGTGGTGTAAGGCATCTCCTCCGGGCGAATGTAGTTGCGCAGGCGCATCTCGTCGCCGGGAATCTTCAGTTCGTGGGCACAGATGTCGCACACCCGCTCTAGGAACCACAGGTGCTGCATGCGCGAGTAGCCGCGGTTGGGACCCACCGGGCACTTGTTGGTCACCACCTGGGTGAAATCAATCTTTGCGTTCTTGAAGCGGTACACCCCCGGAAACACTTGCGACCAGATCACGCAGCCCAGCGGTTCGTAGCGCGGATAAGCGCCGCAATCGTCAACATGCCGCGATTCGATCGCCGTAATCACGCCATTCTTGTCCAGCGCCACGCGCGTATTCAGGAAGGTGCGCTCGTTCCCATGCGCGCTGGAGAGCATGTGCTCGGTGCGCGTTTCCACCCATTTGATGGGTCGCCCGCCGCATTTGCGCGAAGCCAGCGCACACACTGCCATCTGCGTGTAGTTGGTGATCTTAATGCCGAAGCTGCCGCCGATATCGAACGTCTGCACCCGGATCTGGTCAATGTGAATTTTCAGGTGTGGCGCCAGGAACTGGATGGCAAATGACGGGAAAGAATTGTTGCACCAATAATAGAGGCGGCCGTCTTTGTTATCCCACTGCGCAATGATAACGTTGGGCTCGAGCGGCGTGCTGGAGAAGCGGTGGAAGTGCAGGCGGTCAATCTCTACTACGCTGGCGGCCTCGCGAAATGCCTTCTCCACATCGCCATACTCGAAGACGCCGCGCCATACCACGTTGGTGCCGGCATTCTCGTGCAGAATG
>DATFDP010000025.1:0-18313 GCA_035252015.1 Terriglobales bacterium
CCACCGCCATCTGGGCTGACGACCTGTACACCGTGAACGCCGCCGGAGGTGAGCCGCGCCAAGTAACTACGGAAGGCGACCTGATGAACGGGCTGGCCTGGACCCAGGATGGCTCCGGCATCGTTTACTCCAGCGCGCGCAACAGCACAGTGCTGTACTTGCCCATCATGCATCTCTGGCTCAAACGGCTGGATGAAGGTTCGCCCCAGCAGCTCACTTTTGGCGAAGACTCTTACGAAGGACCGGACACTGGGGACAAGGGGACGATTCTGGCCAGCTACCGGCACATGCACTACGACATCTGGAAATACCCTGTGGCCGGTACTGCCGTCGGAAATGTCCGCAACGGGGAGCGCGTAACGCAGCAGACGGGACAAGTGCAAACACCCAGCTTGTCGCCGGATGGCACCCAGATGGCGTACCTCTCCGACAGCGGTGGACACGGCAACATCTGGGTGATGCGCCTGGACAATCGGCAGATTCGCCAGCTCACCTATGAGCGCGACCCAGGTGTGACGGTGGGAACTCCGGTATGGTCGCCGGATGGGAAAAGCATCGCATTCGCACGCATCACCGGAGGGGCGCGGCTTGTCAGCTATTACCTGATCAATCCCGATGGCAGCAACGTCCGGGAGGTCATTCCAGACGGGTCGTGGGCAACCTGGTCGCCCGACAGCCACTGGTTGTATTACTCGCAGGACTCGCCCACGGCGGCATCAAGACAATCGCATACACTCAAAATCAAAGTGGATGGCGGAGCCCCGGTGGTGGTGCGCTCCGATTTCGCGCGCGGACCGGCGGTGAGTGCCAGCGGAATGTACTACGTTGTGCCGCAACAAAACGTCAGCGGCGCTTTGGATTACGAAGTGCGCTCGGCCCATCCCGAGAGCGGACCCTCGCGGCTGTTGTTGCATATTCCTGCCAGCCGCGTGCCCATATGGCAGGGCATGCATCCTGTGCTCTCGCACAACGAAAAATGGCTGGCATTGCCTCTAAATGACGCCTTCGGGACAAACCTGTGGTTGCTCTCAACCGCCGATGCAAGATTGCGCCAGCTCACGGACTTCGGGGAACGGCGCACGTTCATTGCGCGGCGCGTCGCGTGGTCGCCGGATGACCGCTTTCTCTACGCCGCCGTGGGCGACGGCGATGCCGACGTAGTCCTGCTCCAGGGGCTGGCTCCCTAAAACCCGCTACTCTCCTTCGCCCCGCGGAGGAAGAGCGTAGTAGCCGGAGCGGCACTGCACCTTGTAACCTTCCTTGGTTTTGACCTCCACCCGGCGGAAGCTGCCGTCGCGCTTGGCGTTCGTGGGGGTGTAGCCGATGCTGTACTGGGTGCGCAGCTCGTTGGCGATCTGGTCGAAGGCCTGCTTGAGTTTTTCCGGCTTGTTGCCTACTTCAATGACGCGGCCACCGGTCTCCTGCGCCAGTTCCTTCATAGCGCGGTCGCCGGAATACCCGCCCAGGCCATAGAAGCCACGGTCGGCGATGAGCAGCACGTAGCAGATGGAATCAGCTTTCTGCGCCTGCTCAATGGCCTGGCGAATAGTCTCCTGGCTGCCCTGGTCTTCGCCGTCCGTCAGGATGATCATGGCTTTGCGGCCGACCTCGCTGGAGAGTTTGTCGTGGCCCGCGAGGTACACAGCGTCGTAAAGCAGAGTGCCCTTTGGATTGGTGCACGGCACCGGTCCACCGCCCAGGCCCGGGATACCGCCACAACCGCCACCGCCGTTAATTTTTGCCTGGTTGAGCGCGGTGCGCAGCAGGCCGCTGGAATTGGTGTAGTCCTGTAGCAGGTCAACGTTCACGTCGAAGCTGATGACAAAGGCCTCGTCCTTAGGACGCAGGACCTGGTTCAAAAAGGCGGCGCCTACTTCCTTCTCCATAGGCAGCACGCGTTCTTGGCTGACGCTGCTGTCAATCAGAATGCCCAGCGTGAGCGGCTGGTCGGTTTCAGCGGTGAAGTACTTGATGGTCTGCGGGTGCCCATCCTCGATGACTTTGAAATCGTCGCGCTTGAGGTCGGGAATGAGCGTACCGTGTTTGTCCTTCACATTGAAGAACAAGTTCACCACATTGACATTGATCTGCAAAGTGGAGACGGATTGATCGGTATCCTGCTGGTCGGAAGCAGGTTGCGAGGGGGACTGCTGGGCGTATGCGGCCAGCGCCGGCCAAGTCAACCCTAAAAGCAGCAGAGCCAATAACGTACCAAGGGCCGGGCTACGGAACATTCGGGATCTCTCCTAAGCTGAACAATGGCAGCTTGTTCAGGCCGGCTATCGCCGCAGGCAACAGGTTGCTTGTCACTTACGGCTGCGACTCTGGTCATCCCGCACGCCTGCCCAGTCAGCTATTATTAGGGTAGCTCTTGCTATTCTAAGATGCAGGAAGCGGGCCCGGCTATGCGATAAAAAGCGAAGCTGGGGAGAGGCGGCCGGGGGAAATGGTAAAACCGGGCAGTTGGGGCTGGGTCGCAATTACTTTGGTGACGATCGGCCTGTGTGCGGCCCCACTCCTGGTACAGTCGCAAACGGAATCTCCGCAGAAACCAGCGGCCAGCAGCAGCCCACAGTCAGGAGATCAAGGCCAACCAGCAGCAGACCCGGACCAGCAGAACATTCCCGATGCGCCCTCCGCCAGCCGCCCGGCGCCGACGTTTCCGGGTGGGAAGCCGTTGCCTTCCACGCCACAGCCGCAACCGGGCACGGCGCCAGCGCCGCAGGTCCCTCCTATTACAACCCCAGTGGAGCAACCGCCAGCGAATACGCCTCCGCCGCAACCGGAGATCACCACTGTACCCGCGGGCAGCGTGCCCGACACGTCATCCACTTCGCGCGACCAGCTCTACACTTACACCACGAACGTAAACTTTGTGGTAGTGCCGGTTACGGTGAAGGATGACTCCGGCCACCTGGTTCCGGGTCTGCTGTCGAAGGATTTCTCGGTTTATGAGAACGGCGTGCAGCAGACAGTAAAGTTTTTTACCGCCGATCCCTTCCCTTTGTCGGCAGCGGTAATCATCGATACGGGAGTTCCCAACGTCGCTTTTCGCAAGGTAAAGGAAAGCCTCACCGCGCTGGAAGGCGCATTCAGCCAGTACGATGAGGTCTCGCTTTATACCTACAGCAACGTAGTACAGCGCGTGCTGGACTTTACCGCCATCAATAAAAAGGTGGACGGAACGCTGGCCATGATCAAGGATCGGGAAGAGGGCGAGACCGGGGGGGTACCCTTCTCGGGAGGCCCGCTTAATTCCCGTCCAACGGTGAATGGGCTGCCGGTGGACCAGGGGGCAATGGCACAGACGCCGCCGGCGCGTGTCTCACACGTGCTCAATGACGCTTTGTTGCAAGCAGCACTGGACTTAAGCAAGCGTAAGCGCGACCGGCGCAAGGTGATCTTCATTGTCAGTGATGGGCGCGAAATTGACAGCACTGCCAGCTACCGCGAGGTGATGCAATTCCTGCTCACGCATAATATTTCTGTTTACGCCGTGGCGGTGAGTGGGTCGGCAATTCCCGGCTACAAGACTGCGGAGCGGGTGCACATTCCGCTGGTGAACGCTGGGTATAGCAATATTCTGCCCAAGTATGCGGCGGCTACTGGCGGCCAGGTTTTCCCCGCCTTTACTCAAAAAACCCTAGAGCAAGCGTACGCCGAACTGACACGCGAGGCGCGCAACCAGTACACCTTGGGCTATACCGCCAAGGCCGCGGTGAGCGGCGGCTATCGCGATATCGAAGTGAGAGTGGACCACCCCAATCTGAAGATCACCGCCAAATATGGCTATTATCCTCTGCCACCAGGGCGCTAGAGGCAGTTCCCCACCCGGCCGTCGGTCCCTTAGGCCCGCCTTAAGTAATAACCGTAGGTACCTGCTTTCCGCTGCAAACCTGTGATATAAAAAGTTCTCTACTAAAGAAAAGGCTAGAAAGGTAAAGAGCCGGGCTGGTGAACGCGCCTGGCGCTGAGGCGACGGTTTGAGCTTTATCAACTTCGCAGCCCGGGAAATTAACTGCAAGATCGTTTACTACGGTCCTGGGCTGGGGGGGAAGACCACCAACTTGCAGTGGATTTTCGAGCGCACCGGAGACCAGCAGAAGGGCAAAATGATCTCGCTGGCCACCGAGACCGAGCGTACTCTCTTCTTCGACTTCCTGCCTCTGGACTTGGGCACTGTGCGCGGCTTCAAGACCCGCATCCACCTTTATACCGTGCCTGGGCAGGTGTTCTACGATGCCAGCCGCAAGCTGATCCTGCGCGGGGTGGATGGCGTGGTGTTTGTGGCCGACTCCCAGGAAGAGCGCATGGACGCCAATGTGGAGGCGCTGGACAATCTGCAGGAGAACCTCAAGGAACACAGCTACGACTTCAAGCGCATCCCCTATGTGCTGCAACTCAATAAACGCGACCTGCCCAACGCCATGCCGGCCGATACGCTCAAAAAGGAACTGCTGAAGAAGGAGGAGCCGGTGATCGAGGCGGTCGCCTTCCAGGGCGTGGGAGTATTTGAAACCCTCAAGTCGGTCGCCAAACTGGTACTAATTGAGCTGAAGCAGGGGGCGTGAAGGCCGTTCTCAGAACCTAGTGCCTGGTTCCCAGTCGGCTCATCTCCCAGGTATTAGCAACCAGATACTGCCCACAACAAAACGGGCGCCAGGTTCGGCGCCCTTGGTCCGCAGGTTCGCGGATTTTCTATTTGTGATCGAGCAGCGACGCTCCCGCTTCCCGGCGGTTACCGGCCGAGCGGGCAGCGCGGGCGGCGGCAGGAACCGCCGTTTCCGGCCCAAACTTCTCCAGCAGCACCGGCACCATGGCGCCTTCAGCTTCCTTAGTGAAGGTCATGCGGCCTTCCGGCGCCATGTCAATGCGCACAAAATCTCCCAGGCGTACCTGCCCGGTGGCTACCAGATTGGCCAGAGGAAAAACGATATTGCGTTCAATGGCGCGCTTCAGGTGGCGGGCGCCATACTTCAGGTCGGTGCCTTCCTGCAGCAAATAATCCTTCACTTTCTGGCTGCAGGTGAAAACGAACTGATTGTTGCCGGTGGCCATCAGGATGCGCTGCTGCACCATGCCCAATTCGATTTCCAGAATCTGGCGCAGCTGCTCTTCGCGCAGCGACTTGAACACCACCACCTTGTCAATGCGGTTCATGAACTCGGGCGAGAACTTGCGGCGCGCGGCCTCCTGCGCTGTCCGCGTGATCTTGTCATCGAGGTGAAGATCGTAGCCCGGTTTCTGGCCGAATCCCATGCCGCCGGTCATCAGGTCATTCATTTCCCCGGCGCCCAGGTTGGACGTCATAAAAATGATGCAGGAAGAAAGATCCACGCGGCGGTTATCACCCAGAGTGAGGTTGGCCTTGTCGAGAATGCCGAGCAGCAACTGCCACAGGGCGTCGGAAGCCTTCTCGATTTCATCAAACAGGAGTAGCGAGAGCTTCAGCTTCTCGCTGTGCCACTGGTTGAGCGCTTCCTGGGTCAGCAGCGGATGAGTCTCGCGATGGCCGAGGTAGCCTGGGGGTGAACCAATCAGCTTGGCGATCTCGTGGCTGTGCTGGAATTCGGCGCAGTCAATCTTGATGCAGGCGCGAGCATCGCCAAACAACGATTCCGCCACCGCCTCCACGACCCGGGTCTTGCCCGAACCAGTGGGCCCCAGAAAGAGCAGGTTGCCCACGGGGCGTCCCGGCGGATTCAGCCCGGCAAGAAACATCTGATAGATTTCGGTGACCTTCAGGACAGCATCGTCCTGGCCGACGATTTTGCGGCGCAGGAAATTCTCAAACTCCTGCGCGTCGTTGCTCCGGCGTGTAGGGTCAAGTGCGGTATTTAAGCCTGTTCGCATACTTCTCCCGGCCCCATTTTCTTTCAGGGGGCCGTCCTGGGAGTTGGACTTGTGGCCGCGCCAGCGGACGCAAGCAATTAACGACCTAAGTCCCGTTGCAAATCACTCGCCATCCTCAGCGGGCCACCCGGGGCTTGCCTCTTAAACCCTTAGATGATGAAACGACAAAAAATGTCATTCGATTTTCCCAGGTTTCCCAGAGAAAAGAAGAAAAGCTTTGCGCATCCTGGGAAGCAAATTGAGCGTCCAATGTACTGGGGTAACCAGAGCCGGTCGTCGAAATGTCGTAGTATGCAGATGGTTCTGTGGGCTCTAGCAGTGGGGACGGTGATGGTTGCGTCGAATCGGCCTGGTCCTTTGGGGTATTTGTTTTCTGGTCTTGGCGTTAGTTATTTGGAACGAAACGCCGCATTTTGTTGATGCCGCTACCCCGCCACAGGCGGGCATAGTTCGCACCGGCTCCAACCAGCCGGCCAGCGGGACAAGAGTATCTGCTGCCGCGGCCGTCTCGCGGGTGCTTCAGCCGGGCGAATCCTGGCACGAAGTGAAGCGCGGCGAAACTCTCCCCTCTGTAGCGCGCGCTTACCTGCCGCAAACTTCTTACATGACTGTAGCCGAGCTGGAAACCGCTATGCGCCAAGCCAACAATGGTTTGCGCGGCAACTTTCTGCATCCGGGAGAGCAGATTATTGTCCCCGGGATGTTATCCAGTCCTATTCTGGAACGGCCAGTTGAAGTGAAACGTGACTTTGAAGTGCGCGCCATTTACCTTACCGGAGCCATGGCCAGCAGCGAAAAAGGCATGCGCATCATCAACCGCTGGCGAGAGATGGGCGGCAACTCGGTCGTTTTCGACATTAAAGACAGTGACGGCATCGTAAATATTCCTTTCCAGCACGCTCTGAATTCGCCGGCGCGCCGGCCGGTGATTCGCAATCTACCTAAGTTTGCCCGCTACTTACACTCTTTAGGCATGCACAGTATCGCCCGCATAGCCATTTTCAGGGATGAGCGGCTGGTGGTGAGCCACCCCGAATTGGCGGTTCGTTCCCGCCGCACCGGGCAGCCGTGGAAAGAAAACGGCAAGCTGGTGTGGACCGATCCCTCTCATCCCGAGGTACAGGCGTACGACATAGCCCTGGCCAAGGCGGCAGCGGAGGCCGGCGTGGATGAAGTTCAGTTTGACTATGTGCGTTTTCCCGCCGAGGGCGACCAGAAGGACGCCAAATTCGAGTTCCAGACCACGCACCCGGATTGGCATCGCTCGGACGTGATAACCCACTTCCTGACTAACGCTTACGCGCAAATTCATCCCCTGCACGTGCTGCTTTCGCTGGACGTGTTTGGGGTGATGGCCTGGCAGCGTCCGGTGGACTTGGCGCACACCGGGCAGGATATTCCGGCCATGGCACTGCACTGCGACGTGCTTTCGCCCATGATTTACCCGTCGCACTTCTTCGGGATGGACGGCTACGCTCACCCAGGCGACGCGCCGGAACACTTCATCGGCGAGTCCATGGCGCGCTTCCGCCGCGATACCAAGACCACGGGCGTAGTGCTGCGGCCGTGGCTGCAGGCCTTTGCCTGGCGCACCCGCACTTATTCGGACAAGTACATCATTACCCAAGTCCGGGTAGCGAAAGAGGAGGGAGGAATCGGCTTCCTCTTCTGGAATGCACGCAACGACTACGGCAAACCTCTGGTGGCCATGGCGGAGATGCGAAACGAGCGGGGGCGGTACTTCCGTGGGGATGAACTGCCGGGAGTTGCCACGGCTAAAACCGCGGCGGCTACTGAACCGGTGCCGCTGCTGGTACCGGCTTCCGCGCAGTAATTCACAGATACTTGTGGGGGCTTGGCCCTGCCCTGCAAGAGGGCAGAGCCCCGTACCCACAGTCGACAGTCTTGTTGGGTTCCGAGCCGTAACCTCAATCACAACGACAATTTTTTGCACATCGCTGCAGGCAGTTCAGCTCTATCCCTCGGTTATAATTGCCTGTACTTGAGCGTGGACGTGCTTACCCGCGACACGCGCCCTCCTCTGGTACACCCGCGAACTGACTGGGGCAACTTGCGCACGGGGCGATAGAAAAAAACTCGAAGGAGTGCTCATGGCCATAAAAAAAACCGCGAAGATCTGGCACAACGGAAAACTCATTGCCTGGGACGACGCCAAGCTGCACGTAATGGCCCACGTAGTGAACTACGGGTCCTCGGTGTTTGAAGGCATCCGCTGCTACGCGCTTCCCAACGGCCCTGCCATCTTCCGGGCCCATGAACACGCCCAGCGCCTGCTGGATTCGGCCAAGATTTACCGCATTGACGTGGACTACACTCGCGAAGACCTGGTGATGGCCATGCAGGACTTAGTCAAAGCCAACCAAGTTTGGCCCTGCTATCTGCGGCCTATTATCCTGCGCGGTTACAGTGAAGCCGGCGTCAACCCTTTCAACTCGCCCACCGAGGTGTACATCATCAACTACGAGTGGGGCAAATACCTGGGCAGCGACATCGAGCAGGGTGTGGACGTCTGCGTTTCCTCTTGGACGCGTATTGCGCCGAACACGCTGCCGGCTATGGCCAAGTCGGGCGCCAACTACATGAACTCGCAGCTGATCAAGATGGAAGCCATCATGAACGGCTATGTGGAAGGCATTGCGCTTGATACCAATGGCTTTGTGAGCGAAGGCTCGGGCGAAAACCTGTTTGTGGTGCGCCAGGGCACGCTGATGACGGCGCCGCTGGGCAACTCGGTGCTGCCTGGCATTACGCGCGATTCCGTGATCCGGCTGGCGCGCGACCTGGGAATTCCGGTTGTGGAACAGATGATCCCGCGGGAAATGCTCTACATCGCCGACGAAGTGTTCTTCACAGGAACGGCGGCGGAAATCACGCCCGTGCGCTCGGTGGATAAAATCAGCGTGGGTAAGGGCACCATGGGCGACATCACGCGCAAACTTGCCAACGAATTCTATGGCATGCTGCGCGGCGAAGTAACTGACCGCTTCCACTGGCTCACCGCCGTGCCGGTGGGCAGCAAGCAGCCGGTCAGCGTGTAGGGGAATGAACGAAGAATTCAGAATTTTGAACGTTTCATTCACAATTTATGTGGGTCTGGATGTTTACACCTAGGTAGGAGGTATTTTGCGCCTCCACCAAACCTCAACCTCAGCACCATCGCAGCCGCACTCACACAAGGAGGATCTATGGCAGTTCCGCAAACCACCCTCAACAAGGATTTTGTGCTCGGCCTTCGCGACATTATGGACAAGAGCATCGCCCGGGAGATGGAAACCACGAAAAAAGTATTGGCTGCTATTCCCGAGGCTCGCAGCCGGGATTACCGCCCCGACCCCAAAGCGCGTACAGCCTTTGAACTGGCGTGGCACATCGTGTCTACCGAAGTGCAGATGCTGGATGAGATCGCTGACGCCAAGTTCAACATGGAGCCACGCTTCCAGGAGCCTAAAACTGTGGGCGAAATGCTGGCCTGGTACGAGAGCAACCTGCCTCGCGCCGTGGCGCGTGTGCGTGCTCTCGATGATAAGCACCTGAGCAAGCCGGTGGATTTCTACGGCGCCTTCAACTATCCGGCGGTCTTCTACCTGAATTTTGTGACCAGCCACAGCATCCATCACCGTGGCCAGCTCGCGACCTACCTGCGGCCCATGGGCTCGCGCGTGCCATCCATCTACGGTGGCAGCGCCGACGAGGAGTGGAAAGCCGCTTAGCTCCACCAAGGACACGCGGCGTCGCGAAGATTAGAAAGGCCATCTCGCCTGGGATGGCCTTTTCTAATACCCACGACAACTTTGGGCTAAGCTGGAATTCCGCGATGAATTGACCTTACCCCCCTGCGTCTGTTTTGTGGCGGCTTTTCCGTGACCCTTCGTGTCCTTGGTGGTGAGCTTTTAGGACATTACCTCCGTCACCTTACATTCTTCCTACTCTGGAGGCATCATAATCGGGTCAATTTCTCTCGCGAGGCGATGCACCCGGCCATGAACATTGATGATTTGCTGCGCGTAGCCATGGAGCGCAAGGCTTCCGACTTGCACCTGAAGGTCGGCAACTATCCGCATTTGCGCATAGATGGCCTGCTGGTGCCGCTTTCCGACCAGCCGCGCATCACCGCTGAAGAGATGCTGAACATGGCGTTCAGCATCATGTCCAGCCGCCAGAAGCAGAAATTCAAAGAGAACAACGAGCTCGACATGGCCTACGGCGTGGCCGGCCTGGGGCGCTTCCGTGTGAACGTCTTCCAGCAGCGCGGCAACGTGGGCGTGGTGCTGCGCGTGATTCCTACCAAGATCCGGGCATTGGACGAGCTTTATCTGCCCAAAATCGTGGAGCAGATTTGCGACATGCCGCGCGGCCTGGTGCTGGTGACGGGCGTGACCGGTTCCGGTAAGTCCACCACCTTGGCAGCCATGGTGGATCGCATCAACTCCACCCGCGCCGAACACATCATTACTATCGAAGACCCCATCGAATTCCTGCACCGCGACAAGATGGGATTCGTGAACCAGCGTGAAGTGGACGTGGACACGCCCTCATTTGCTTCCGCGCTGCGCGCTTCGCTGCGCCAGGACCCGGACGTAATCCTGGTGGGCGAAATGCGCGACCTGGAAACCATAGCTACCGCGCTGCACGCCGCTGAGACGGGTCATATGGTGTTCTCCACCCTGCACACGCTGGACGCAGTGGAAACCATCAACCGCATCATCGCCGTGTTTCCGCCGCCGGAGCAAAAACAGATCCGCACCCAGCTGGCGGCAACCGTGCGCGCCGTCATCAGCCAGCGCCTCGTGCGCCGTGCCGACTCCGAGGGCCGCGTGCCCGCGGTGGAGGTGATGATCGCTACCGCCTATGTGCGCGAATGCATCCTGTTGCCGGAAAAGACGCGCATGATCCGGGAGGCGATTGCTGCCGGCACTTCGCAGTACGGCATGCAGACCTTTGACCAGTCGCTGTGGGATTTGTGCCAGCAGAACCTGATTACCTACGAGGTTGCCCTGGAGAATGCCTCCAACGCCGATGACTTCAAGCTGCGGGCGCAGGGCATTTCTTCTACCAGCGACATTGCCCGCAACGAGATGCAGGCAGCGGGCTTCTCCAAGTTTTAGCAGTAACTCCGTGCACAATGGGCGCGCCGCGAGGCGCGTCTTTTTTGCTTAGTGAAGCGGCTTGCGCTCTCAAGCCGACCTCTGTGCGGCGCACCGTCAATCCGCGTAAGGGTCTTTCAGATACCCTTCGACCGCGAAGTCCTCGCCAAAGCGGTGCAGGATAAAAGAGCGTATATAGGCGGCTTCGCTCATGCGGCGAAAGCCCGGCCCGCCGGCAAAAGGCACAGAACCGGTGCCAGCAAGGATTTTGGGCGCATAGTAGAGAAAGACTTTGTCCACGATGCCGGCGGCGAGCGCCGCCCAGTTGACCATGGCGCCGCCCTCGATCAGCAGGCTGGTGATCTCCAGTTCTCCAAGGAAAGCGACGATTTCATCCATGCCGGGGCGGCCATCGCCAGCACCCAAGCCAACCTGCTTCACCTTCATGCCATGCTTTTCTAACTGCCCCCGCTTCTTTTCTTCTGCAAACGAACAAATGACCAGCACGTCGTCCGTCACCGTTTTGACCACACGCGATTCAAGGGGCAGGCGCAGGCGAGAATCCAAAATGACGCGCAGCAAGGGGCGCCGCCGGGGCTGGCCGCTGCGGTCGGTGAGCAGCGGGTCGTCGGCGATGATGGTACCCACGCCGACGAGGATGGCATCGTGCTGATGGCGCAACTGGTGAACGTGGGCGCGTGCGGCCTCGCTGGTGATCCAGCCCCCGCTCACGCCACCTGCGCCTAGCGCTGTGGGATTTGAAGATTCGCCCGGTGGAGGCGCAATTTTTCCGTCCAATGTCATCGCCGCCTTCATGGTTACCAGGGGCGCTTTGTTGCGAATGTATTTGGCAAATGATTCATTGAGCTTGCGAGCTTCCTCGGCAAGCAGCCCGACCTCCACCTCGATTCCTGCGGCGCGCAGGCGCGCGAATCCCTGACCCGCGACCAGAGGGTTAGGGTCAGGAATCGAAGCAAGTACGCGGCGGACCCCGGCGACAATCAGCGCGTCGGCACAGGGGCCGGTGCGGCCCTGGTGGCAGCAGGGTTCAAGGTTCAGGTAGAGGGTGGCGCCGCGGCCACGCTCGCCCGCCTGTTCCAAGGCGAGAATTTCGGCATGCTTCAGGCCCTCATACGTGTGGCTGCCGAAGCCGACGATCTGGCCTTCTTGGACTAGGACAGCGCCGACACACGGGTTGGGCGAAGCCAGGCCGACGCCCCGTCGCGCCAGTTCCAGCGCCTTCTGCATGTAGCGTTCGTCAGCTTCGTTCGCCATCGAAAACCTAACTCACCACAGAGACACAGAGGCACAGAGTAAGCAATTGACGCTGATGATTTGTGATTGACGATTGCAACCCCCAGGAGGCGGCCGCAGTTCAATCGTCAATCGTAAATCTACAATCGTCAATTCCTCTGTGTCTCTGAGCCTCTGTGGTGAAATGGATTTATTCGAAAAGAGAATCCACAAAGGCCTGGGGATCGAAGGGCAGCAGGTCTCCGGCTTTCTCGCCCACGCCCACGTAGCGCACGGGCAGGCCCAGTTCGCGCGTGATGGCCACCACTACTCCGCCCTTGGCTGTGCCATCCAGCTTGGTCAGCACGATACCGGTTACGCCCGAGGATTGCGTAAACAGACGCGCCTGCTGCAGCCCGTTCTGGCCGGTGGTAGCGTCCATGATGAGCAGAGTTTCGTGAGGCGCGCCGGGGATGATGCGCTGCGCCGTGCGCCGCATTTTTTCCAGTTCGGCCATCAGATTTACCTTGGTATGCAGGCGCCCGGCCGTGTCCACAATGACGTAGTCGGTCTGCCGCGCCTTGGCCGCCTGCAGCGCGTCAAACAGCACGGCGGCCGGGTCTCCGCCAGGCTTGGTCTTGATCACTTCCGTGCCCGTGCGCGTCCCCCAGATTTCCAGTTGTTCAATCGCAGCGGCGCGAAACGTGTCGGCGGCGCACAGCAGCACAGACTTGCCGTCAGCGTGCAGAACGTTGGCGAGCTTGCCGATGGTCGTGGTCTTGCCCGTGCCGTTCACCCCCACTACGAGGATGACCTCGGACTCGCCCTCCACCTTTCCCGCCGGCTGCGAACTGCCCTGATTGAGGATGGCCAGCAGCTCTTCTTTGAGCAGGCGCTTGAGTTCGGCCACATCTCTAATCTGCTTGCGGTCGGCCTTCTCGCGCAACTTGTCCAGCACCTCGTGGGTGGTGGTAGTACCCAGATCGGCGCCGATCAGCGTGGCCTCCAGATCGTCCAGGGTGGAGCGGTCAATCTCCTTATGAAAGGAGACTACGTCTTCCAACCGCTCGCTCAGGTTCTCGCGAGTGCGGGTGACCGCCTGCTTCATGCGGTCGAGGAAGCTGGGTTCTACGGTGCCGAACAGGGTCTGAATCATGGAAGGATTTGTCCGCCAAAAACGTGCAACAGAATCAGCGCTAAACCATCATTATAGCCAACCCCGGCGGCATGCCTGGCGGCGCGAGAACCGTCCCTGGGGCTGGCAAGTTGACAGGGATAAAACGTCCGGCTATGTTGGCCGCCTGGCGCCGGAACGTCTGGCTGCCTTCCGCCTGGAGTCTGCCATGAAGACAGTTGCCGTATTGGCTATCCTTTGCGGGCTGCTCCTCGCTGCTCCTATCCTCCAAGCCGCCGAGCATGGCAATGACGTGGTGCGCATTGGCCAGTCCATTGATGTCGGCCCTAACGAAGCGGTGGGTGACGCCGTTTGCGTGGGTTGTTCCATTCGCATAGCGGGCCGCGCTGGCGGCGACCTCGTGGCCGTAGGTGGCAGCGTGCGTGTGGATGGGACGGTGCAAGGTGACACGGTTGTAGTCGGCGGAAACTTGCGGCTAGGGCCGGGAGCTGTAATTCATGGCGATGTGAGCCTGGTAGGGGGCAAGCTGCAGCGTGACCCTAGTGCCCAGATTGTGGGAGAAGTATCCAACCCTTCCCTGCCGGGCGGCGCCGGAGGACTGGCGCTGATTTTGCTTGGGCCCCTTATCTTCCTGCTGGTAGTAGGCGTGGTGCTCTGCGTCCTGTGTGTTGCGTTGCTGGGTGAGCGCCGCATTGAAACTGTGGTACAGGCGCTGCGCCAGCATACTGGACTCGGCCTCCTGGCTGGCCTGGGCGTGATTATAAGTTTTGTGATATTGGTGGGCGCATTTCATTGGGCGGGACCCCTGGCCCCTCTTGTATTTATCGCATTATCGCTGGGCATGGTGGCACTGGCCATTGTTGGCTACGCCGGGGTGAGCGCCTGGATCGGCCACAACCTGGCGCCCAGCGCCGGGTTGATGGGAGCAGTGATTGCGGGAGCAGTGCTGGTGGGCGTGCTGCAGGCCATTCCTTTGCTGGGAGCTTTCGCCATCACCATTTTCGGATTGCTGGCCCTGGGCGGAGCCGCTCTCAGCGGGATGGGAACCAATTCGGAGTGGCTTTCGCAGCGGATTTCCAACCGTCCGGCACCGCCCGCCAGCGCCGCCGGCGGTCACTAGAGCGAATCTGTCCTTGGACGAAAAATGCAAAAGCCCAAAGCTCGGTCTTGCGCCTACTTCGCTTCGAGACGACATTCCACTTGACCATTCCGACGGATGACTTGATAAGCCGACCCGTCTGAAACGGCGGCAACTTCCTCCACGAACTCTGTCCCCCACTGAAGGGTCGGGGGAACAAAAATTTCCCCTTTTATATTCATGTATCCGAGGCGGCGACTGTGAATGATCATTGCTACACCATCACGGAATATGCCCACATCTTCCGCTTCGAATTGAGGCACTATGGCCACGCGCCCAGATTTATCAATCCAGTTCCAGCGTCCCGCAAGTGCCACCGCTGCCAGTCCCTCCGAGAATTCTTTTGCCGCTTCAAAGCGAGGAGGAATTATGAATTGCCCCGTCTTGTTGATATATCCCCACAAGCCATTTTCCTCCTCAACCGCAGCAAGTCCTTCATGGAAGTCGTCTGCTGCCCCAAATGAGCGGGGAAGGACCCACTTCCCACTATGGTCAATGTAGCCCCATGAGCTCGGCCCGACGCTGCCATCCGGATGTCGTGGTCGCATCGACACTCTTGCTAACCCTTCTGAAAAACCCACCAGGAATTCGACTTCCATGCCTGGCTCGTCTAGATGTATGGAATATCTTCCAGTCTTATCCACGTAGCCGAGTGGAACATTTAAGACGCCATTCCGCTCGCCATATCCTTCGACCAGACCTTCAGAGAACCACAGCGGCATGCCGAATTGCGGCGGAATTACGAGCTTGCCCGCCCTGTCGATGAAACCCCACAAGGGGCTGTGCGCATCTGGCTTCACACTCGCCAGTCCGTCCGAGAAGTGAAAGGCTCCGTCGAACGCTGCAGGGATGACCAAGGCTCCAGCTTGATTGACATGGCCCCACTTGCCGTCAATCTTGACCGCGGCGAGCCCTTCCGTAAAGTCAAATGCCTGGGAGTATCGAGCCGGAATTGTCATCTGGCAATTCCCATCCATAAAGCCGTATTTCCCACTGACTTTAACGAGGAATGGAAGGCCGAAGTGTCGCTGCTGAGACTGCGCCCGAATTGCACCGAATAGGAAGACTGCTGCGGCTGCCAGTAGGTACGCTCGGATCATGGCGGCACGGCGCTCTCCACGTTCATTAGACACCAAGCGCGCAAGGTTGGCTCCGTTGTAGCTACGCCTAAGGCCATTACAGGCAATTAAGGATCCCGTTTGAAAACGTATCTGGATTGGCAATTCTTTCATACAATGAAACCATGTTCACTGGATTAATCGAAGAAGTCGGGCGGGTGGAGAAGATCAAAGAAGACGGCGGTAAACGCCGTCTAACTATATCTGCCTCGCGTCTGCCGAGCGAACTTAAGATTGGCGACAGCATTTCCGTGAGCGGCACCTGTCTTACCGCGGTAGAGGTCCATTCCCAGTCGTTCGCCGCTGACTTGGCCGCCGAAACCTGGGCGCGCACTTCCTTCTCGCGCATCCGCCAGGGGGCGCTGGTCAACCTTGAGCTGCCTATGCGCGCTGACGGCCGCTTCGGGGGCCACCTGGTGCAGGGACATGTGGACGGCACCGGCAAATTTTTGGGCCTCGAGCCCATTCCCGGCGGAAACGATTTCTGGCTGCGCCTGGAAATACCCTCGGACCTCGAGCGCTACGTAGTCCACAAGGGCTCGCTCTCAGTGGAGGGCATCAGCCTGACGGTGGCCAAGCTCGAAGGCAACACAGTGACCATTGCCATCATTCCCCACACGATAGAAATGACCAACCTCAAGTCTCTGCGGCGCGATGATCCCCTTAATTTGGAAGTAGACCTGGTGGCTAAGTACGTGGAGAAAATGGTACGCGGAGAAGAAGCCAGCGCCGAGTTAACGGTCGAGCGCCTGATGGCGGAAGGGTTCTGAGTCGTGGCGCCCGCGTCTCGCCGGTTGCCTTGCGGGCAGCTCGCCCGCATGCCCGTGACGTGATAGGAAGTTGAACAGAATAGTAATAGGGTTTGCTGATTCCTGACTACCGACGCCTGACTACTCCTAGTACTGCCGCCCCAACTCTCTGCTCTCTTCACCGGCCGGCGGCGGTTCCAACCTTAACTCATCCAGTTCCAGGAATTCCTTCACGATGGGCTCCTGCGAGCGCACCATCTCCGCCGTGGTGCCGAAAAAGATCACCCTGGCCTCGTGCAGGAAAACCACGCGGTCGGCCAGCTTCTTAGCCAGGCGCATGTCATGGGTCACAACCACGCTGGTCAGCTTGAGCTGGAATTTCAGCTTCTTGATCAGGTCGCCCAAAAGCTGCGCCATCAGCGGATCCACCATGGTGGTGGGTTCGTCGTAAAGGATGCATTCCGGCTGCGCCGCCAGGGCACGGGCAATGGCCACCGAACGCTTCATGCCGGTGGAGAGTTCCGAGGGAAGGATGTCGCGCATGGGCTTTACGCCTACCATCTCCAGCAGGCCGTCCACAATCTGGTAAATCTGCTCTTCGTTCAGGTCGCCGCGCTCGCGCAAGGGAAAAGCCACGTTCTCGCCCACAGTAAGCGAATCGAACAGAGCGCCATTCTGAAACACCATGGTGACCTTCTTGCGGATGCGCTCCAGTTCTTCTTCCGGATAATCGGTGATGTTCTCAAAGGCCACAATCACCCGGCCCGAATCCGGTTTCAGAAATCCCATGATGTGGTGCAGTGAAACCGATTTACCTACTCCGCTGCGCCCCAGAATGCACACGGTTTCCCCCGGCAGCACGTCAAAACTTACGTCGTCCAGCACGCGATTGGAGCCAAACGTTTTGAAGACGTGCTTGAATTCGATGTACGGCCTGCGCTCAGGCGGAACTTGTTGCTCTGTGCGGGACGGCTCTGCCTCGAGGTCGGGGCCCTCGGCAGGCGAATTGGTAAGAATCAAGCTCATGGTTTCGCTTGCAGGCGCTGTCGGGCGCGCGCCCACTCTTCCTGCGTATTTAAGTTGTCAAACATCGCCGGGGAGAAGGCAAAACACGCCAGTTCGTCTTCCTCAATGATACGAACTGTGGTCTGGGCATAGAGAGTGTCAATCTTGTTTCGGCCCGCCGCCAGGGCCTGCTCTGCCAGCGCTGCAAATTTGCGCTTATACACGGCGCACAGCGGTTGCAGTCCGCCCGCTGCCCGAGGCACGGTCACATCAGCACCAGAAGTACGAGCTTCGGCTAATAGATGCACCAGAAATCTCTTCTCAAGGAACGGCAAGTCCACGGCCAGAATCAGGTTGAAGTCGCTGCTTGTGGAAGCTAGGGCGGCGTGAATTCCGCCCAGCGGCCCTCGATTCGCGTATTTGTCCTCCACCACGGGGGCAAATTCTTCAAACTTTTCGTGCGCACCCACAATACGAACATCTTCCGAAACGGTACTGGCCAACTCCAGTGTGCGCTGCAGCAAAGTCTGGCCCGCCAGTTCGAGCAAGGCCTTATCAGTCCCCATGCGCGAGCTCTTGCCTCCGGCCAGCACAAACACAGTCAGATCCGTCACCAACAGAGCTTACCATCGGCAAAACCACGACTAGGGCAGAGTTGCTGGCGTCCACTATCGGACTCCCCCTCCCAACATCGCACAGAAGCCAGCCAGCGTGTGTATAAGAACATGGGATAATTAATTAAAATCAATGACTTACGGGCTAGACCCTTGCCGCGGTCTTGCAACCCAGCTAGGGGACTACGCCATGTACATCCTTCTGAGCGACATACGCCACGGTATCGGTTGTGTATGGCCATCCCCGCGGCTCCGAGTGGGTGGAGGTCACCAATCACGGATTGCTGCCGGCTTCGGGAATTCAGCTATTCCTGGGCAGAGGCTTCACAGCGGCTGATGAATAAACCTGTGAGCCAGCGCATG
>DATFDP010000026.1:0-18288 GCA_035252015.1 Terriglobales bacterium
ACTTACATCGGCGCGCTTCCCGGCCAGATCATCCAGATGATGAAGAAAGCGGGTACTAAGAACCCCGTGTTCATGCTGGATGAGGTAGACAAGATGTCCATGGACTTCCGCGGCGATCCCTCAGCGGCGCTGCTGGAAGTGCTCGACCCCGAGCAGAATTTCATGTTCGTGGACCACTACCTGGACGTCGAGTATGACCTGTCGCAGGTGTTCTTCATCGCCACCGCCAACGTCCTGCACACGGTGCCGCCAGCCCTGCAGGACCGCATGGAAGTCTTGCGCCTGCACGGCTACACCGAGGCGGAGAAGATCGAAATCGCCAAGCAATTCCTGGTGCGAAAGCAGCGCGAACAGGCGGGGTTGACGGATAAGAACATCATTTTTACCGAGGAAGCGATTACCAGCATTATCCGCGCCTATACCCGCGAAGCCGGGGTGCGCAACCTGGAGCGCGAAATCGGCAATGTCTGCCGCAAGGTGGCGCGGCGTGTGGTGAAAGAGGGCGAGACTTACACCATCAAGATCACGTCTGACAACATCGAGGAATTTCTGGGCGTGCCCAAGTTCCGCGATCTAGCGGTACACGAGAAGAATGAGGTCGGCCTGGTCAACGGGCTGGCCTGGACCGAAGTAGGCGGCTCCATTCTGACCACCGAGGTCACGGTGGTGGATGGCAAAGGCAAGCTTCTGCTAACCGGCAAGCTGGGCGACGTAATGCAGGAGTCAGCGCAGGCGGCCATGTCTTACGTGCGCTCTCGCGCCAACCGCCTGGGCCTGCCGCGCGAGTTCTACCGCAACCTTGACATCCACGTGCACGTGCCCGAGGGGGCTATTCCCAAGGACGGGCCTTCGGCCGGCATTACTATCGGCACCGCGATTGCCAGCGCACTCAGCGGCATTCCCGTGCGCCGCGATTTGGCTATGACCGGCGAGATCACTTTACGAGGCAAGGTTCTGCCTATTGGCGGCCTGAAGGAAAAACTGCTGGCCGCGCATCGCGCCGGGCTGTTTGAGGTCATCCTGCCCAAGGAGAACGAGAAAGACCTGCCGGATGTGCCGGAGAACCTGCGCACTGCCATGAAGTTGCACTTTGTGGACACCATGGACCAGGTACTAGCGCTGGCCCTGGAGCGGCCACTGCCAGAAATCGGCGTAACCAGCACGCAGCCCATGGCGCCGCCGCTGACCGCGCCTACGCCCGATCAGCCCTCCGCCCACCAGTAAGACCGAACTTTTTTTAGCCGGCCTGCCGCTATGGCGGGCCTTTTTGTTTGCATCCCTATGGGGCGGGGCTGCCCCGCCCTGCACGTGGGCGAAGCCCATTGCCCACGCATTCCATTGTCTGCCTCAACATTCCTGTGGGCCGCAGTACATCCCTGTAACAAATCCCCACAGAATGCATTTATGGGTTGTGATCCCGCAGAGGGGACAAAGGGGGAAAGCCATGATCGAAGCCAAAGTCGCTCTTACTCAACCACTTAGAAGCCAGAGGCAATTCGTGGCCCGCAGCGGCAGCGGGCATCACCTGTTGCTGGATGACGCTGCCGGGGCAACGGGGCCTAAGCCGATCGAGCTGGTCGCAGTTGGACTGGCCGGATGCACCGCCTTTGACGTCATCACCATACTGCGCCAGAAGTACCACCAGCATGTCACGGGTTATGAGGTGCGGGTGGAAGCCGATCAGGCGGAGCGCCCGCCGCAGGTGTTCACCGATGTGCGCATTCACCACGCGATTACGGGGTATGACGTGGACCCGGCGGTCGTGGAGGAGGCCATCCGCCTCTCGGAGGAAAAGTATTGCTCGGTGGGCGCCATGGTGAAGCAAACCGCCACCCTGCACACCACTTACGAAATCGTGGCAGAACATGGAGCAGAGAAGCCACAGCCGGTCGCTTAGGCGAGCCGAATTGCACCGGTGGTGACAAGCTAATGATTACGAAGGTAAGGTATGACAATCGAACGTACTTTAAGACTCATCGCAGGCACGTTTATACTGGATTCACTGGCACTTGGAACACTGGGTCAGCCCTACTGGTACCTGTTCACCGCGTTTGTGGGAATTAATGTGTTCCAATCAGGATTTACTAAACTGGTGCCCCGTGATGGCGTTTTGCGCCGGTTGGGGGTACCGGGAGTGTGCCAGGCCGGTACGCCGGCAATCGAAATCGGCGCTGCCGGTGTCAAATAACGTAGAGGGCCTATGCGGAAACTGTACAACGTAAATCGAGCTATCCGCGGTGTGGCGGTATTGTGGGGTTTAGCCAGTATTGCGCTATTGATGGTGCCGCTGATCCGGGCCGTAGCTGGTTAGTTAAATTTGCGGCGCGGGCGCCCCGCCCGCGTTCGGAGTTTGGCGGCGGGACGCCGCCAGGACAGCCGGGGAGACGCCGGCGCTACTATCATCGCTTGCCGCCGCCCGTTGTATTCCGCATCGCCCAATGTGCGGCAAGACACCTCCCAGTCTGACGCAACTCACCTCCAAAAGTGACGGCAATCACAGCACTTCGGCCTCCTAGTGTTGAGAATTGCCATAGGACGTGGTGGCTGCTGATGAATTCTGAAACACCCGTCCGGAACGGCCTAATCTTTCATAGCTTGGAGAGAGGAACGTCATCATGAAAATCAGCAGACTCGCGATCCTGGTGGGAACGATTGCTGTAGCGCTATTCATCATGTTGCCCAACCTGTCTTGGGCGCAGGACGGAGCAGCCCTTTATAAGGCGAAATGTGCCGTGTGCCATGGGCCAAATGGCGAAGGTAAACCGGCAGCCAAGATTCCCAGCCTGGCTTCTGAAAACACACAGAAGTTGTCGGATGCCGAATTGACCGACTTCATCGCCAATGGCGGACCCAGCAAGAAGGCTACGCACGCATTCGAGAAGAAAGGAGTCACGCCGGAGCAGGTTAAGGCTCTGGTGGCCCACATCCGCGAGCTGGGCAAAAAGTAGCGGATTGCTGTCCCTGTGGGCAGCGCTGCGCCGCCACAAGCTTGGGACTGGCGGCTGGAACGACATGGGAGCGTGCGGTGAAGCAGTCAAAGGCAAATCGGCTGCTCGACCTGCAGCGTGGACCGGCACCTTTCCCCGGACTGCGCGTGACGCTCCGTATGGCAGCGCGCATAGGGACGGCCCACCCGGGCTTCGTACCAGCGGAGCCCGGGTGGTTCCATTTCTGGCCGGGCTTGAGCTCGGCCATTCCCTTTTTCTCCCCCGCTAGCCGGTGTATCCCAGCCTCGCTCCTCGCATTCCCACCGGCCGCAACTGTAAGTGAATTTCTGGGAGAACTCCATGAGCAAGGCCCTTTTGTACGACGCGACGCTGTGCATCGGCTGTAAGCAGTGTGAGCAAGCGTGCGCCGAAAAACACAAGCTGCCCTATAACGAAACGGTAGCCGGAGAAGAGCGGCAATCGGACCACAAGTTCACCGTGGTACTGACTAAGGGCGACAAGTTCATGCGCCGCTTGTGCATGAACTGCCAGGACCCGGCGTGCGCCTCGGTATGCCCGGTGGGGGCTATGCGCAAGACGGCGGCAGGCCCGGTGATTTACGAGGAAAGCCGTTGCATGGGCTGCCGCTATTGCATGGTGGCGTGCCCGTTCGGGGTTCCGAAATATGAATGGAGCAAGGTGCTGCCGCGGGTGCAGAAGTGCACCATGTGCGCCGACCGGGTGGCCGCAGGCAAGCCCACTGCCTGCGCGGAAGCGTGCCCGACGGGCGCCACCAAGTTTGGCGAGCGCGATGAACTGATCAAAGAAGCGGAGCAACGGCTTCGGGACAACCCGGGCAAGTACGTGAACCACATCTACGGGCTCACGGAGGTGGGCGGAACCTCGGTGCTGATGCTTTCAAGCGTCCCCTTTGAGGAGTTTGGCTTACCTGCTGAATTGACGCGCGATCCGTTGCCACTGCTGACCTATCGCGTGCTTTCGCGCATCCCCGATTTTGTGCCGCTGGGCGGAATCATGCTGGGCGGGGTGTGGTGGATCACACACCGGCGGGAAGAGGTGGCCGCGGCCGAGGCGAAGGAGAAAACAGAAAAAGAGGCCCGGAAAGGGAGGAAGAAATGAAATTCCGACTCACCTTCTGGAAGGCAGTTTTAATTGGACTGCTGGCAACCGCGGCCTATGCCACGGCGGTGCGCTTCGCGCAAGGTCTGGGCCGCTCCACCAACTTGAGCGACCAGTTCCCCTGGGGCCTATGGATCGGCTTCGACGTGCTGTGCGGCGTAATGCTGGCAGCCGGCGGCTTCACGCTGACCGCAGCGGTACACATCTTCGACCTGCAGCGCCTGAAGCCCATCGTGCGCCCGACTGTGCTCACCGCATTTCTCGGATACGTGCTGGTGTGCGTGGCGCTTATGTTCGACCTGGGCCGGCCGTACCGCATCTGGCATCCGCTGGTCATGCGCAATCCGCACTCGGTGATGTTTGAGGTGGCGTGGTGCGTAATGCTTTACACCAGTGTGCTGGCGCTGGAGTTCTCGCCCATCGTGCTGGAGCGGTTCCGCCTGGAACGCCCGCTGAAGATCATTCGTCGGGCGCTGATTCCTCTGGTGGTGCTGGGAGTGATTCTCTCCACACTGCACCAGTCGTCGCTGGGAACACTGTACCTGATCATGCCCAACAAGCTGCATCCGTTGTGGTACAGCCCGCTACTGCCGCTGTTCTTTTTCCTCTCGGCGGTTGCGGTGGGGCTGGCCATGACCATCTTTGAATCGTCGATGAGCGCCAAGCATTTTGGACGGCAGCTGGAATTGCCTATTTTGCAGGAGCTGGGACGGGTGCTGCTGGTGGTGCTGTGCGTGTACGGGATCCTGCGGGTTGAGGATCTGCTGCACCGGGGCGTGCTGCAGCAACTCGTTACAGGCACTTACGCGCGTTACGAAACCCTGCTGTTTCTGCTGGAGCTGGTGCTGGCGCTGGCGGCGCCGCTAGCGCTGCTGGGGTTCCGCCGCGTGCGTCACAACGCAGACGGGCTGTACCTGGCGGCGGTGCTGGTGGTGCTGGGCTTCATTACCAACCGGCTGAACGTGAGCATTACGGGAATGGAGTCCTCCGCCGGCCTGCACTACATTCCGCGCTGGACGGAGGTGGCGGTGACGGGCGGCATAATCGCCTCCGGTTTCGCCCTGTTCGGCCTGGCAGTGAAGTATCTGCCCATCTTCCCTGCCGAAGAGATGTTGCCAGTCCAGGAGACTGTCGAAGTGGCCGTTGACGGCAATGTGGTAGGAGAGGCGGTGCCGGAGCATGCGGGGGACTGAGCAAGGTGGAAGGGTCTGGCGGAGCACCCTTGGCCACAGTCTGGGAGCCAAACTTATCTGGCTGCTGCTAGGGGCGATGGTGGTGATTTTTGCCCTGCTAGGCCTGGTGACCATCCGCCTGCACCGGCAGCATCTGGAAGCCGCCACCCTGCAGGCGGCGGAGCGGGTCAGCGATGTGATCAAGCGCAGCACTACCTACAGCATGATGCGCAACGATCGCCAGGGCCTTTACCACATGATGACCACCATTGCGGGCGAGCCCGGTGTGGTGCGGGTACGCATTTTCGACCAGCAGGGGAAGATCTCCTACTCAACCGATCTCAGGGAGGTCAACCGCAATGTAGATAAGGGAGCCGAGGCCTGTTACGGCTGCCACGCGCAGTCGCAGCCGCTAGCAAGGCTGAACCGGCCCGACCGGTTCCGCATTTACAAGTCAAACGGACACCGCGTGCTGGGCATCATCACGCCCATCGAGAATCAGCCAAGCTGTTCCAATGCCGCCTGCCATGCCCATCCCGCCAGTCAGCAGATTCTGGGCGTGCTGGATACGAACCTGAGCCTAGCGGCGGGCGATGCCAGCCTGGCGCAGGGCACGCGGCGCCTGCTGGCCTACACCGGAGTAGCGGTGCTGTTGATCGCCTTTCTTAGCTGGATATTTGTCTGGCAAGTGGTGCAGAAACCGGTGAAGCGGCTGACAGCGGGCACACAAAAACTGAGCGCGGGCGAACGCGGGTACCAGATTGCAGCGGGCTCGAGCGACGAACTGGGCGAGCTGGCAGATTCGTTCAATCGCATGAGCCTGCAACTTCGCCGCGATGAAGAAGAGCTCACCACCTGGGCGCGCACGCTAGAAGACCGCGTGGAGGACAAGACGCGGGAACTCAAGCGGGCGCACGAGCATGTGTTGCAGGTGGAGAAGATGGCGTCGGTGGGCAAGCTGGCGGCGGTGGTGGCGCACGAAATCAACAACCCGCTCTCCAGCATCCTGACCTACGCCAAGCTGCTGCGGAAGTGGATGGAGCGACCCGACGGCGGTCGCGAAAAGCGCGAGGAAGCGGAGCAGTGCCTGGAGGTGATTGCCGGGGAAAGCCGGCGCTGCGGCGACCTAGTGAAAAACCTGCTCACTTTTTCGCGCGTGCAGCCCATCAACCTGCAGCCCACCGACATCAGCGCCGTGGTGAACCGCTGCTATCGGCTGGTGCAGCACCAACTCGAAATAAGCAACATCCAGTGGCAGCTGGATATCGCGCCCGACCTGCCACTGTTGATCTGCGACGGCGCGCAAATCGAGCAGGTGCTGCTGGCGCTGGTGATGAACGCCATTGACGCCATGCCACGCGGGGGAAACTTGTGGCTGAGCGCCATGGCAACTGCTGACGGCCGGCAACTGGAACTGCGGGTGCGCGATGATGGCTGCGGCATTGCGCCGGAGATTCTGCCGCAGATTTTTGAACCTTTCCTGACCACCAAAGAAATGGGGCATGGTGTGGGCCTGGGACTGGCCATCAGCCGCAGCATTGTGGAGCGCCATGGCGGCGGTATTGAGGCGCAATCGGAACTGGGACGGGGAACAACTTTCATCATGCATTTGCCGTTACAGACCGAGGCGAGGGAGCCCGTGGGGGCGGAACTGGCGGCAGCAGGAAAAGCGAGGCAAGGAACATGAGCGGCCAAGGCAAGTTGCTAATTGTGGACGACGAGCTCAGCGTGCGTGACTCGCTGAACAAATGGTTTCGGGAAGAAGGCTATGAGGTGGGCACGGCAGAGAGCGGCAGCGAAGCCCTTTCGCGCCTGGCGGAACAGCGCTGGGATGCCGCGCTGCTGGACATCAAGATGCCGGGCACGGATGGAATCGAGCTGCAGCGACGTCTGCACGAGGCAGACCCGCAACTGATCGTGATTATGATGACCGGATATGCCTCTGTGGAGACCGCGGTCACGGCGCTCAAGAACGGCGCCTATGACTACGTGACCAAACCGCTCGATCCAGATGAAATTGCGCACCTGGTGAAGAACGCGCTCGCCCACCGGCGAGCTCAGCAGGAGAACATTGCCCTAAAGGAGACGGTAGCCGAGGTAATGCGCCCGCCGGACCTGGTGGGCAAGAGCCCTGCCATGCAGCGGGTGCTGGATGCGATTGAGACCGTCGGCCCCACCGACGCCACCGTGCTGATCACAGGGGAAAGCGGCACGGGCAAGGAGCTGGTGGCACGGGCGATACATGCCGCCAGCCCCCGGCGCTTTAAGCCCTTGGTGGTAATTCATTGCGGGGCGCTGACCGAAACCCTGCTGGAAAGCGAGCTGTTTGGCCACGAGAAGGGCGCTTTCACGGGGGCGCAGTACCGCAAGAAGGGCAAATTCGAAATCGCCGAGGGCGGCACGGTGTTTCTGGATGAGATCGGCGACATTAGCCTGAAGACGCAAACCGACCTGCTGCGGGTGCTGCAGGAGCGGGAAATCACGCGCGTGGGCAGCAACCAGGCCATCAAAGTGGACTTCCGCTGCATTGCTGCGACTAATAAGAACCTGGAGACGCTGATAGAGGAAGGCAAGTTTCGTCCCGATCTGTTCTATCGGCTCAATGTATTCCGGATCGAGTTGCCGCCCCTGCGGGAGCGCAGCGAGGATATTCCCCTGCTGGTGGGACATTTTGTGGAGAAGTTCTCGCTGGCCATGAACAAGCGCATTACGCGCGTCGCTCCAGAAGCGATGTATGCGCTGCAGCAGAATGACTGGCCGGGCAATGTGCGGGAACTGGAGAACGCAGTGGAAAGAGCTATGGTGGTGGCGCAGGAGCCGGAGTTGCGAGAGCGTGACTTTATCCTGAAGCCGCGGAACCACAATGGCACGACCGCCAAGTCGCTGGAGGAAATCGAGAAGGCGCACATTCTGCGAGTGCTGGAAAGCTGCGGCTGGAACCAGACCCGGGCGGCGGAAGTGCTGGGCATTGACCGGGTGACGCTGCACCACAAAATCAAGCGCTATGGCTGGAGCCGGTCCGCGGTCGCGAGCCGATGAAGCATTTATGTTTGTTGCCGATCGGAAATTTTGGCGGATCGCTGCTGCAGGAGCTGGGAGCCGCCATGGGGAAGGTGTTTCACGTTCCGTTCCTGGTACTTCCCCAGGTTCTGGACCCCGAGGCGGCTTTTCATGCCGAGCGGCAGCAGTATCACTCTTCGGAGATTCTGGCGGCCATGCAGGCTTTCAACACGAACGAGAGCTGGCGAGTGCTGGGGGTGACAGCCGTGGACCTGTACATCCCCATTCTGACGTTTGTGTTTGGCGAGGCGCAGATCGGGGGGCGGTGCGCACTGGTTTCCAGCTACCGCCTGCGGCAGGAGTTCTATGGGCTTCCCGCCGACGCGGACCTGCTGCGGGCGCGGCTGCTGAAGGAAGCAGTACACGAGATCGGGCACACACTGGAGTTAACTCACTGCTACGACTATCGCTGCGCCATGGCGGCATCGCACGCGGTGGAGTGGATTGATATCAAAGACGCCTGGCTGTGCCCGCAGTGCCAGGCGAGAGCGTTGGGAGCACTGGAAGAGGCGCCACCGGCCGGCGGGTTGCGGCCTCCGGCACGAACGTGATTACGGGAGGTCTTCATGATTACAAGGGAATATGTGCACACAGAACGCGTCCATAACGACGTACCGGAGTTTCATGAACCTGAAGCCTGGCTGGGCCACGCGCCAAAGAAGGAAGTGAAGATCTGCTTTGCGGCTACGCACGTGGAAGCCTGGGAGGCGGGCACGGAAGCGGTGATCAACTGGCGGGGGAAGAGGTTCCGCATTGTGTGTGAAGGTAAGGACGCACCCTTGATTCAGACTACCCGGGGGATTCTGGTAGGGGAGTGAGGGCCGGAATTCTAGCCGCCTGGATGTCTGGCTCTCTGGCTGACTAGCGGTCGCCCTCAGTTTGAGGCCGGTTGGTTGGCAGAGGGCAGGACGGCATCGCGCAGCTTGGCGGCTGTGGCAGCGTCGAAGCCTTCCATCACGAGCACATAGTTGCCGTGAGGCTCGACAAAAACCGGGCCGTCTTCCGTGCTCCACTGCGCGGTGGCGTCGGCGATGGAGACCTGCACTCCGGTCGAGGCTCGCGGTGCAGGTGAGCCGCCGACAGGTTCCACCTGCTTGTATTTCTTCTTTAAGGATTGGGCGTAAATGCCGGCAAATCTTGTAGCCTGTTCCGGCACCGCCCATTGGGAAAGATAGAGCAAGGACAAATTGTCGGCAGGCGAATTCTTCTGGCGAGCTGCGTAGTAGTAGCCGCCGCGCCACTGCGGCCAGACCTGCCGGGCCAGCTGTTCACTGGCGTACTGTTCCACCATTACTGAAATGTCGAACTCGCCCACCGCGCCCACGTCGACCTTTTGCCAGCCCTTTCCCAGAATTTTATCCAGCTTGGGCGGGTGGAGAGGCACCAGGTGATCACCCGCCAGATAGACGGCCGGCTGCATGACCTCACGGGTGTTGAGTGGGGGGTGCTGCAGAACGTCGGTGAAGGCGGCTTCTTTCCCCTTCTTTTGCAATATGGTGCGCTCAAAATCCAAACCATAAGTGTAAGGAAAGGCCAGCGAGTCTTTGATGTAAAGCGGGGCACTTTCGAAAATTGGCGAGCCGGAGGTGACTCCAGCCTTCATGGCGGCGACAATGTCTGGCGCGTCGAGGATGGTCTTGCCGAGAGGTTCCAGTTCGTAGTCTGTGAGCACCACCATGGCCTGGCCTTCGCTAACCGCCTGGCGTGCGGCGACGGCCTCGTCGTCGTGGACATCGGAGTTCTTCTTTTCACTCCGCGGACCATCCTTCAACCAATGGTCGAGGTTCAAATGCTGGTCCTGCAGGGCGTGGGTGAGTTCGTGGGCCAGGACCGGCTTTTGCACATCGGCGTCAACCCAGTCGAGTAAATTGACGGTCTTGGCCTTGGGGTCGTAGTAGCCGGCCACCTGCTCGTTCAAAAGTGAAAGCAGAAAGGTTTGCAGGTCAAAGTCGCGGGGCAGCAGCCCGAATTTTTTCAGCACCAGGGCGGAGCGCTGCAGGCGCTGTGCATCCTGGTCATTGCCCATCCTGCCCTCGATGTATTTCATAGCCTGCTCGCGGCTGACCAGGGCGCGCTTCACCGTGTGGCGGATAGGCAGTCCGCTGTCCCGGCTGGCAAAGGCTAGGATCTGGTCCACGGAGCGAAACAGCTCCTGGGCTTGCTGCGGCGTGATGTGGGTTTCGGGCTGAGCGGCCGAGGATTGGGCGTTCCGCCCAGCGGGGATCTCAGCGGGCTGGGCTGTGCTTTGCGCCAGCGTGGCGGCGCTTAGCAGCACAATTGCAAGCAGAAATTGGAGGATCGCGCTCGGCAAGACGGACCAGTACAGCTTGTTTCCTAAATTGTGCCGCCCCTAATGGGGCTCTCATTTTTCTGCGTCACCTCCCAGGGCTTACGCCCTGGGCTGAAAGCTGTTTCGGCCCCTGCGCGGCCTAGGCCGTTCACGTAGCGAGACATTGAGAAGAACAGGCGTTTGCCTGTTCTGTCCCCAACACTGGAAAAAGATTTACCAAAAAACCTCTACTGCTAAGCCCTGGAGCTATCGGCTATACACTGTGGGCTGCGGGCCTTTCTCTAGCGTCTGGCGGTCCCAGATGGCGCCCTCACGAGAATAGTTGGCGAGCTCGAAATCCTGAGTCAACTCCAGCGCGTCGGTTGGGCAAGCGTCTTCGCACAGGCCGCAGAACATGCAGCGGCTGAGGTCGTAGGTGAAGGTGGTGAGCTCCTTGCGGCGAGTGGCGGCATTACGCTCGCTGGTAACCACGATCAGGTGCTCGGGACAGGCCAAGGCGCACAGATCGCAGGCGATGCACATGGTCTCGCCACTATCGGGGTTGACGTTCAGGCGAGGCGCCCCACGATAGCGTTCGGCTACCTGGGGCCGCTGCAAAGGGTATTGTTCGGTGTAAATCTCTTTCGGATCCTGATAGCGGAAGGTTACGGACAATCCCTTGATCAGATCCACCAGGAAAACACGGCGAAGCACATTGGAAATTGAGAGTCCCATGGGGGCACCAGCTGTTCAGTTTAACATCCCAGGCAAGCGAAAAGGCTGCCCGAACCACAACCGCGCGAACATGGGCCGCGTGGCATTGTGGTTCAAGCAGCCTTCCCAGCCCGCAAAAACAGGCTGTCGTTGTAAGAACCGCCAATCTACTTGCGGCGGCGAGTAACCAGGCCGGCAGCCAGCGAACCGAAGCCCAGAAGTCCGAGTAAGGGCAGCGGAGACGCCGTCTGGGGCAGATTGCCGGCGGCCTTGTTCTGGGCCGTCTGCGTGTTGTCGTTGGCAGCGGCAGCGCCGTTATCCGCGCCGGTCTGGCCGGCATTGGCGGCATTCTGGTCGCTGGCGGCAGCGTTGTTATCCGTGGCGTTCTGACCCGCAGCGGCTGCACTCTGGCTGGAGTTGTCTGTTCCGCTCACAGCACTGTTGCCAGTCGCCTGAGGATTGTTCTCCGCGGCGGCGCCGCTGGAGGGATTGGAGCTGCTGCTAGCGGCGCTGCTCTGATCGCTCGGAGTGGCCGGCTGAGCATAGCTCGGGTTGCTGGAAGAACTGCCGGCATTGGCGCTCGACGAACTGGCCGACTGGCTGGCAGTATCAGTCCCTGTAGAGGGGCTGGTACTGGGAGCGGCTGAAGTCGTGCCCTGCGACGCCGATTGATCAGTCGGGTTAGTTGTCGCGTTCTGACTATTGGCAGCTCCGGGCTGCGACGTGGCGCCCTGAGGCGCGGCGTTGGCCGAGCTGGACGGATTAGCGGAGCTCGAGTTGGACTGGTTCGCCGCACCGGTGGGACCAGCGCCAGGATTCGAGCTGTTGCTGCAGGTATTGGCAACGTGCTGGACCGAGCTGACAGTCAGCGAATTCCCGTTAGACGAAGCCGCACCAGGTTGGGAACCGGAGCTGGGAGCGGCAGAACCTGAATTGCCGGTCGCCGAAGAGTTGCTGGTCGTGCCCGTGATCTGCACTTCGTGCCCTACGTGCTCTTGCAGCTTGCTGGTATCGCCGGTCAGGGTATACGTGGTTCCCGTGGTGTCCTGGGTCAGCGTGTAGTTGCCGTTGGAGCCGGCAAGGCAGCCCTGAACCGTGGTTTGCCCGGAATTAGCCGGCGAACTCTGGCCGTTAGCGCCTTCTTGCGAACTGGGAGCGGTGGCCGAGTTGGGGTTGTTGGGATTGGTGGTGGAGTTCTGATCAGGCGTCTGCGCTCCCGTGTTGGGGCTGGCCTGGGTGTTGGGATTCTGAGTTTGGTCAGGCGCCTGCTGTGTCTGCGGCGTTGCCTGCCCGCTGCTGGGATTGCTGGGCGATGTGTTCTGGTCTTGCGCCACCGCCACGGCCGCCCCAAGCAGCAAAATCGATGCCAAGGTAAGTACTCGCTTCATGCATCTCCTCCTGAGATTCCTGCCATTTGGCGCTGAAGACAGGATGACCAACATTTAGAGGGAGCTTCTGGAGGGGGGGTTGGCAGCCAGGTAGTCAGGAGTCAGTAGTCGGAGTCAGGGAACCCTGGCTACCGACGGCTTCCGGACAACTTCATGCGAAACAGCAAATGAACACCGACCTGATATGCCTGGACACTGGGCCGGGCCGCCGACAACCTGCTCGTGACTACTGACTCCCGACTTCCTGCTCCCCGGCTAGAATGGTGTTCTCAACCATGAACTCCGCTACGGCCGACGAACTGTGGATGGAAGAGGCGCTGCGGGATGCCCAGCGGGCGCTGGAGGCAGGAGAGGTGCCGGTAGGTTCCGTGGTGGTGTGCAAAGGACAGGTAGTCGGACGGGGCTTCAACCGCAACCTGCTAGATGACGATCCCACGGCCCATGCGGAAATCGTAGCACTGCGGCAGGCCGCAGAGACTATCGGCAATCATCGGCTGCTGGAATGCGAGATGTACGCAACCATCGAACCCTGCTCCATGTGCGCGGGCGCCCTGATGCACGCGCGCCTGAAGCGGCTGGTATATGGGGCCGATGATCCCAAGGCGGGAGCAGTGCATTCCGTGTTACCGGTGCTCAACCATCCTGCCCTGAATCACCGGATGCAGGTAGAAGGCGGGGTGCTGGCGGGGCGGTGTGCAGAGATGCTGCAGAGCTTCTTCCGTAGGCGGCGGGCAGAGCAGAAGGGCTGAAGCAAGGCAAGGGGCCTTCCTGGTCCTGGCCGCCTCCCGATATTAGTACAGCGGCAGGAGTAGCTTACCCCTGGGCAGTTATCTCGCAATACGATATTTATCTGCTCCGAACCGCATATTTTGGGGCCACGCCAAACCCCGTGCACCTCATCCAAGAGAGTAAAGGGGGTAAGCAAATGGCAGACTACGCTACGAATCTGCCGGTCACGGCCAGCAACCGAGCTTCGTGGTCGGCAATTTTTGCGGGAACCTTTGTGTTCGTCGCAATTGAGATCACGTTTTTGGCGTTGGGCATCGCTATCTTCGGCGGCAGCGCCTCCGCGCCGACGTCGGGGACCATGGCCACGGGGATCTCGATCTGGGCAGGCATCCTGACCCTGTTCGCGCTCTACTTCGGCGGGCGCACCGCGGGACGGTTGAGCGGCACCGGCAACCGGAACATCGCCTTCTACCATGGGCTGGTGACCTTCGGAATGTGCATCTTCTCCGCCATTCTGATGGCGGCGCTGATTCTAGCTCCGGCCGAGATCGCCAACGCCGGCAATGCCAGCGTCAGCCTGGTAACGGTGCGCCACCTGTTCACAGAAGGCGGCTACGCGTTGTTTGCGTCGCTGTTGGTGGGCGGAATCCTGGCTTGCGTGGGCGCGGCCAGCGAGGCCAAAAACAACGCTGCGCCTCCGGTGGAGCGGCCCAGCAACCTGAGAACGGTGGCTTAGGCCCGTTTTGGTCCCGCACAGGACACTGCAGCCGGCCCGGGGAGGGCCGGCTTTTCTTTTCAAAACTAATCGCGGCGGGCTCCGGTGGCTGCGTCCACGGCCGTAAACTTCTCCTTCACTCCCGGCGGAATAGCGGCGGTTTTGAATCTGATAGGGGCGTCGGCCGTGCGCACCACCCAGACACGTTTTTCAAGAATCTCCACGGCGAGCGCACCGTCCTTCAGCATGCGGTGACGCACAGAGAAGCTGCCGCGACCCCATTCGAGGATGGAAGACTCCACAGTGAGCGTGTCGCCAAACTGCGAAGGCAGCAGGTAACAAGCGCGCGATTCGACGAGGGGGATACCGGCGATCCCATACTGCCGCAACAGAAGTGGCTTGGGCAGACCGGCGCATTCGAACAGGGCGTTGGTGCAAGCGTCGCAATATTCGAAGTAGCGCGGGTAGTAGACAATGCCGCCGGGGTCACAGTCGCCCCACTCGACGCGGACTTCCCTGCGGTTGATCAACATGCGGCGCGCTCCGCCCCGGGATTCTCCAGCAACAGAGCAATTCCCTGCCCCCCGCCGATGCAGGCGGAGGCAACGCCATAGCGCAGGCGGGAGCGAAACAGTTCGCGCGCCAGAGTAGTGCTGAGACGGAGGCCTGTGGCGGCCAGAGGATGGCCGATGGCGATGGCGCCGCCGTTCACGTTGAGCTTGTTGCGATCCAACCGCAGTTCGCGTTCAACGGCAAGGATCTGGGCGGCAAAAGCTTCGTTGATTTCGAAACGGTCAATGGAGTTCAGGTCGAGGCCAGTGGCATCAAGAAGCTTGCGGACGGCTACAGCCGGGCTCAGGCCCATGGTTTCGGGCGGCACGCCTACAGTAGCAGCGGCTCGCAGGCGGACAAGCGGCTTCGCATTATGGGATCTGACGTAAGCGCCGGAGGCGACCAGCGCGGCGGCTGCGCCGTCCACGATGCCGGAGCTGTTGCCTCCCGTTTGCACGCCGCCAAAAGCAGGCCGGATCTTGGACAGTGCTTCGTAGGAGGACGGACGGATGTGGGTATCGGTTTCCACCTTGTCCACCTCTTTGGGAAGCTGGATGCCACGCGGGGCGTAGCCGTTCAGTTCGAAGGTTTCGCTGACCAGGGGAGCGATTTCTCCGGAGAGGAAGCAGCTCCTCTGGGCAGCAACAGCGCGGGAGAAACTCATTTCGGCGAAGCGATCAGCATCTTCGCGCGTGATGTGGTAGGTGCCCGCCAGCTTCTCGGCGGTTTCCCCCATGGTGAGACCCGGTGCAGGATCGAGCAGGGCCTCCCAGAGAAAATCCTTGAACTGCACCTCGCCCATCCGGAAGCCGCCGCGGTGGGTGAAAGCTGCGATGGGATTGCGGGTCATGGATTCCGCGCCCACGCAAAGTCCGAGGTCAATCTTGCCCAGGGTGATGGCGTCGGCCGCCTGGGATATGGCTTCAAAGCCGGTGCCGCAAATGCGCTGCACCAGGAGCGCCGGACGGTCCACGGGTACACCGGCGTAGAGACCGATGTGGCGTGGCAGGAGGTAAGCATCAAAGCTGGCGGGAGCGACGCTTCCAGCAATAATGGCGCCAACGTCTTCAGCGGGAACGCCGCTACGGCGCAGGACTTCGCGCGATACCTTAATTCCGAGGTCAATGGGAGAAACCAGGCCGAGCACGCCATTGTAGTCGGCGAAGGGAGTGCGTAGGCCGGCGAGAAGCCAGACATCATCGTAGTCTATGAAGAAGCCACCTGAGCCTCTTGGCACGGTTCACTGTCCTCGAATCCGCAGGATATCCGCTGCGGGCTCGGCTGCATAGAGCTGCTCCAGAGCTGCTTCGCGCCGCTCCAACACAGCGCCCTGGTTGAGGGAGCCCTTGTTGGTGATTTCTCCGGCGTCGAGCGACGGCGGTTCTTGAAGCAGGATAGCGCGAGTCACGCGTGTGGAGCTGCCGGTGGCCTGCGTGGCGAGACTTTCCAGCAATTCCAAGAATTTCTTGCGCACCGCGGGTTCCACGAGGATGGCGGCGGTGTCCCCGTCCGTGTCGCGCTCGCGGCACAGCGAACTGCAGGCGTGCAGGTCGGCAAAGATCAACATGCCCAGCTCGTCGCGGTCGTGCCCGGCGATGACCACATCAAGCACATAGGGCGCAAAGTGGCTCAGAATGCGGGCGCGCAAGGGACCAACGCTTACCCAGGTGCCGGTAGCCAGTTTGAAATCTTCAGAAAGGCGTCCGTCAAAGAGGAAGCCCTGGTTCACGTCTTCGGGATCAACGAAGCGCACCGCGTCGCCAAAGCGGTAGAAGCCGTCTTCGTCGAAGGCTTGCCGCGTAAGTTCGGGCTGGCGCCAGTAGCCAGGCGTGACGTTGGGCCCACGCACTCGCGCTTCCAGCTTGCCGCGCTGCGGCACGAGCTTGGCTTCCACACCGGGGATAGGAATACCGATTACTCCGGCGTGCTCGGTATCCCAGGTGGCTTGGATGGCCATAGGCGAGGTCTCGGTGGCGCCCAGGCCGGTGACCATAAGAATTCGCTCACCGCAGACCTCCAGCGCCAGCTCGCGATATGCATCCCACACGGGTTGGGAGAGGCCGGCGCCGGCGTAGAAGAGCAACTTCAAGCGGCGGAAGAAGGACTCGCGAAGCTGGCGGTCAGCACGCAGGGCGGGCAGCAGCTCTTCGTATCCTTTCGGCACGTTGAAGTACACGGTGGGCGAAACTTCGCGCAGGTTGCGGATGGTTTCCGCGATGAGGCCGGGGCCGGGCTTGCCGTCGTCCAGGTAAAAGGTTCCGCCGTTGTAGAGAGCAATACCCAGGTTGTGGTTGCCGCCGAAGGTGTGGTTCCAGGGCAGCCAGTCGAGCAATACGGGCGGTTCCTCAGCGAGGAAGCAGAACACCTGGGCAATCATCTGCTGATTGGAGCAGAGCATGCGGTGGGTATTGATCACGCCCTTAGGCAGGCCGGTGGAGCCGGAGGTAAAGAGAATCTTGGCGGGATAGTCCGGCGGGATGGATTCGTGAGCGGCCTCCACAGCTGACGTGGGTGTGGTGGCCTCAAGTTCTGCAAACAGAGTACACCTCCTGCCAGAAAGGGGTGCAGAGGTGCAAACGACTTCCGTCTCGTTGCTCGCCAACAATTCGAGCGCGCGACGATAGCGCTCTCCCTGGGCGACAAATACCATTCCGGGATTCAGCACTTCAAGCGCGTGGCGGAGCTGGACGAAATCGCGGGAGATAAGAGAATACTGCGGCGACAGGGATGAGGTGAGAACGCCAACGTGCTGAGCGGCGAGCATGAGCAGATAATGCTCGAGACCGTTTTCCGAAAGGATGGCGACAGGCCTTTCGGTGGATAGCCGGCGCGCGAGCAGGGCCTGGCCGATGCTGCGCAGGTAGCGCATCACTTCGGAGTAGGTGAGGCGACGCCATTCGCCGCTTGGCGCGCGCTGGGCAACGCAGATTCGGTCCGGGGCAAGCTGTGCCCAATGGGCAATACGGTCGGTCAAAATCCTAGGGTAGGGCTGCAGGGTTTCCTCAGGGCGAACCAGGAAGGCGCCGCCCGGGAGGCGCTCCAGCGTCGCTCCGGAAGTCCGCACCCGAACTGGCCGAATTGGACCCAGCCGACAGCGCGAGGAGCCAAACCGGCTGCGTGATTCGTTCTGCGGAACACCGAGATTTGGCGGCTGGCTCATCGCCAACGACGAACCTCCTCGCCCATTGCCGCCAACTGCTTTACGTCGGTCGAAGGGGGAACGTCTGCCGAGGTGGTAACCACGGCGGGATGCAAGCTTTCTATTCGTTTCATCAGAGCAGGGTCAGGCGTTAGGCAATTTGGCGTAAGGGCCACGCCCACTTTTCTCGGGTTCATAGAAGGCCATCCTGGCAGGGAGGATGCATCCACGGCGGGACAAAGTATGCCTTCCGACTCGCGATTCGCAATCAGTGCAAAATTTTGATCCACGGCGGCGGGATTGCTGAGCAGGAGCACGGGCAGAGCGCCGTAGAAGCGGATGATATTGATTACCGGGGACAGCCGATTCGCCCAGTCGTCAGCGCTTTCGCCAGAAAGGCGCGTCAACACGTCTTCGCGAATAAGGACCACATGCGCACCGGCTTCGACGAATGCCGACGAGATTTGCGTGAGCATGGCGGAA
>DATFDP010000027.1:0-9915 GCA_035252015.1 Terriglobales bacterium
GGGAAGACTCTGGCGCTCATCAACGACCACCTGCATGCCTGCAGTCGCTTCAGCGATCCGATGGAAGCTGTCCAGGTGCACACCCTGCTGCTCCGCCGTACCCATCCGAAGCTTGAGGCGACGGTAATCACCCGTTTCCGCGAAAAGGTACCGAAAGAGCTTTACCGCGATTTCAACGAGGCCAAGAAAGTCGTTACCTGGCTGAACGGCGCAACTACACAGTTTGGCTCCATGCAGTATGAGCACAATGCCTGGGACTGGCAGGGACAGTGGTTCAAGATCGGCTATGACGAACTGGCCGAGTTTACTTTCACCCAGTGGAACGCGACCTCGGCCTGGAACCGCTGCCCGGTGTCGCCTTACTGCACCAAGGACGGCGCCACCAACCCGATTGGAGTCGGGGCGGGGTGGATCAAAAAGCTGTTCATTGACCAAAAGCCCTGCGATGAGATGGATGAGCACCAGCGCCGGCAGTACAAGGCCGAGGATTACGAGTACTTCCCCTGCACCTATCTGGACAATCCGATCTACGCCAATGACCCGACGTTCATTCAGCAGCTCGAGAGCTACCCGGCGCCGATCCGCGATGCCCTGAAGCACGGCACCTGGGGGCTGGTCGGAGGCTACTTCTCGGGAGCCTGGGATCCGGCGGTGAACGTCTACCCGGCTGAATCTGTCGAGATCAAGCCCTGGTGGGAAAAGTGGATGTCGGGTGACTGGGGTTTTGAGCACCAGTCTGCCATCTACTGGCATGCCATTGATGACCTGGGAATCATTCGCACCTACCGCGAGTTTGTAACCCGGCACGAGCCGCCAGAGACCCTTGCCGAGTCCATCGCGCGCCACAGTTACGACGAAGACGGCAAGATTCCCAATTACCGGGGCTTTTACTTCTCGCACGATGCTTTTGCCAAAAAGACGGACGCGAACACCATCGCCCTGCGTATTGGCCGGGTACTGGCCAAGCACGGACTGCCCTCGCCCACAGAAGCCAGCCGGGACAAGATCGGCCGCGAGCAGTTGATGTACCAGCTGCTCAAGAAGCGCATTCGGGTGGGCGAGGATGCCGAAGGCCATGCCATGGAAGCGCCGGCCTGGCAGATCGCCGATTGCTGCCCCAAGCTGATTGACTGCATTCCCGCGGCACCCCGGGATGAAGCCGATCCGGAGAAAATCGCCGAGTTCCTGGGAGATGACCCACTGCAGGGCGCCGGCTACGGCCTTTACGCCAAGCTGGGCCGGCCGAGCGCCAAACCGAAACAGGTACAGCTTCAGGAGAAGCTGCTGGAAGTACAGCGCAGGTGGGCAGCGGAGCATGGCGTCCCCCAGCCTGTTACGGCGAAGGCGTCGGTTACTGATTGGGCAGCGAAGTACGGAGGCCGCGTTCTATGAGTTACGTACTGGCACCAGACGGGCGCACGGTGGTGGAGGTTCCGGAAGGACAGCTCGAGGCGGCCTTAACCGACGGCGGAAGGCTTTTGACAGAGCGCCAGATCTCAGACCGGAACCAGCGCCAAAGCATGCAGCAACGGTTTTTTGAGCAGGAGTGGAAAAAGAAACAGCCGCGGGCATTCCGGCTGAACCGGCCACGATACCGATGAGCACAGATTGCAGGATACCCGTTGTGACGCATTCTTGGGCGGAATGGGAGGCGCGTGACGCATGAGACGAGCAGAGACACGGAAAACCGAACCGCGCGCGTGTCGGACGTGCAAGAACCAGTTTGAGCCGAAGCGTGCCTGGCAGACCCAGTGCAGCCAAAGATGCCGGCAGCAGGCGTACAGGAACCGGCAGGCGACAGAAGCGCTTGGCTATTACGGAGCTTGAGACGATGAGCGGACAAATGGAACAGCAGGCCACGGCGCGCCTAGATCTGGCACGGCATGTCGCCGATTATCTGGCGGAGGTGGATCCGAATGGCCTTGCCGTGCTGACTCTGGAGCTGGTGGACCGCTTACGAACGGTGAACACCGATGCTTACGCAAGGCTAAACGCCGGAGTAGTTGCCCACGCTCTGGGTAGGGGTGCCTTGCTCGACCGCCCGGGTAGCTTCCGCGAGGCGCTCGCCAATTTGAAGCGCGAACTGGCAGAAGGAAACGCGGGCCAGGCAAGCGCAATTGCCGACTCCATGGGGCAGTGGATGGAGTTTATCGAGGCCATGGCCAACGGCTTAACGCTAGGCCACGCGAGCAAAGTTCAGGTGATGTGATTTTCGAGGAGATGAGAGGAACCATATGGCAACCGGAATAAAGGCAGGAGCTTTAGCCAACGCCGGACGTGGCATTCAGCAAGCCGGGATTACGAACCAGCTTTCAGGAACCTTGTCGGGGCGGGGGAATCGCACCTATAACACGCTCTTTCCCACTCTACAGAAGAACCTAATCAACCCGCAGGGCTTCGGGAAAGACCTGGGCGCTATCAACACCGCCAACCAGCAGTCTATCGGCGGGTCCGAAGCCGGTGCCGTGGGGCAAGGGAACCTGACGGCAGCGAGGACCAGAAATGCCGCCGGATTCGCGCCCGCCTTGGACGAGGCTATGCGTTCGGGGGGAAGACAGCTTTCGCAAACGGCTGCCGACGTACAGACCCAGAATGCGCTGGTGAAGCAGCAGCAACAGCAGGACGCCATCAAGGCGCTCTCCGGACTCTATGGCGAAAACATGATCGACACCCTGCGAGCGCTTGGGCTATCGAACGACGCCCTGGGAACGTCGAATCAGGCCCTGAATGTGGCCAACACTGCCGATGCCAACAAAATGAAGTTCACCGGGGACCTGCTGAACACGATTCTCGGCGGGGCGCAGCAAGGCGCGACCATGGGGCTCAAAGCATCCGCCGTGCCTGGATTCTAGTTGAATGAAACGGAGCTAAACCACGATGGCACCATTCGCAGACTCGCAAGCAGTAGACGTGAATCAAATGGACCCGGAGGAACTAGCCGGCCTTCCCTTGCGCAGACCTCCGCTGATCGGTTCCCCGGGCGCATCGCGCATAGTCAGCCTTGCGCCAGTAGGGCCGGGCAGTGCAAGCGATACCGCGGCTCCACGCACTTCAATCATTGCCAAGCCCGACCTGAGTCCGGGAGTGAATCTGCCGCCGGTGGGACAGCCAGCAATTGCAGCAGGGCGCGGCGGGGCGCCAATGACGGGAGCGCCGGCGCTTTCGGCAGCGCCCGCAGGGCTGCCTCGCGACATGGCCAACTGGGAGAACCTGAAAGCCAGCCCATCAGGAATCGCTAAGCTGCACGCCACTGCCAAAAATCCGTTTGTCCACACACTCGAAAATGTCGGCATCGGCGGCCTGAAGGCACTGGATACGGTCGGCTCGATGGTTGCCCCGGGCCTGGCGGCGTCCATTCCTGGAACGACGCTGCATCACCGCGTGCTGGAAAACCAGGCGGCCGCCAGGGTGGGGGAAGATGTCGGCGAAGAGAGCAAGCGGGCACAATCCGCAAAGGACATCGCCGAAGCCCGCAAAGCCGATGCCGACGCCAACGCCAAGCCGGTTGACAGCAAGATTGATGAATACACGGATGCTAACGGGCAGCGGGTGGAAGTGATGCAGCGGCCCGACAATTCCACTTATGAGCGGATCGGCGGGAAGGTTCAGGAAAAAACCGGCCAAGGCACAGATGTGCAGGCGCTCCACGATCTGATGACCGGCGACAACGGCCAGCCGCGCGTCAATCCGCAGACCGGTAAACCCTACACCTACCTGGAGGCGTTCACCGCTGTGAAGCAGGCGGGGCAGAAGCCCTCGGGGAATTTCGAGGAACAGGCTTACCAGGAATGGCACGCCACTCACCCCAACGGGACGCGAGAGCAGTTTGCCAGGCAGCATGCCGCCGACCTACGGGCGCCGCGGGAGGGATCATGGATTCCCCTCGAGGATGAACAGGGTAATCCGGTTCTCTACAACCCTACGACTCGCCAGACGCAAACGCTGCCGACCGGTTTCAAGGCCAAAGGCGCGGGCCATGTGGACGCTGCGACAAAAGAGAAGATTCTCACCTACTGGCAGCCCGCGCTTGACTCTGCGGAGCGCTTCAATGTCATGGCCAGAAACTACCAGGACGCGGTGAAGGACCACGATCAGCAGGCCATGCTCTCGCTGCTCGCCAATCACCTGGGCATGACTATGGGCTTGCAGAAGGGCTCGCGGCTGACGCGCGACATCATCCACGAAGCCGAGCAATCGCGTCCCTGGCTGCAGGGACTGCAGGCGAAGTTCGACAAGAACGGATACCTGACCGGAGTGGTGCTCACGCCGCAGCAGATGGCGCAGATGATGACCCTGGCCGAAGGCCGGTATTCACAGGACGTCGCGAAATCCCGCTCCATGGCGGGCTATGTGGGGGTGGCGGATGAGCCCGACCGCAAACTGAGCCGCGAGGGCGCAGCGTATTACCTCAGCAACAGCAACGGGGACAAACAAAAGGCGCGGGATGCTGCCCGCGCGGATGGATGGCAATTCTAATGGCTGACATCTTCGATGAAGTAGCGAAACCGCAAGCGCAACCGAAACAGGCCGCTCCCGCTGCCCCGGCCGCCTCTGCCGGCTCTACGGGAGATATATTCGACCAGGCCGCGAAACAGGTCTACTCGCCGGCGGACCAGGACCAGGCTCTCCAGCGCCTCGAAACCTCGCCCGGTGACAAGTGGTACCAGCAGCGGGTGGACATCTCACCCGATGCCGGCCCGATCAGCCGCTTCGCCGGCAACATCATTGGCAACCCCAGCCTGGAGGATCTGGGAACCGGGCTTAGCTCCGAACTGCGCCACCCCATCAATTCAGCGCGGATGCTGCTGGCATCGAGCGGAGAACAGCAGCGCGATCTGTTCGGCCGTGCCAAGCGGGAATGGAATGCGCCTGGAATCGGTGCCAAGTCGGACGCAGCGGTGCATGCGCTTGAGTCGGCCATCCCATTCATTGGGCCTGGCATGGCGCGGATCGGCGATCAGTTCGCGACCGGTGACATCGCCGGAGGTGCTGGCGGTGTAACCGGGATGACGGCAACGGCTCTCGCAGCTCCGGAGGCGAGGGAAACTGCAACCGCTCCCGTGCGCGCTACGGGGCGGCTGATTGCACAGCCAACCGCCTCCCGCCTGGCGGGCGGGGCTGCAGGCGCGGCAATCGGGGAAGGGCTCGATCATCCATATCTGGGTTTCCTGGCGGGCGAGCGCGTGCTTGGACCTTCCATCCGGTATTACGGCTCAAAGATTTCCCGCTTAGGGTTGGACCGCGGGCCGCGGCCGCTTTTTGATCTCAGCACGGGCCAACCGCCCAGCATGGTGATGAATGCCCTTTCGCGCTCCAACCCGGCGAGCCCCGGTCCCATCTCGGTGGAGGAGCCAAGGCCGACTCCCTACCGCCGTGGGCCGGGCGAGGTGCCCCGGGATGTTATCCGTCCCAAACTGCTCACGCAGTCTTCGCGCGGGGTTGAGCCCAATATCATTGACGCCGAATTTGAGGACATGCCGGCGCATCCGGTGCGCGGCCTGCTGAATCCCGAGCCCGAGCCAATCCGCCTCAGTCTGGGCATACCAGAGACTCCCGCACCTGTCCGCATCGGCCCTGGAGGTGTACCTCCTGACCTGATCGGAAAGCCAAACGCCAGAGTGCTGGCCGGCAATCAGGGCATCAGGACTACCCCCATCGGCCTACTGCGCGAGCCCCGCTTGGTGCAGGAATCGGCCTTCATGAATCCGGAAATGGAGCTGCCGAGCCCGCGCATCGAGTGGAAGCCCGGCACGCGTGAGGGCCTGGAAGATGCGGGCATTCAAGACGCCATGAATGCGGACCTCGAGCAGCATGGCGCCGCAGCCCGACTCGAGCAAGGCAGAGAGTTTGCCGAGCGCAATTCCATGGACATCCCGAAGTGGCAGCGCACAGCGGAAGCCAAAGCCCGGGCCATCCTCGATGAGGCTCGCCAGAAGGCAGAAGAGCGCGCGCTCACTCGCGAGCTTGGCCGGGGCCTGCCCAAGCCGGTAAAGGCGAAGCCCACAATCGCCCCGCCCGAAGCCAAGCCCTCTGGACCGCCAGGAGCTTCAGTTGGGCCGCAGACGGGCAAGCTGCCGGGAGTGAAGGTGCCAAGCCCCGAGGAGCCGGAGGACCTGACGCCCATACTTGAAGAATCGCTGCGGCAGGCGAGGCTGAAACGCCAGAAGTAGCCCAGGAGGTTCGTTTGACGTTTAGTAACCTGCTGGCCGCCAATCCAGCGCTGCAGCGCGTCGGTTTCTACCGCCTGACCTGCAAGGAACATGGGGTATTCCGGCTGCTGGCAAATGGGATTGTTCCAAGATGTTGTCCGTGGTGCAGTCAGCCGGCGAAGCTCGGCCGCGTGCAGAATGTGATCTGCGCCACAAGGCGGCCAGTCCCAATGGTGCAGCGCTGGCGCTCAGACAATACCGACGGAATCCGCCACCAGCGGCCTGCCTGGTTCAGACAGTCGGGCGAGATTGAGGACTGCTTTACGAGTTGATATCAACCCCGGCAGCTGGCCGTGAAATTATCAACGAAGGCCGTCACCATGCCATTGGGATTGACAGTGATGTGGAAGAGCGAGTGAACTTCGAAGTTTGGTGCCGACCCATTACTGATCTCGCTGAAGGTCTGCGGGATTGTCTGCTCAACCCCGTACCGACCGTTAAGCTCGAAGCTGTCTTCCTCATTTCCCTCGTATGAGTTGCCCAGGCTGCCAGTGGCAGTCACGTGAATATTGTCGCGTTCAGCAAGATGGAACCCGCCACCGCCATCCGACGTCTCGCTCGCAACGAAATGTTCGATGCCGCTGAACGTTACGGTTTCCCCATTGCAAGGATTGAACACCGCCCCGTTGACTGGGAAGTGCAACTGGGTCACAACGGCAGCAAAGGCGTTAGCCGTAAGGTAAAGCACTAGGAACAATAGCATCCACACAAGTTTTCGCATGGCTTTTCTTCCTCGCGTTTCCCGCCGGCAGTTGCGCTCTGGGGGCCGGTCGCGATGGCAGGCGGGGCCACAACTTAGCATTGCAACGACTTACCCGCAATGCCGCAAAATAGGGCAACATTTCCGAAAGGTGCCGTAGCCCGTATCGTTTAACATCCTCTTTGCCAATGCGTAACCCAAAAGACATATTCCCAGCACCGAAAGAATTGCTTGCTCTACCGCCCGAAGACGTTGCAGCGATGTTGCTCGAATATCTGATCGCTCAGGGTGGGCAGTCGGTTAGCCGCTATAACTTGATCGGGGTCAGCAACAGCGAGTTCTCCGATTATATCCGGGCTGGTGCAGGTGAAATTATTGCCGAAGCTTGGTCGCTCTTAGTAACCGAGGGATTCTTGGCGCAGTCCCCTTCCGACAACTACGGGATGAACTTTTTCATCACGCGGCGGGGACGTGGAATCAGAAACAGGTCGGACTTTCGCAGCTATCGTCTCGGCAACTTGCTGCCGGCGGAATTGCTTGATCCAGTCCTCGCAGCGAGTGTGCGCCCCTTATTTCTCAGGGGTGACTACGACACTGCGGTGTTCCGAGCCTTTCGAGAGGTCGAGGAGCGGGTTCGGCTGGCCGGCGGGTTTCACGCTGCTGCAATAGGCGTCAATTTGATGAGAGATGCCTTCAAGCCGCAACTTGGCCCACTGGCGGACAAAGCAGCGCCAGTGGGTGAGCAGGAGATGCTGCAACACCTTTTTGCCGGCACAATTGGTACGTTTAAGAATCCCTCCAGCCATCGAGCTGTGACGTTTGCCCCACAAGAAGCGGCTACCCTAGTCCTATTCGCCAACTACCTGCTTTCAGTTGTTCAACGACTCTCGGCTATAGCGGTGCGAGGCTCGTCCCAGGGACCCCAAAATGACTGCCGTGACGAAACGTAAGTCGTTCCAAAAACCTGCCCGATACTGCTTCGTTAACCAGCTGATTTCGCACCGGGGAATCACCCTGAACCCAGCGTCCCGTATTCAGTTGTTTTTGGAACTCCTGCCGTGTATCAGATCCTTGCCGCGCCCAAGGTCGCGCTCTGCGGTGCGCACAAGGGCATAGATCAGGAGCATAGCCAGGCAGACGAGCAAAATGGCCAGCGCGACCACCATGCCGGCAGTCTACGTTATCGGGGCGGAGAATGGCAGGTCACCCCTGCCTCAGAACGCCTGCATAAGACGCGCAAGGAGTTGCAACTTTCCTGAAAGATCAGCGACACGCAGGTTACCTCTGATTACCTGTTTGCAGGCAAAGCGAGTACCCTCGGGCCATTCTCAGTCTTATTTGAAAGCAGTACTGTCTTCTTTCAAGTCGCCATCCCCGGGCGCAATTTCACCCAGGAAAACACAATGAAAGAACTTCTGCGGAACGTATGGATGAATGATGAGGGCGAAGACATCGCGGAATACGCGGTGATGCTGGCCGTCATTCTGGTAATCGTGGTTGGCACCGTCCGGCTGATCGGTACACAGGCAAACAACGTCTTCTCCCAGACCGCCAGCGCGATGGGTGGTTAATTTTCGGTAGGTTTGGTTTACTTTTCGGCGAAGTACCTTCGGGGGAGGGTATCTCAGCCAGGGGTATTGGAGAAGGTCCAATGCCCCTTTTTTCGCGACCTTGCCTCAGAAGGGCCCGCATAAAAGTGCGTGTACCAAGTTCTGTGGCCGGGTGTAGTCGTCAACGCAGCGAGATTCTGCTGATTACAAGCATCCTGCTGCTCCTGCGAATACTCGCGGCACTCCTGATTCGAGAATATAGAGCAGCCCGGAGACGGCACCAGCCTCACTATTAGTCTGCATCTTCGTCCAGTTCTTTCAAGAAGCGCCGGCGTGATATCACCCGCAATCTTTCATCAACGCTGCCGACGATTCCCATTCTGGCATGAAGCTCACGCGGCAGCGTGCCACACATCACGGCAAGTACTTAGCTGGAGGAGGAGGATGGCTGAGAAAAGCTTGTCGGGCGCACCGGGGCCGACAGACTAGCCCTGCGGTTTACCGCAGCCGCCCACTATGGAGCAGGACGGCGGCTGGCAGAAACGAGGGCACCACCGGCTTGCGTTGCGCAAACCCGTGCGCCCGACGAAGACCTGAAGCAGCGGAGCCAGCACGAGCATTGCGCTAGTCGGGCGCACCAGTTCCGACGAAGAACCTTCGATCACTCACAGGACTGAACACGCACACAGCTGCGAGTGACCAGGCCCATAACGGCACGTCGCAACCCTGCGCCCGACTTAAATCGTTTATCCCTTATCCCGCCAATTCGCGGCGGCGGTCGAACCGGGCCCTCTATAGCTCAAACCATCCGGAGGTGGACCATATGTTTGCCCGTTTCCTTGAACTTACCGTAAAGCCCGACAAGAAACCCGATTTCATCAAGACGATGAAAGAGGAAATCTTCCCGATTCTCAAGACCTACAAGGGCTTCTTTGACCTCGTCCCGCTCGAAGTGGAGACCGAGTTCACCAAGTTCTATGTGATCTCGCTCTGGCGCGACAAGGCGGACATGGAGAAGTATGCGAAGGAGCACTTCCCCAAGGTCAAAGCCATCTTGGAGCCGTTCCTCACCGCTCCCATAGTCGTGAAGCACTGCACAATGGATGAGACCATCCCCAAGAAGTTCGTAGCTGCCGTAGCTGCGTGAAACTGTACCCTCAGACCTCCCGAGCCTCGGTCCTCCAGCCGGGGCCTTTTTGTTATTCCCAGTCGGGGCCTTAGCTAAATAATTTCTCGTGGTTTCTCGCGCGTTCTCATCGCACAGGAAATATCATCAACCAATCGTCTCCGGGAACGCCGGATTTTCTGGGCAAGACCGCTTGCCCATTGTGCATCCGCAACGCGCACGAAGTGAGGTGTTCCATGCGCTTCTACCCCCATAAATAATCGCCGCGCCACGGTCTTCAACGTACTTTCCACCTCCTCGAATAGAAAGGAGGACTCCAATGCATACGGT
>DATFDP010000028.1:0-3570 GCA_035252015.1 Terriglobales bacterium
CCCCTTCCGCACTTGCGCACAGCCCGGTTTGGAGTAAAATGCCGCGATTCTTACTCCGAGGGTGGGAACTTTATGGTCGAGAAGAAGTCGGATCGCCGGGCACGGCAGCGTTTTCCCGTGCATGTTCCGGTTTCGCTGAAAGCAGACAGGGGAGGTCTTCCGGAGGCCACCCAGACTCGCGATCTGAGCACCGCGGGCGTTTTCGTCTACAGCAATTCGCGCATGCAGGAGGGCAGCGAGCTGGAACTCATTCTGGTGCTGCCCCCGGAAATTACTTTCTCCGACCGGCGCTGGGTGTGTTGCCAGGCGTCGGTGGTGCGAGTTGAGGAAAACGCCGGTCAGGGTAACTATGGTGTTGCCGCGGTGATCAAGCGCTTCGATGTTCTGCCGGAAATCTGAACGGGCATGTCCGGCGACCCGGCCCATCGCGTGATCTCACCCGTAAACCTGCCAACCGTCTCCTCCGTCACTTTGCTAGGAATTCCGTTTGACGAAAATTCCTCGTATTTACGCGGGACAGCCCAGGCCCCGCCGCGCATCGTGGAGGCGCTCTACTGCGATTCCTCCAACCTGTGGACGGAAAACGGCACCGACCTCGAAGGCAAGGTTCGCGATGCCGGCAGCCTGCAGCTTCCCTCAGGCACGCCTGAAGCCTTTGCCGCCATTGAGCAAGGCGTGTCAGAGCAATTGCGCCAGGATGCGAGGCTCATGCTGCTGGGAGGCGACCATTCTATTACTTATCCGGTGATCAGGGCTTTCGCCGTCAGATTTCCCGATCTGGAAATCATGCACTTCGACGCTCACCCCGACCTCTACAACGAGCTTGGTGGCAACCCCTATTCCCACGCCTGTCCCTTCGCCCGTGTTATGGAGGAAAAGCTGGCCCGCCGCATGGTCCAGGCTGGCATTCGCACCATGAATGGCCACCAGCGGGAGCAGGCACGGCGCTTTGGGGTGGAGGTCCTGGAAATGAAGGATTTAGGACGCTGGCCCAGGCTGGAGTTCAAAGGTCCCGTCTATATTTCGTTCGATATGGACGTGCTCGACCCGGCCTTTGCCCCAGGGGTATCGCACTGGGAGCCGGGCGGCATGTCGGTTCGCGAGGTTATAAGTGCTCTGCAATCATTGCAGGGACGGATTGTAGGAGCCGACCTGGTGGAATATAACCCGGGGCGGGACGCTTCCGGCCGCACCGCCATGGTGTGCGCCAAGGTTCTAAAGGAGATAGCCGCCCGGATGCTGGAGGGATAATCGCCCCGATTTCCCATTTTTGTCCCAGAAACTTGCCAAATTAGGACATCAAGCGCAAAAAAAATTCACTTTTAGACAAGCTGTTCGCGGATTTTGCGCAGAAGTTTGACAGATGGCCAAGATGCCCGAGGCCTCCGTTATCGCGGGCCTGGACTTGCCCCGCAAAGATTGGGGTTTTGCCGAGATGTCCATGCCTTTCATTGGCTTGCAACGCTATCAGCGACCCACTATGAGAATGGACAGAAGCAGAGGGAGGCGGTTACGGCAGGATGCGGCAGGTGACTTAAGTACCGTTGCACCAGCTTTGGTGCGGCGATTGCAAAAAGCATTATTGCTGGATATCGGGCCAAATGACTCACTCGGAAGGGGCAGGACGGTGTGGATCAGTAAGTTACGCTGGGGCGTGTTGCGGCTGGTAACGCCGGTAGGGCCACGCTACGTGAGGCCCTCATTCTGGGAGCGGGTCTATCTGCTGTGGGTATTCCGAAATTTCAGCGTGCTGCCGCAAAATGTGCTGAGCCGGCGGGCGCACACCCTAATGGAGAATCTCTGCATGCGTCAGCACAGCGAATCGCATGGCTTCCTCTATGCTATTACTGACCAACCAGTTATCGGCACTATAGAGCGCGTGCCGCAGTTTGGGCTGGAGCAAACCAAGGCAGCCAGCGCCAAGAGCATGGCCGCCGCAGCCGGGCTCTCCGGTCGAAGCTCCTAGCATTACTCATCATCACTGAACCGTAAGCTGCACCGCAGTCGAACTGTCCATCGTGCCGGCTTGTGCGTGGATCACGATCGTGTAAGTGCCGGCGGGCGTAGTAGTTCCCGCAAGCGGGGCGGCAGGAGTTGGTGGAGGGCTGCTGTTGCTGTTCGTGGATTTGGCACCGCTGCAGGCCAGCAGAATTGAGAGAAGGATGAGGGCAGCGAGCAGTCTGGCGCGCTTTTTCGCAGCAGCCTGAGCCGGAATGAGCACGAGCGCCAATGGTAGCCACAGCCCATACAGCACCAGCTTCCCCGGTCCGAGTCTCATTCGGGCGGAAGACCCTGCAGTTGTGGTGATGGTGAGATTTGCGCTGAGGGTGCTGTCCGTTGCGACCGCCGTTCCCGGCGAGAAAGAGCAAGCGGCGCCACGAGGCAAGTTACTGCAGGAAAACGACACGGTCTGGCCGGCGGCCGATGCAACTGGAGCAAAGGCCAAACTGTAGGAAGCGCTCTGCCCGGAGCTGATGGTTGCCTGCGACGGCGAGGCGATTAGCGGTCCAGCCGGCGCGGCCGCCGGGCCAGCCGGCCGGTCGGCGAGACCAAACACAGTGTTCGCGGGAGTTCCGGTGTTGAACTTGAAGAGCTGATTGCCGGAAGTGAGATCAAAACGGATGACATCCGAGGTGCAGTAATCCGCAGCCCAGAAGGATGTGCCATCATGGTCCAGAGCCAGGGAAGCCCAGCATTTCTCGCCGGAGGCAACATAGGTCGCAACCACACGCCCGGCCGAATCGAGATGCACAATATTATCTAAATTGGCAACCAGCACGCCTCCATCGGGCAGAATCCGCAGCGCCAGGCCTTCCTTCAAAGAGGAAGAAAAGGGAGGCAGTTGCTGTCCCTTGCAGGCGTCGAAGCGAAGTATGGAAGTCCCCTGGGAGGTGTAGAAGATGGTGCAGCCATCGGGGGCAAGGTCAATCCAGTCGCTTCCCTCCGCCTCCGTGCCTACCGTGTAACTGGCGGTGAGATTGCCGTAGGCATCGAACCGCAAGAGAGCGTGGCTGCATCCCGTCTCGCCCACATAGGCGTTGCCCGCGGAATCGAAGACGATTGATTCTGGCTTGCAGTTGTACCCGGATCCGAACGTGCCGAGCAGGGCGCCCTCGGGGTTGAATTTGCTGACAGTATCGGCCGTGAAATTGGTGGCGTAGAGGTTGCCGGAGGCGTCGAATGCCATGCCGGTCATGGAGCCGCCCTGATTCGAGTTCAGTGTGTGCAGCAATTTGCCGGACTTGTTAAATTCCGCGATCTTTCCGCCGCTTATACCAACAAATAAAACTGGGTTGAGGCTCACAGTGACAGTTTGCGAGGGTTTGAAAGTGTTGCCCGCCTTGTCGCTGGCTAGGACGGATACATGAAAGCTACCGCTGTTCACGTAGGTATGGGTGACGTTCGCCCCAGAGAGGTAGAAGCCGTCTCCAAAACTCACAAGAATGCTGACCGATTGGTCGGCACTATCGCTGCAGTTTGTGGAAACATTGACAGTTAAGGGCGCTGGGCCACTGCCGGGTGACATAGATAGCTTGCAGGTTAAGCTCGGCTGAGGAGGTGGAGGCGGGG
>DATFDP010000029.1:0-5443 GCA_035252015.1 Terriglobales bacterium
GCCCCCACCACTCGGTGCCAGGGCAAACTATTGGCGGAGCCGGAATGCAGCGCCCAGACCACTTGGCGCGAGGCCCCCGGGTAACCGGCCAGCCGCGCTACACCTCCATAACTGCACACTTTACCCGGCGGTATTTTGCGCACGATGGCCAGCAGCTTCTTAAACATCGTTTCCTTATCGGTACATCACCAAGCCAAGCCCGGCGATGCACAAAATGATTCCACCCACGCTGCGGCCGCTCAGGTGCTCGCGGAAAAACACCAGCCCGACGCCAACCAGAAGCAGAGCGGTAGACACGTTGGCAATTAGCGACGCCACGCTGATTCGCCAGCCGGCGCGATAGGCCACCACGAACCCCAACTCGATCCCCACGATGGCCACGCCCACCGTCACACTCGCCCAGTTCAGGTTTTTCCAAGAACCGCGTAGCGAGTTGCCGGGATAAAACGGCAGGATCAGCAGCGACACGATCAACGCTGTCACGTAGTTAACCGTGACCGACAGCATGGGATTCACCTGGGGAGAAACAGATTTTTGCGCGACGTGGTACAGCGTGGTCGCGCCTACGGTCAGCAGCAGCGGGAGGTAGAAGATCACGCCCCGAATTTAACACCGGAGTGGTTCGCCATCCAGAGCGGGGGCGCAAATTGAAAGGGGGCGGCCACTCCGTGCCTCCCCCGAGAATTTCGCCGCCAGCCTAAGCTACGGCTACCTTGCCAAAGGCCTTGATGGCTTTCTCCTGGTTATCGTAGACGTCGAATACGGTGAGCAGCTTGGTTACTTGCAGCAAGTCACCGACCCGCTGCGTCAGGTTGGCCAGCTTGATGGCGCCGCCGGCATTGCGGGCGGTGGTGTAAAGTCCGACCAGTGTCCCCAGCCCGCCGCTGTCGATGTAGGTGACGCCGCTCAGGTTGAGCACAATCTGCTTTTTGCCTGCGGCCACCAGATCTTTCACTTGCTCCCGCAGCGCTGCCGCTTCGTCCCCGAAAACAATGCGGCCGCTGCATTCCAGAACAGTGACGCCTTCTACCACGTGGGTAGCGATTTTCAATTGCATGACACTCCTCCCGAACCCCGAACTCGCTTGCAAGGGTAGCGCCAAGGGCTGCTGTCCCGCAAGGACCAAAGGCTTTTTATTTCTGCAATTTTGGGCGGATAACCTCAAGCTGGCAGCACAATTGCCAGTATTTGTGCGCTTCTGCCAAGTCCGCCAGTTTCAGCCGCAGAGAAGGCTTTCGGGCATGCAGAATCGGTTTTCCCCATCACGTATAATCGAATTTTCTCCCCTATGGCTTATCAAGTCCTGGCGCGCAAGTACCGTCCACAACGCTTCACGGAAGTGATCGGACAGGAGCACGTCACCCGCACCCTGAAGAATGCCATTGAGCAGCAGCGCATTGCCCACGGCTATATCTTCAGCGGCCACCGCGGCATCGGCAAGACCACCGTGGCCCGCATTCTGGCCATGGCGCTGAACTGCCGCTCGGCCAACGGCCCTGTTCCCGAACCTTGCGGGGTTTGCGAGTCCTGCACCGAGATTCGCGCCGGCAATTCAGTGGACGTGATTGAAATTGACGCCGCCACCAACCGCGGCATTGACGAGATCCGCGAACTGCGTGACGCCGCCCGCTATCGCCCGGCGCGTGACCGATTTAAAATTTGGATTCTCGACGAAGCTCACCAGATTACTGACGCCGCCTTCAATGCGCTGCTTAAAACCCTGGAGGAGCCGCCGGGCCACGTGATTTTCATGCTGGCGACCACCCAGCCCGAGGACATTCCGCAAACCATCCGCTCGCGCTGTCAACACTTCAGTTTTCATGCCGTGCGCTTTGACGACATTCTGGGCCAGTTGCGCGACATCGCCGGGCGCGAACACATTAAAGCTGAGGCGGACGCCCTGGCCCTACTGGCGGAAGCCGGTGACGGCTCCATGCGCGACGCGCTTTCCATTCTCGACCAGGCGATTGCCTGCTGCGGCGAGACCCTGACCGCGGAAGTGGTTCGCCAGCTTGTGGGCACTGTGCCTTCCGCCACCCTGGAGCAAGTGATGCAGGCGGTGGAGCGCGGCTCCAGCGAGGAAGTACTGCGGCTTGCCGATAAGCTGATCAGAGAAGGGCAGAACCCCATTCATTTTGCGCGGCAAATGGTGCGCTTCCTGCGTAATGCGATTGTGGCCAAAGTGGCGGGCGGTGATTCTGAGCTGTTGCAGATTTCCTCGGATGAACGCCAGCGCTTGGCGCGGGTGGCCGAAGGTTTCACCGAGGAAGACCTGGCACGGTATCTGCAAATCATGCTGCGCACGCACAGCGAGCTCGGGTATAAGCAGGAACAGCGGTTTCACCTCGAACTTGGCCTGCTGAAGATGGCACATGCTTCCCGCCTGCTTCCCCTGGAGCAGCTGCTGAGCGAAGCAGGCGCCGCCGAGAGTGGTGTTCCTCCGGGTGGCTCGCGTCCACTGGCGGTTGCTTCAGGAGCGGAACGGCCGCGCAGCGCCGAGCCGTTTTCTTCGCGCCCCGGCCGGCTGTCGCCGTTTAATGCTGATACGGTCCGCAAGAGCGGTGGTTCGGGCTCGAAGTTGTCCGGCGATGATAAGACGCTGCTCGCCGCTGGCACCGGCGCTTCTGTGGTCATGGGAGCCGCCGCCCCGGCGATTGCAGCGGAGAGCGACTCCCAGCCAGAACCGGAGGCGGCGGTCAAGCTGCAAACGGACGGCGCGACTCCCGACCACCTGCGCGCAGCTGTGGTTGGGGCGCTGGAGAATGGCGGCCATCGCACACTCGCCTATATGCTGGACGCGGGAGATTGGTCCCTGCACGGGAATGAGCTCGCAATAAAGGTAAGCGCGGCACCCGGCGTGGTGGATATGGCCTTCGGTCCCGAACCCAAGAAGATTGCCAGCACAGTGGCCAGTGGCGCTGCTGGACGGCCGCTGAAGGTTGCGGTAACCGGCGGAGCGGCAAACGGGATGGCCAAACCACGTTTCGCGAGTAGCACAGGAAACAGCCAAGGCCGCAATCGCGCTCTCGAGGACCCTGTGGTGCGCCGCATGCAGGACAAGTTCGGCGCAGAAATTCGCACGATTATTGATCATAGAGAGAAGCGGTAGTTGGTTTACGTAGCGACGCCGTCTGGGCGGCTGTACAGGCGGGCGTCTCGCCCGCCTGCGAGGGCAGGATGCCCTCGCGACAGCCGGCAAGATGCCGGCGTTACAAAGTATTAACTACTCGGAGAGATTATGGGCGGATTCAATATTAAAGAAATGATGTCCATGGCCAAACAGCAGGCCGAGGCGCTGCAAAAGAAGATGGAGGAAACCACGGTCGAAGCCACGGCCGGTGGGGGCAGCGTGAGCGTGAAAATGAACGGCCGCAAGCAGGTCCAGGCGCTCAAAATTGATCCGGAGGTGGTCAAGGCTGGTGATGTGGAGATGCTGCAGGACCTGGTTACCGCCGCTGTCAACGAAGCCTGCCGCAAGGTGGACGAAGCTATGCAATCCAGCCTGGGCGGCATGCTCGGCGGCATGGGCCTAGGCTAATTGTGCAACCCGATTCCCCATGTCCAAATTTGCCGAGCCGATGAGCCGGCTCATTGACGAACTCAAGAAGCTGCCGGGAGTGGGCAGCAAGAGCGCCCAGCGCCTGGCCTTCCATATTCTTCGCTCCAGCGAAGATGATGCCGAGGCGCTGGCCGCTGCCGTGCGTGACGTCAAGGCCAAGCTGCGCCTGTGCTCGGTGTGCAACAACATCACCGATGTGGACCCATGCGTCTATTGCAGCAACCCAACCCGCAACCAGCGCCTGGTGTGCGTGGTGGAGGAGCCAACCAACATCGCTGCTATCGAGAAGACGCGCCACTTCAATGGCGCCTACCACGTTCTGCACGGTTCCATTTCGCCGCTGCACGGAGTCGGGCCGGAGCAACTTCGGCTTTCCAACCTCATGCGGCGCATTGATGCCGGCGAGGTGGACGAGGTCATCCTGGCGACCAATCCGACGGTGGAAGGCGAGGCCACTGCCGTCTACATCTCACAGCAAGTCAGGCGTCCCGGCGTGAAGGTAACACGCATCGCTACCGGCATTCCCGTTGGCAGCGACATCGAATATGCCGACGAGGTCACCATGCTGAAGGCCATGGAAGGCCGGCGCGAGCTGTAAGCCTCACTTTTTCAGTAACTTGAAGCTGACTTCTGCCTCCTTAACGAGGAAGGCAGTGGCCTTCAACTGCTAGAATCCTGGTTGTTATGACCCTCAGCTCGCCATTTTGCGACGTGGAAAGCGCGGTCGCCGACATTCGTGCCGGCCGCATGGTTGTAGTTGTGGACGATGAAGACCGGGAGAACGAAGGCGACCTCACCCTGGCGGCGGAAAAGGTCACGCCGGAAGCCATCAACTTCATGGCCCGATACGGCCGCGGGTTGATCTGCATGGCCATGACCGAAGAGCGCCTGGAGCATCTGCGGATCGGCCCCATGACCGCAGAAAATACCTCCAACTATGGCACCGCGTTTTGCGAGTCGGTGGATGCGCGGGAAGGCGTGACCACCGGGATTTCGGCTTACGACCGCGCTCACACTATTGCGGTGGCCATCGATCCCGTCAGCCGGCCCGCCGATCTGGCGCGCCCTGGGCATGTTTTTCCTCTGCGCGCCCGCAAAGGCGGCGTGCTGGTGCGCGCCGGGCAGACGGAAGCGTCCGTGGATCTGGCGCGCCTGGCGGGGTTGGTGCCCGCAGGCATTATCTGCGAAATCATGAGAGATGATGGCAGCATGGCGCGCGTTCCGGATTTGATCGAGTTCTGCCGCCAGCACAACCTGAAAATGCTGACCGTCGCCGAGTTGATCCGCTACCGCATGCAGCACGAACGCTATGTGCGCCGTCTGGGCGAAGCCCTGCTGCCCACGCGCCACGGCGAGTTCCGCATGGTGGCCTACGAAAGCGAGGTAGAGGGCGGCGAGTCCCATGTCGCCCTGGTTCGCGGCGACCTGGAACACGCCACAGAGCCGGTGCTGGTACGCATGCACTCCCATTGCGTGGTGGGCGACGTATTTGGCGCCACCTGGTGCGAATGCCGCAACGTGATTGACCGCTCGTTGCAGATGATCGCCGAGCAGGAGCTTGGCGCCCTGATATACCTGCACCAGACCTCCAAGGGATTTTCCGTGGAGCGGATGGGGGAGCGCACCCTGCTCTCCTTCCATCGTGACGTGCGCCTGCCCGCCCTGCCGGAAAGCGAACGCAAAACGCAGCGCGAAATCGGCATAGGTGCCCAGATTCTTTCCGACCTGGGCCTGCGGCGCATCCGCTTGCTCACCAACCACCCGCGCAAGGTTGCCGCCCTGCAGGGTTTTGGGATTGAAATTGTGGAAGAAGTGCCGATTACGGTAGCTCAACAACCTGGGCGGTACAGCTAAAGTTCTTCTTTAACCACAGAGGACACCGAG
>DATFDP010000030.1:0-17207 GCA_035252015.1 Terriglobales bacterium
AACATGAAGAGGAAGCTCAGTCCGGCTGGGTAGCGATGATCCGCCACTGGCGCCACCACGACCGCCAGCTGAAGAAATCCGCTTAGTCCCTGAACCTGGAAGCTTCGAAAAGGTCCGAGCACTACACCCTCCGCGGTGTCTATTTTCAAAGCGTCATGTTGCGTCTCGTCGTGAGTAAAAAAGCCACGGCCGCAATCGCAGTTGTTCTGGCCGTTGCAGCCACGCTGTCCATTTCTCACTTTCTGTTACAAGGGCTCGCGCGCCAGGAAGCGCAACGGCTTTTCAAGACCGTTAAAACGGCGCAGCTTGGCGCGAGCTCCGCTCAGGTATTGTGGTGGAGGTTGCGATTCTTTGCTTATTCAAACAGCAGAACCTGTAATAGTCTCAGCAGCGAATGTTGGTACAACTTTGTGATCAGGTTTCCATCCGCCAATTGGCGAGTTGAGAGTGGAATTTCAACTCGCAACGGTCGCTTATTTTCCAAGGCCTTCGTTATGAGCGTTGGCAGTAAGACGGCAGGGTTCGTCGAACGACAACAAATGGAAGCGGGCATTGCAGAGAGATGCGTTGCGATCAGCCGGCATCCCTACTATGCTCCGGAAAATCCCATGGGAGGGCCCGTCTTCGTCGTGCACTTCACTCCCGAAGCGACTCCTGAGCAAAAGCGCCACGCAGCAGGAATCAATGTGCGTTGTGTGGAAGAGGCTGCCTGTCCGGAATTTGCCGACATGATGCCGGACGCTTATTCCGATTACTGGCGGGATGAAATGTGGTTCACTGTGAACCATGCCGCTCTAGAGAAGCAGCATGAGGAGCGTATAAAGCGGGAACCGCACTAATTTCAGCGGAGCGGAAACGCAAAGTTCAGCCAGAGGAACAGGGCGAGGAGAATAAGCATCAGGGTGCTCCATGCAATAGAAGCGAAGGAAAGAAAGAAGGGGAATCGCTGTCCATTGGAAGTTGATTTCATCAGCAGCACGATCCCCCCAACCTGGAACGCGAACGTAGCGACGATTCCGAAAAGAAAGTAAGCTTCGACGAAGCCACCCACTACCGCGCCGATGCCGGTTGCTTTCTGCTCGGATATTCCGCGGAAAATCCTGCTCATTCCAATGATGAACGGAATGGCTGGAGCCCAGGCTAAGACCAAACCCCAGGCAAATCTATTCTTTCCGGCTCCGTATGTGACTTCAGCGCCCATTCGGCTGGGGAGATTGTCACAGCTTCCAGTGAAAATCAATTCCTAATTTCGGTGCGGCGTAGGCAGCTTTCAAGCCTCTGTTTCAGATCAACACGCAATAGAGCTCCCAGCAGGGCCGGCCATTGCGCTCGCTGGTGGTAAAGCTGAACTCGGCCTGGGTAGCGTGCAGAGCTGACGCGATTTCCTTCCATAAGCCGACTGCCAGCGGGCACCTGCCGTTCATGGCGTCGCGCAAGGTATTCACCGGCAGATCGGCCATGCCCGCCAAGTCGCCGACCGACAGGGCACGGTTGGCCAGCAGTTCGCGCCACAGTTGCGCTGTGGCGGGATGCAGGTAAGCCTCAGCCACGGGTGAACTGGAAGGTGGCAGTTTGGCCATGCAACTATGGTTTCGTGGCGGCAGAGTTGGGTCAACATTACCTCCGGACAGGCGGGGACTCTGCAGCAGTTCAATGGAATGTGAACTTCAGCCGACCGCCCACCATGCGCGGATAGCCGAAGTGCGTGCCGGAAAAAGGATTACCGAAATTGTAGACGAAGGCGTGATCCACGAGGTTCTGCACATCCACCTCAGCAGCAACAAGCACGCGCTCACGCCGCAGTAAGTCCATGCCGCCGGCCCAGCCGAACACATACCAGGGTTTCACCCGCAGGGTACTAAAATTCACCAGGCTCGAGCCGGGGAAGATGCCGAGGCGTGCCAGTTGATCTTCTGGAACCTCGATGGGCACGCCGCTCTCGTAACGCCCGCTGAAAGAGGACCATAAATTACGCCGGTGGGCGTCGTAAATAACGGCGAAGGAGCCCACGTTGCGCTGATCATGGTCAGGCGTGAAGTGGGTGCCGGGGCCGATTTCGATAAAGTCGGAGGTAAGAAACAGGCCACCATTGAGCGGCCCGATCTCCGTCACCCGGCTGTTGTTGTAGCTCAGGTAGCCCGACCAGCCGTGGCGTTCTGGAATGTCCAGGCGCGCATCAAGACCCTGGGCATGAGCTGCGGCCACACTATTGGGAAAAATAATCGTCGTGCTGAAGAGCACATTTGGGTCGTCAATGTTGCGGAAATCGCGCCACCAGTATGCAAGATTGAGGCGCAGAGTCTTGGGTAGTTCCTGAGAGGCGCCGATTTCATAGGCGGAGGAGGTTTCCGGAGCGATTTCGGAACCGCCGCCGCTGGGACCCGCAGCAAACGGCGAAAGTTGGCGCGCCTGGGGGGAGCTGGCGAGCAGCAGGTTCTCCGCTTGCGGCGGCATATAGAGGCGGTTAAAGGAAACGCGCACGGCGGTCCGTGTTTGCGGCAGATAGTAGACTGCGCCGAGGCGCGGGCTGGCTTGCTGCGCGGGAACCAGTAGGTCACTGTGGTCGTAGCGCAGGCCGGCGTTGATGGTCAGATTGCTCAGGGGCGAAAACTCGTCCTGGGCATAAGCGGAGGCAGAGGCGCGCGTCACCCTTCCCTGCAACAGAAATGGATTGGCAGGCGTAAAGGCGATGGCTGCCGGGGTCACCTGAGCTTCAGCTGCGGCCAGAGGATCGGTAACTGCAAAGCTAAAGAATTCTTCCACCGAAACGCGCGCGGCTTCCGCTCCCAGCTTTATGGTGTGGCCATGAGTGACGTGAGTCAGGCTGGCAATGCCGCCCTGGCGGGCGTGGTGGCGGTTCTGCGCGGCAAACAGTGGCGTGTCCTGCGGGCTGGGCAGGAGCGTGGCGTGATAATACTGCCGGTACCAGGCGAAATTGGTGAGCGTATTGGCTGACCAGGTGTGCTGCCAGGAGAGCGACTGGCGATTGTCGCGCAACCGCTGTTTCTGGCGCTGGCCGGCAAGTTGCTGAAACAGGGTATTGGGCACGTTGAAGTCGGCGCCATTCGCCGACGCATCGAGAAGCACCATGTCATTAATGGTGGGATGCCAGTCCCCGTGCACGGAGAATGATAGCGTCGCGCCATAGTTGTTGAAGTTGCGCGGGTCCACCGGATCGAGAAAGCGGTCGGAGCGGTTGCCGGCCGCGCCGAGGAAAAATCCCCATCGCCTCCCGCCGCCTGCCAAAGTGGAACCTAATTGTTCGTTGTGAAAACTTCCTCCGCCAAGGTTCAAAGTGCCGTTCAGCGGCGTATCAATGCCCGTCTTCGGCTGCACGACAATGACCGCTCCGGAGCGGCCCCCAAACTCAGCGGGGATATTGCCGGTGATTACATCCAGGGAGTTGACCGTATCGGCCTGAAAAGCCGGTGCGGAGAGGGCGTCCATGCGGTCGGGGATGGGCACACCGTCCACCACGTAGAGCGCGCCGTCGTCCACACCATGGATGTGCATGAGGCCATCGTTCTCCGTCGTCCAGCCCGGAGTAGTGGACACCAGCGCCTGCAGCGGGTTGCGTGCCGTCGCCAGCGAGCTGACTTTAATCGAGCTTTGGTCCAGCACCGTCTCGGTCCGCGGCATATTCTGACCGATGATGTCGGGCGCGGCTCTGACGGTCACCGCTTCTTCTGTAGTCATGAGCTGCAGTTCGACCGCGATCTGCTGAGGAACGTTGGAGCGAACTATTACCGGCTGCAGAGCGGAGTGAAATCCCCTCGCCTCCACCCGCAGAACGTAGGAACCGTAAGCCACATTTTGAAACTCGAATTGCCCCTGGTCGCTACTGAAATCGCGGCGGGAGGAACCAGTGAGAGGATTCTGAAGAATTACCTGGGCGTTGGCCAAGCGGGCTTGGCTGGGGTCGGTGACGACGCCGCGTACGGTGCCAATTTCAATCTGGGCGTGCGCCTTCATACCCAGGCACACCACCACCCCAAGAAGGAACAAGCAGATACGCCGGCCAAAAGTGTGCGCGCACCAGCAAACTCGGTGGGGAAAAATGGACATGAAGTCGGGCGTCTGCCTCTATGATTAACAGCTATGACTCTGAGCGAGCAAGGGCGAGGGTTGGGGAGATGATTCAGCGCGTTTGCGTGTTTTGCGGGTCGAATGGCGGAGCCCGGCCGGAGTATTTGGCCGCTGCCACCGCGCTGGGCAAGCAGTTGGCCGCGAGGAGCATCGGATTGGTGTACGGCGGCGCCGGCGTTGGATTGATGGGCGCTGTGGCGGATGCGGCCTTGGCCGCGGGCGGCGAGGTCATTGGCATCATGCCGCGCAACCTGGTGGAGCGCGAGGTAGCGCATCGCAAACTGCACGACCTGCGGGTGGTGGGCTCCATGCACGAGCGCAAGGCGCTGATGGCGGAACTGGCGGAGGCGTTTATCGCCTTGCCCGGCGGGCTGGGCACTCTCGAGGAGTTCTTCGAAGTGTGGACCTGGGCGCAGCTGGGTGAGCACACCAAACCGCTGGGCATGCTCAACGTGTCGGGCTACTATGACCCGCTGCTCGTGTTTTTTGACCATCTGGTCAGCGAGCGCTTTATCCGCCCGGAACACCGCGCCATGGTGCTGGTGGAACAAGATATTGCAGCCTTGCTTTCCCGCTTCGCCGGCTACAGCCCTCCCGTAGTGAGCAAGTGGATTGATCGTGCTGCTATCTAAGCCGCCACGGCAGCATGTCTTCAATATTGTCAGGCAGTTCGTGCGGACGGGCGTCAGGCTACTTTCCGTGTTACCACGGTCACTGCCAGAGTTACGTAATCAGGGATAAGATACCCACTGATGCGAGTAAATTGCCTCCTGGTCAGCCGCGATCCGCACGTGAAGCAGGTTGTTGCCGATGTGTTTGCGGGGGTTGATCTGCGCCTCCGGGAAAACGCGGTTTCAGCGCTGGAGATGATCGGGCAAAGCCATTTCGACGGCTTTATCGTGGATTGCGATGGCATCCAGCAAGGAGCCGAAGTCATCGCCGGTATCCGCGGCAGCCGCGGCAACCGTAATTCGGTAATCTTCACGGTGGTGACCGGAAAGACAACCTTTAGCAAAGCCAATGAACTAGGCGCCAATTTTGTGCTCGGCAAGCCGATTGAGAGAGCACGCCTTGAAACCTACTTGCGATCCGCTATCCACAAAATGGAATCCGAGCACCGCCGGTACTTCCGCTATCAACTGACGCTGGAAGCGGAAGTGGTTCGCCTTGATGGCAAGATCATACCGGCTCAGATTCTCAACGTAAGCGACGGCGGCGTATGCCTTCGCTTGCTGGACCGCGCTCACCTGCATGGCGCAGTGTCCCTTCGTTTTGCGCTTCCCGGGAAAAAGCCCATTCCTATTTCCGCGACGGCAGCACTTTCTTGGTCTACGGAGCCAATCTTCGGAATGCAGTTCATCAAGATGGACGAAGAAGGCCGCTCCGCCTACGACGAGTGGCTGCATTCCATGGCGCTGGTTTAGACAGCACGATTGCTACTTCTTGTTTTGTAGGATCTTCATCAGGAACTCCCGATCTTTGCCGCCGCTGGGGTTCCGTTCTGATCTTCCAAATCGAATCCCCAGATGTTCTTGTTCGGCTCGGCGCACTCAATGCCGGCCTGGAGCTCCGAGGTGTTGCAAAACGGAGCGCTTTGTGATATAACTAACTAGTTAGTTAATTAGAAGACGCGATGGCCACCACCACCAAAAATCCTCGCCTGGGCAGTCGCGGCCGGCCGGAGGAAACCCGCGCCTCCATTCTGCAGGCGGCCACCCGTGAGTTCGCCCAAGAGGGCGTGGCCGGAGCCCGCACCGACGCCATCGCCCGCGCCGCGCGTGTGAACAAGGCCCTGCTCTACTACTACTTCAAAGACAAGGAAACGCTCTACGGCGCGGTGGTGGACCACGTCTTTGCCGGCCTCGCGGAGCGCGTCCTGACAGCGCTGAGCAGCGACCTGCCGCCGCGGCAGAAGTATCTGGCTTACGTAGGCGCGCACTTTGACTACATTGCCAGCAACCCGGTTCTGCCGCGTATAGCGCAGCGGGAGTGGATGAGCGCCGGGCGCAACGCTTCCCCGCACCTGCGCCGCATTGTGCAGCGCTACCTGCGGCCTGTTTTCCTGAAGGTGAGCGAAGTGCTGCGCGAGGGCATAGCCGCCGGCGAGTTCCGCGCTGTGGATCCCGTTCAGTTTGTGCCCAGCACCGTGGCCATCGTGGTTTCTTATTTCGCCAACGCACCCTTGCTGGCCATGATGGCGCCTGGCGACCCACTCTCGCCGGAGCGCATTGCCGCGCGGCGGGCGGCGGTGCTCGATTTTGTTTCCGCCGCTCTGTTTCAGAGCCGCGACTTGGCCGGGGAAGGAGCGCAGCCGTGAGCCAGCGCAACCGCTTCATCATTCTTCTGAGCGTGATCTTCGTCGGCGCCTTTATCTATTACCTGGCGACGACAAACCGCAGCCAGGGTCTGGAGTTGATCGGAACGGTGGACGCTAATCAGGTAATCGTGAGCCCGCAGATCCAGGGTCGCATCGAGAAGCTGTTGGTAGACGAAGGCACTCCGGTGAAGGCGGGCGACCTCATCGCGCTGCTCGATGCCAACGAACTGCAGGCGCAGGAGCGAGCCGCCGCAGCCACCATCAACAGCCTGCGCTCCAAGGTTGCTGAAACTCTGGCAACGGAGGCCGCCACCAAGGGCTCAACGGCGGGCGATGTGGCCAACTCCGAAGCCAGGTTGGAATCCACGCGGGCACAGTTGGCGCAGGCGGAAGCAAACCTGGAGCAGATCAAAACCGATCACGACCGCACCATATCGCTGGCCGCCTCCGGCGTAGCTTCCCAGCAGGATAAAGACCGGGCCGACGCCCAATTGAAAGCGCAGCAGGCGGCGGTGAAGGCGCTGCAGGACCAGGTGAGAGCGGCGCAAGCGGACTTGAATTCCGCGATTGCGCGCACTCATCAGGCCCATGCCGCGCAAAGCACCGTGGCAGCCACCCGCGCTGACATGGCCAATGCCGCCGCGCTGCAAGCTCAAGCACAAGTACGCCTGGGCTACACCCGGGTTTTGGCTCCGGTGAGCGGCACAGTTTCCGTGCGTGCCGCGCGCGAAGGCGAGGTGGTTAATCCCGGCCAGCCCATCGTGACCATCGTGGACCTGAGCGACACCTGGGTGCGGGCGGCGGTGCCGGAAACTTACGCTGACCGTATTGCCCTGGGCGACGTGTTCAATGTGCGCATGCCCAGCGGCCAGGTGGTGCCGGGCAAGGTTTTCTTCAAGGCCGTGGAAGGCGACTTCGCTACTCAGCGCGACGTGAGCCGGCGCAAGCGCGACATCAAGACGGTGGTGCTAAAGCTGCGTATTGAAAATCCCAACGAGCTGTTCGTGCCCGGGATGACCGCCGACGTGGTGGTGCCGCAATCCACCCTGCAGTCAGGCCTCCAACAGCGCAAACAACAGGCGGCGCAGCCCGCGCCAGCGCAAACCAAGCCGACGGCGGAGTGAGCAGGATGGCGGAGTTCAAACAGAGCGGCGGCAACGGGCAGGATCGGGGTCATGGCGTGGCCAAGGCCATCGAGGTGGAGCACATCGTCAAAAAGTATGGCGAGTTCACCGCGGTGGACGATATTTCGTTCGCGGTGGATGAAGGCGAAACTTTCGGCTTGCTGGGCCCTAACGGCGCCGGCAAGTCCACGCTCATCCGCATGATGACCACGCTGCTGCCCATCACTTCGGGGGCGGCGCGCATCGCTGGCCACGACGTACGCCGCGAGCCGGATGCCGCGCGGCGCGCTATTGGCGTGATTCCCCAGGCGCTGACCAGCGATCTGGACCTGACAGTGGAGGAAAATCTCAACATCTACGCCAAGCTCTACGACGTTCCGCTCCGAGAACGGAAGAAAAATGTGGATGAACTACTGGAGCTCGTAGACCTCTCCAAGTGGCGGGAGGCGCAGACCAAGACGCTTTCGGGAGGCATGCGCCGCCGCCTGGAGATCGCGCGCGGCCTGGTGCACAGCCCCAGAATTTTCTTTCTTGACGAGCCCACAACCGGCCTGGACCCGGTTTCGCGCGTCGCGGTGTGGGAGATGCTGGGCAACATCAAGGCGGGCCGCCGGCTCACCATCCTCATCACTACGCACTACATGGATGAAGCCGACCGTCTGTGCGACCGCATCGCCATCGTGGATCACGGCAAGCTCGTGGCCCTGGACACGCCCAAGGCGCTGAAGGCCAGCGTGCCCGGCAGCAACGTGATTGAAGCGCAGTTCTCCTCGCCGCCGGCGGACTGGGAGCAGCAGCTACGAGTGCTTTCCGAGGTCACCTCGGTGCAGGCGGAGGGCGGCAACACCTTCCGCGTGCTCACCGGCAACGGCTCGCGAACAACCACCGAACTGGTGGAACTGGCGGTCAAGTCAGGAGTAGAGGTGCGCAGCCTCACGGTGCAGAACACGACGCTGGACGATGTTTTTGTCCACTACACGGGCCGGCAGTTGCGCGACGAAACCGTGAAGGCTTACGGCTTTGTCATGCCGGAGCGACCAGGGTTGCGTCCATGAACCGAACTTTCGCCATCATCGAACGCGAACTGCGCAAGTTTTTTCGCTCGCCGGCACTGATGCTGGTCTCCATGGTGTTTCCCCTCATTCAGCTCATCGTGCTGGGCAACGCCTTCGGCGGCAAAATCCGCGACGCCAGGCTAGGCGTGGTGGACCAGGACCACGGCACGCAGTCGCTGAAAGTACGCGAGGCTTTTGACTCGGTCCGCGCCAACATGCGCACCTTCCTGCCCGTGTACTACCAAAGCGAAAAGCAGGCGGTGCAGGACGTGCGCGACGGCAAGCTGCAGGGGGCGGTGATCATTCCGCCGGAGTACTCGCGGCGCGTCTACGAGGAGAACCACCCCCGCATCGCGCTGGTGGTGGACAACAGCGACAACTTCATGAGCTCGGCGCTGGAGCAGAGCTTCACTGAGCTGACGGATTCACTGAACCAGCCGGAGATGGAGCCGCGCATTATCCAGCAGAAGGTGCTGGACGTCGTAGAACTCTATCCTTACATCGAGTATATGAAGTACCTGCTGCCCGGCGCCATCACGCTGGCTATGTTCGTTTCCGTGATGATCGGCGGCGGCATGCTCTACATTGACGATAAGGCACGCGGCGTGCACGAGGGCTACCTGGTCACGCCTATCACCAAGACGGAGTTGGTGCTGGGGCTGAATGGAGCAGGCGCCATCAAAGCAGTTGCCGCTGGAGTGGTTATTACGGTCGTCGGTTCCCTGCTGGCCGGCGTGGGCAGTATTTTTGATCCGCCCACTGCGTTGTGGCTCCTGCTGCTCATAATTCTCACCTCGGTTTCGTTTAACGCCATGATGTTCCTGATGATGGTACGGGTGGAGGACCCGCTGGTGCCGCGCGCTACGTTTGGGATTCTGAACACCCTGCTGTTCTTCCCCAGCGGCTCCATTTATCCAATCGAGGCATTTCCCTGGTGGCTGCGGGGGATCGCCAAAGCCGATCCCTTCACTTACGCTGTGCACGGCTTCAAGGCCCTGCTGCTGAAGGAGGCGGGCTTCGTCGCCATCTGGCAGGATCTGGTCATCCTCACTGTGTTTGGAGTGGTGATGATGGCCATTGCCATCCCGTTATTCAAGCGCTCGCTGTAACTTCAACTTCGTCGATCAACGCGGATTCACGCGGAAAGAACAGCGCATAGGTTTCAAAGCCTGTCATCCTGAGCTAGGACGGAGTATCTCGGCGCGATATTCCGGGCGGTTTCCATCGAAACGGGAAATCCGCTATGCTTTCAAGGAGCAGCCATGCCGGAAAGTGACCAGCCCACCCCTACGCCTCCTACTTATTCCTCGAAGACTCTGTTCGAAGCGCCGCCTTACGACCCGGCGAGGGAGCGGAAGCGGAAAATCAAAATCACGGTTATCGTGTCCGTCATCGTGGTGCTCGCGGTTCTGATTTGGGTGAACCGCTACTGGCCGCAAGAGCACCAGGTCAGCCAGTTCTTCTCCAACCTGCAAAAGCAGGATTACAAAGCCGCCTACGGCGTCTGGATGCACGACCCCAACTGGCAGCAACACCCGCAGAAGTTTGCGCGCTATCCCTATAACGAGTTCTATACCGACTGGGGCCCGGGCGGACAGTGGGGCCTGATCCACACCTTCAAAGTCCTGGGCGCGATCCATCCCAAAAATGGCAGCGGCGTAGTCGTCGGAGTAGAGGTCAACGGCCGGGTTGACCAGGCCCACGTGTGGGTGGAAAGTTCAGATAAGACCCTGAACTTCTCGCCGTACTGAGCACACATCTGTGACCACTCAGCCAATGGACGTCAGCGATTAAATCCCACCAGAAATATCGCAATTCCCAGGCCCACGATGCAGGCCAGAATAACGGCTCCAATCAGAAACTTGCGAAAACTCCGGCGCTGCCCCGGACCGAGTTGCGGCTCGGGAGGTGTATCTGGCGGAGGAGTGGGCATAGCGTTCATATATACGCTAGATGCGGCGGGGCAGAGGAACGACAGCACTGGCCTGGGATTTGTTAAAGGGCTGAGGGCCGAATGCTGACTGCTGAGTGCCGACTGCTGGTCTTCATTTATCTTCCGCTCAATCTACCCTTACTTGGCTGAAGTGATTCACCGCCTTCTGCAGCGAAGCTTCGTCCTCCACGTTAAGGCAGATCCTGGCCCGGTCGATCTGGCGCATGAGGCCGCAGAGCACCTTGCCCGGACCAACTTCCAGAAAAATTTCAACCCCGTGAGCGATCAGCAGGCGCATGCATTCCTCCCAGCGCACGGCGCCGGTGACCTGGCGGATAAGGGCATCACAGCTTTTCTCCGCCGTCTGCACGAGCGCCGCATCCACGTTGCAGGCCACTGGAACTTCAGGCTCGCTCAAGTCCAGCTCTTTCAAATCGGAAGCTAAACGCTCCTGCGCTGGCTTCATCAGCGCGCAATGGAAGGGAGCGCTCACCGGCAGCATCACCGCTTTTTTGGCGCCGTGGTGTTTGGCTAATTCGGCGGCACGCTCCACCGCCGCGGCATTGCCGGAAATAACCACCTGATCCGGCGAATTGATGTTGGCGGGCTGGCACACCTGCCCCTGCGCGGCCTCGGCGCAGATCTTCACCGCCTGCTCCAGGGGCATACCCAGGATGGCGGCCATCGCTCCTTGACCCACCGGCACGGCTTCCTGCATGTACTTGCCGCGGTTGCGCACGGTGCGTACGGCATCCGCAAACTGCAGCGTGCCTGCGGCCACATGTGCCGAGTATTCGCCCAGGCTGTGTCCGGCCGTGTAGCGCGGCACAATCCCCATTTCACGCAGCACGCGAAACACCGCCACCGACATGGTGAGGATGGCGGGCTGCGTAATCTCCGTCAGCTTGAGCTTTTCTTCCGGGCCCTCCCAGCACACCTGTGAAAGCTTGTAGCTGAGCGCGACGTCGGCTTCTTGAAACGTCTCCATGGCCACCGGATAAAGTTCCGCCAATTCCTTGCCCATCCCTACTTTTTGCGAGCCCTGCCCCGGAAAAAGAAAAGCGATGTTGCCGGCGGGCACGCGCTCGCCCGGCTTGGGCTCATGGCCATGAGGATGGTAGGGCAGGTGGGGATCAGGCATTCATGGTCCTGTCAGGAGGTAATCTCGGCGGGCAGGCGGCTCAACTCCTGCTCGATTTTGGCGTTGATCTGGTGCTGAGCGAATTCGGAAGCCACGCGCACCGCATTCTTGATGGCATTCGCGTTGGATGAGCCATGGCTGACAATGCACACACCCTTCAGCCCCAGCAGCGGCGCCCCACCGTATTCGGTATAGTCCACGCGCTTCTTGAATTCCACGAACGCCTTGCGCGAAAGCAGAAACCCAACCTGGCGGGTGATGGTGGCGCGCAGAGAATCCTTCAGCGCCTCGCGCACCAGTTCCACCACGCCTTCGGAAATCTTCAGCGCCACATTGCCCACAAAGCCGTCGCAGACAATAACGTCTACCTGCCCGTTATAAAGGTCGCGTCCTTCCACGTTGCCCACAAAGTTGATGGGCAGTTGCTTCAGCAGCTTGTAAGTATCGCGGGTCAGGTCGTTACCCTTGCTCTCCTCCTCGCCATTGGAGAGCAGGCCCACGCGCGGGCGACGCGTGCCAAAGATGCTGCGAAAGTAAATTTCGCCCATAACGGCGAACTGCTCCAGGTTGTGCGGCTTGCAGTCCACGTTAGCACCCACGTCCACCAGGATGGCGGCGGTGCCGGCCGCAGTGGGAAATACGGCGGCGAGCGCAGGACGATCCACCCCGGGCAAAGTGCCCAGGATGACCTTTGCCGTGGCCATGGCGGCGCCGGTATTGCCGGCGGTGACAAAGCCATCGGCCCGGCCTTGATGCACCAGGCGTATGCCCACCCGCATGGAGGAATCGCGCTTGGCGCGCAGCGCCTGAGCGGCTTTATCCTCCATAGTGATCACTTCAGTAGCGTGAACTACTTCGATGGGCAGCCGCGCCGCCTGTGGGTGATGGGCCAGTTCCTGGCGCAGCGCATCTTCCTTCCCCACCAGCAGAACTTGGACGTGATGGTGCCGCGCCGCCAGAATCGCGCCTTCGATTTCAGGCTTGGGCGCACGGTCCGAGCCCATCGCGTCCACTGCTATGGTTGCCATCGCTCGCCAGAACGGAGCCGCTTACTTGGACTCTTCCATCTCCAGCACTTCGCGGCCTTTATAGTAGCCGCATTTGGGGCAGGCGCGATGCGGCATTTTGCGCTCGTGGCAGTTGGGGCATTCAGATAGTGAATGGGCAGAGAGGTGGTCGTGCGCACGCCGGGTGGAGGTGCGCGTCTTGGAATGACGTCGTTTCGGGTTTGCCATGAAAATCCTTTATTTGCCGGGGAGTTGGCCGAGAGCCCGGGGGCTCTGTAGCAGTGTAAACCGGCGAATTCTAGCTTTGCAGCTTGTCTTTGATCTCTTTCAGCGCCGACCAGCGCGGATCTTCGAGCGGTTCGGCGCAATTGCACTGCTCAACATTCAGATTGCGGCCGCAATGCGGGCATAGCCCACGGCAGTCCTCGCGGCACACCGTCTTGAGCGGAACGGCGAGCAGCACCTGCTCACGCAGCACGTCTTCCAGCAGCACGCCCTCCCCAGTGTAGTAGCTGACCTCGACCTCATCTTGCGGTACCGTGCGCTCGTCCACGCCCGAATCGGCACCCCGCGGACGGTAAAGCAGGTCGAAATCCCCGGAAATGTCACGGGCAACCGGTTCCAGGCAGCGGGCACAATTCAGTTCCAGCCGGGTGGAGAAGTTGCCCGCTAGGCGGATGTCTTCAATCCTCTCCCGATGTCCCCTGCGTTCTTCCAGCAGTTCCGCGTGGCCGCTCGAGCGCAGGGGCCGCACCTGGTGAATATCTTCTCCATAATTAATGACATCCGCGCCGATCTCCTCCTGGAAATCAACTCGGTGCTGCTCTAATTCCTGGAGACTGATCAACATCTGGAACCTCCCGCACGTCCCCACCCCGACCGCGAAGGCCCGCGGGAAGCGCAAATCCTGGTTGCCGGCCGCCCTAAAGCCGCGCAAGTTCTTGCGGAAGCAAATATTTAGCATATCGGCGGGCGCGCAGGAGTGTCAAGAAAGGGACGGAGAGAACAGCTTCGAGTGTCAAGACGAGATGCCGTTTGACTCGCGCAATTCTCCTTCAGCCTGTCATCTTGAGGGAGGGTGCACACCCGAGTCGAAAGGCTCCTACGATGGTGATCCGCTGCGCTACCAGAGGGATTTTCCAATGCCCCCACGAGAACCCCCGGAGCTCCCGTGATATCGGGAGCGGCGCAGGGGTGCTTCGACCGCGCTCAGGGTGACAAGTCCTAATAATTTCTTGCTGATATCCCGAACTTTTGCGTTACTACCGCTTTTCGGCTGATGCTTTCCTGGCGCCCGGCCGCCCTCCGCGCTCCCGCCGCATCTGCGCAGCTAACTCCTTGATCTGGGTCAAATCCTGCTGCATCTCGTTCCAGCCGTACCACAGGGCATAATCCGGGCTGGCGTGGAAGGTGCCCTGGAAGGCGCGCATGCGGTGCTCCAGGAACATGACGAACAACTTCTGCTCGATTTCATTGGGCGCGTCATAAAAAGTGAGCAGGTCGGGGAAGGCAAAGGCGTAATTCTTGGGTTTGGGCAGGGTGCCGTCCTGGTAGAGGGCGGCCACAGTGCGAATGCCTTCAGCCATGAGGTGGTCGGCGTTCTTGATGATGTCGTCTCCCAACTCCAGTTGGTGGCGGGCGAAGTTAATGGAGTGGCACTGCTCGCAGGTCTTGAGCATTTTGTCCCGCTCGCGCTGCCAGTCTTCCTGGGTGAGCCGGGCGACGTCTGCGGCTTTCACGACACCCAAACGCGGGGTGGGTTTGCCGCTCGGGTCGAGCACGCCCAACGCCTGCAGAATCATGGCGCGGTCAGCCGCCCATTGCTTGTTTTCGGGCATGGGCAGGCGCACCGCGAGGAAGCCCCAGGCCGTACGTACTTCATGATTCCCGTCCTGCATATGGCAGGTCTGGCAGGTCGGTGCGCCGGCAGTTTCGGTGAGCACCTTGAGTTGTTTCAAATCGGAGCGCACGCCGTGCTTGGAGGAGGAATACATCTCCCACTGTGGGTGATCGAAACCCATGTGGCAGGTTTCGCAGGCCTGGGGTTGTTTGGCTTCCGCCACGGAAAAAGTATGGCGCGTATGGCAGGCGTCGCAGGAAGCGATTCCGAAAGTATTGCCTTGGGCGCGCAGGTCGGCAATTTCCTTGTCCGTCTTGAGCCCGATCTTGTGGCAGGCGCCGCAGCCCTTCATACCCTCAATCAGGGCCATGGGCTGGTAGTGAATGGTGGGCATGGCGTTCATGGCGGCCCAACCAAAAGCGTGCTTGCCTTTCTTGAACTGTGCTACCTGGCTTTCGTGGCACGTACCGCAGGTTTCTGGTGTAGGAATTTTGACCTTGGCCACGTCGGCGGCGGAGGTGTGCTGGTCGCCATGGCAGGCATCGCAGCCAACGTCCACCTGACTGTGCCGGCTCAGCTTCCAGTCGGAAACGATATTGGGCGTGACCTTGCTATGGCAATCAATGCACTTGGCCGTGATGCCGGTAGCTCCCTGCGTTTGTGCGGCAAACATCAGAAATGGAAAAAACAGATAAAGGAGAATCGCGGCAAAACGGCACACCATGAGCGCACCCCCGGGTTCGGCGCATTATCGGAACCGCAGCACAGCCCCGTCTGTGATTGCGGTCACAGGAGAGCAGTCCGGTCAGCATCATGCCGGAACGATTCCTGGACTGAACCGTTCAGGGGCTGAATGCCGAATGCTGATTGCTGAACGCTGCTTCCATTTCCGGCGTGGCTTCGAGCAGGCTGCGGGTGTACGGGTGAGCTGGATTGGCAACCAGTTGCTCGGTCGGCCCGGCCTCCACAATCTTTCCTCGGTATATCACCGCAATGCGCGTGGCCAGGTAGCGCACCACCGGCATGGAATGGGATATGAACAGGTACGTGAGACCGAACTCCCTCTGCAGACGAGCGAGCAGATTCACGATCTGCGCTCCCACGCTAACGTCGAGCGCGGAAACCGGCTCGTCGGCCACGATGAATTTGGGCCGCAAGGCCAGAGCGCGGGCAATGCCGATGCGCTGCCGCTGGCCGCCGCTGAATTCGTGAGGATGGCGCTCGGCCGCCGATTCATCCAGCCCCACCGCGCGCAGCAGTTCGTTCACACGCTGGCGGCGCTCGCGACGGCCGGTGCTATTGTGCACCAGCAGAGGTTCGGCCACAATTTCGCCCACTCGCATGCGCGGATCGAGCGAGCCGAAAGGATCCTGAAAAATGATCTGCATGTCGCGGCGCATGCGGCGCAGTTCGACGCCACTCGCTCGCAGCACATCCTGACCGGCAAAGCGAACGCTTCCGGAACTGGGTTCAATCAGCCGCAGGATGAGCCGTCCCAGCGTGCTCTTGCCCGAGCCCGATTCGCCCACCACGCCCAGGGTTTCGCCTGCCTCAATCTGCAGCGAGACTCCATCCACGGCGCGCACCTCGCCTTGTGCTCCGCCGCCGAAAATGGATTCGCCGAGGGGAAACACTTTGACCAGGTCTCGGGCTTCAACCAGGGGCATTCAAAGGGATAGTAACACTGCGTGAGGAGACGATCGGGAACAGCTGACTGGCTGTCTAGCTAGATTCTGGCAACAGTTAGACAGCCCGTCAGCTAATATCACGCTGCGCGTGGCTCGGGCTTGGTGCCTGGCTTCTTCTCTCCTTTTTCCTTGGCCTCGGGAATTCCGCGCTTGGCGGCCGCGTTCTCAATTTCCGCGTTTACTTCACCGCCTATAAGAATGGCAATTCCCGTTACATAAAACCACAGCAGCAGGATCATGACCGCGCCCAGTGAGCCGTAGGTCTTGCTGTAGCTATTGAAGAAGTGGAGGTAAACCCGTAATCCGAAGGAGACCACCGCCCACAAGAACACACCCGCGACCGAACCCGGGCTGATCCAATGCCACACGGGAAATTCCACGTCCGGTCCGAAATAGTAGATCAGGGCAAAGGACAAGAGCAGGAAGAACACCGCCACTGGCCACTGCACGATCTTCCAAATCCAGGTAGTCACGTATCCCAAATGCACCAGATTGCCGACGCTGTTAGCGATGCCATTTCCGTAAAGAACGATGGTCAGGGCGACGACAATGAGGATACCGATGGCTACGGTCAGACCGATAGCAATCCCCCTGAACTTCACAAGGGACCGCCCCTCGCGCACATTGTAGGCGGCATTCAGTGTATCCATCACATTGGTCATGGCAGAGGTGGCGGCAATGAGGGTCAATATGAGCCCGAAAGACAGCTTGCCGCTGCCGCTCGCTTGGGTGGTCTCCCTTATTACATGCTGCACCACCTGCGCCGCCGCCGGCGGCATGGCGTCGGTGGACTCCAGAACCAGGTGCTGCTCAATGGCAGAGTGAGGCCCGGCCACGATTCCCAGGATAGCCAACAGGAACATAAAGAGCGGAAAAACTGCGAACACAAACCCGTAGGCGATCTGGCCGGAACGTCCAAAAACATCATCATCATTTATGCCGTGCCACACCCGTAAAGCTAACTGCCGTACCGTCAATCCACCCAAGTTCCAGGGTGAGGGGCGCTCCTGCCGCTT
>DATFDP010000031.1:0-61000 GCA_035252015.1 Terriglobales bacterium
TGAAGCATCCGCTCCAGATCTCGGCAAAGTACAGGTTCACCGTGTACGTGCCGTTGGGCACGCTGAAACTGTACTTCAGAGGCGATCCGTAGCGCTCGGTCCGGAACAGGGTTGGGTCCGAGGTCCCGCTAATCGCTGAACTGGTGGAGAACGCCCCTCCGCCCGTGAACCCGGTGTCCGCCTGCCAGGTCTGCCCCTGGCTGTCGACGTAAGAAGGTCCTCCCGCGTTCACCCGGATTGCGAAAAGTGTCGAGGTATTTACTGTCTCACTCAGGACCGCTGAAGTGCTGCTGGCGAAGTTGCTGTCTCCCCTATACTGAGCCGTGATGGAGTGAGACCCCACAGAAAAGCTCAAAATAGGCAGCGCCGCCTGGCCGCCACTCAGGGCGGCGGTGCCAAGCAGATTCAAGCCGTCGAAAAACTGAACGCTGCCGGTGGCCGCGGAAGGAGTTACAGTTGCCGTAAGCGTTACGGACTGCCCATAAAAGGAAGGATTCGGGGAGGAGCTCACTGTGATGCTGCTGGGTGCGTTGACTGTAACGCTGATTGTCGTCGTATGGCTCAGAGTTCCTGACGTGCCGGTAATCGTCACGCTGAATGTGCCCGAAGGCGCCGTTGCACTTGCAGTCAGCGTCAACGTACTCGAGTCGGTTGTGGAACTTGGGTTGAAAGAAGCGAGAACGCCGCTGGGCTGCCCTGCGGCTGATAGGCCAACAGAACCAGTGAACCCGCTGATCGGGGTGACCACGATCGTGGTAGTCCCGCCGACTCCTCCCGCGGTAATCGTGAGCTTGGACACGGACGCCGAGAGGCTGAAGTCAGGACTAGTGGGAGCCGCTGGCCATTGGCTTACCAGGTTCGCTACGTTCACGCTACCGATACCCGTGGCGAAATCCCAACCGGCGCCTGCCCCGTAAGCTGGCTGGTAGGCGCTATTGGAAGTCGAAAGGACGCCGTAGCCAGATCCAGAATCGAAACAATTGTTATTGCCGGTGCAATCCACCGCCATGTCGCCCAGCGTAACGTCGTAAAAGATGCAGGAAGGCGAAGCAGTATTCCCGAGGCTGGAGTTGCACGACGAATTTCCACCGGAGCCGTACTCCGCGGCTGCGAGGCTGTAGAAAACCGGATTAGGATTGCCCTGCCGTGAGCCCACTTTCTGATTTACGAGTGCCTGCACTCCAGCCATGATGGGCGATGCGAAGGAAGTTCCTCCCGCTCCCGTCCACCCGCTCGGCGATCCTGTGCAAGCGGTACCGCCATTCGCGGTATCGGAGTAGCAGAAGATGTAGTAATGGGACCAAAGTCCATTGGCTGAGAACAAAGAAACGTCAGGAATGTCACGCACGCCATCATTCGCGGAAGAGCCGCAATTTGACCCGCACGGATCACCAAAGACGTGTTGCCAGGATGGCTTCGGATAACCAACACACGAACCGCTGTTCGAAGCTAGAGCACAACTGCTTGGTCCGCCACCGCCCGCGGCTGTTGTCAGAACGCCGATCAATTCCGCCAGCAGACCTCCGGCGGTATTGCAAAGGCTATTCGGACCGTAGGAGGGATAACCGATGCTTGCGTCATACAGTGCCCCCGTGCAGGAATCGTTCCACGGGATTTCCGGAACGTAGGACAGCGCCGAACTAAAGTAGGAACTGTTGACCGAATTCCAATAGGTGTTATTTGTTCCGGCGTACGTATCACTGAAATCGGTGCCGCCCACGGCGACATTGTACGGAGTGGACGCGAACGCGCTAACTGCGATTCCGTTCGCGGCGGCCGATTGACCCTCATCGCATCCGGCAGCGCCTGAATCGCCTGCGGCCACGTACACGGAGACGCCTTCGACAACGGCTTGCTGGTAGGCCGAGTTGTATGCCGCGTTAGCGGCTAAGCCGTTCACGGATTCACATTGACCATAACTCACGCTGACGATAGCAGGTGGCGTTGCGCTCGTGTTGATGAGGTTCTGAATGGCAATCAGACCCCCGAAGGTCGTGGTGGTGTTGTTGCAGGACGCCATTTCAATGGCCGCGCTGGGAGCAGCCGCGCTCGCGTATTCAGCGTCGAGAATGGCTTCGGCGTCGTCGGGGTTTACCCCGGGGTCGCTGCAATTGTTTGGGCCGCTCGGCGGCGCCGGATGCACCTGTGACAATGAACCGCTGTAGCCGGAAAGCCCAAAAGTGGAACGGAATGTGCTCCAGTCGCTGGTGGAGAACAAATCCGTATCTTCCACCAGCACAATCGTCTGCCCTTGTCCGGAAATGCCAGAATTGAACACCGGGCTGAAGTTGTAGATTGTCGCCAGGTCGCCCGGCACAACCGGGTAAGTCGTTCCGCCACTATTTGTGTTTGTGAACTGGGCGCGCAGCTTCACCATCGGGTGCGGGCGAAAATCGTGCAAAGACACGATTCCCGCTACTGCAGGGGCGAGTGCCGCTGGAAGCCGGGGGTCGCGCATGTTCGCAACGTGGGCCGCTCCGTTTACTTCGAGACGATGAATTTCCGTGTGAAAAGCTTGGCGCACCTGTCCAGCTGTTCCTGAAAAGTCGATCAGAATCCGACTGGGATAGACCAGATTTATCTGGAAACCATAGGATTCCAGCCAGCGTACGATGGTGTCAGTATCCTGCTGCGCTAAACCGAATCGTTCACCGAACTGCTGTGCAGTGAGCCACTGATGGAAGTTTGGCGCCTGGGGATCGTGGAGCTGATCGATAAACAGCTTCAACGCCTTTTCCTGCTCGGGAGCGCGACGCAATTGCAGCAGCATATGCTCCATTCGGAAATCTTCCGCCACTGCTCCGCGATCGTTCTTAGGTTTCGCTTCGGGACGCGTGTTTCCCGTGAGGGCTACCAGCTTAGTCTCATCAATGTATTGCGTGATCAGCGGACGCGTCGCCTGAGCTTGGGTCTCGGAAAGAAGACCGAAGCCAAGCAGATAGCTTAGGACGGCTAAACAAAAGAAGTTATTTCCGATCTTGCGGTACATGGCTAGGCTTCCTTTTTCACAAGATCCCAGCTGCTCGACTGATAAACCGTCCACCCCATCCAGATCAGGGCGGTTACTCCGCTGTCGAGGCGATTCTAGCGATCCCCGCTCCCGATCAGCCCTTCGGATTCTTCGGAACGGCGGAGAACTCGCTCACTGCGCGGTCATGGTAGTGATGACTTGGGCTCTTGGCCGGTAGTTTTCCCGGATGCGGAACTTGCTGAATGCGGGCCATGGTACTCCTTGCTTCCTTGCGGGCCCTTGCCGCTGTTCTCAAGTTATTCTTTTTGGGTTCTGCACCGATTATGTTCGGTCGAAGAGGTGTCAAGCTCGTGGCCCTTGCTTTCCCAACTCTCGGGTTCGGCCTGTACAATGCGGCCGGGTGGACTCGGCCGCCGGCTTGAGAGGCGTTGACGATTTGGGAAGTATCATCTTGATACTCCCCAGTACCCTTGGAAGCGCGGGTATTCTTAATCTGCCCTATTTTGTGTGCAATGGCACGAAAGTGCCGGTAAGTTTACGGTTAGCAGAAGCCCTGAAAATGTGGTGGCGGCGGAAGGACTCGAACCTTCGACCTACGGATTATGAGACCGTCGCTCTAACCACCTGAGCTACGCCGCCACAGGGTAAACGGGTCGAAACAAAAGACTTCCACTGCTTCAACCGGAAGAGAACGCCACCGCTCCGGGCTGGCCGCGGCGGCGTTTAGCAAAACTCCACCTTTGATTTTATCAAACCAGCTTGAATCGTAGGTCATCCCGCGCCTGTCACGCGACACTCGCCCCGCGCGTGGTCCATCCCCTCCGCGCCAGCCTCCCCAAGTAACAAAGGTCCGCTGTTGTGTTCGAGCCAGCGCCAAGATGCAATTTCTCAGGAAGATGACAAGAACAAACCGCAAGGTAGTATCCTTTGCCAATTTAGTCGCCAGCAACCGGAAGGAGCCCGGCCCAGTGATTGGAAAAGATCTTCGCTATGCTGCGCGCATGATGCGCCAGATGCCCTTGTTCACCTGCGCCGTAGTTTTCACCGTTGCGCTTGCCATTGGCGCCAACGCCACGATTTTCAGCCTGGTCAATGCAGTCCTGCTGAAGCCGTTGCCGTTCACGGAGCCGAACCGCCTGGTGCAGGTGGCGGAGAAGAACGACAAGCTTGGCCTTACGGCCTTCGGCGCTTCGGTGCTGAACTTTCTCTCCTGGCGCGAACAACAACGCAGTTTCGCGGAACTGGCCGCGCTTGGATTTGCCAACTATACGCTGAGCGGGGTGGGCGAGCCGGAGCAGTTCACGGGCAACCTAATCAGTCCGGCGCTGACGCGTGTGCTTGGCATTGCGCCAGTGGCGGGCCGGGCTTTTACGGATGACGAGGAGAAACCCAGCGCGGCTTCGGTAGCCATGATTGGAGAAGGTCTGTGGAAGCGCCGCTTCGGCCGCGACCCAGGACTGGTCGGACGCTCCGTCACGCTGAACGGCACCCCCACAACTGTGGTCGGGATCGCGCCCACCTCGCTGAACCTGTTCTCCGGGGCGGAGGTGTACACGCCGCTGACCATCAATCCGGCAAAGGAAATCCGGCTTAATCATGTCATCTTCGTGGTCGGGCGGCTCAAGCCCGGAGTGTCGCTGCAGCAGGCACAAGCCGAGATGAACATTATTTCTGGGCGCGTGGGACGCCAGTTTCCGGAGGTGCGCGACTGGGGCATCAACCTCATTACTTTCTTCGACACCTTTGTGAGCCCGCAGCTCAAGACCGGGCTGCTGGCGTTACTGGGCGCGGTGGCGTTTGTGCTGCTGATCGCCTGTGCCAATATCGCCAACCTGCTGCTGGCGCGCGCTGGCGCCCGGGAGAAAGAGATGGCGGTGCGCACCGCCATGGGCGCGAGCCGCAGACGTCTGCTTGGACAGTTGCTGGTCGAGAGCGTGACGCTATCCGCCGCCGGTGGGGCCGCCGGAATTTTGGCGGCATTCTGGGCAGTGCGTGCGGTCAACCGCACTTTGCCGCCCAACCTTTTGCCCGTGCCCGAGGTTCACCTGGATGCAGCGGTGCTGTGGTTTGCCGTGGCACTAACCATCGTCACTGGGCTGCTGTTTGGCATAGCGCCCGCGTTGCGCATGGCCAAGGTTGATCTCAACGACGTGCTCAAGCAGGCTGGCCGTGGTTCAACTGCGGGACTGCACGCGCGGCTGCGCAACACGCTGGCTGCCGCTGAATTGGCACTGGCCACCATTTTGCTGATCGGGGCAGGGCTGCTCATTCAGACCCTGGCGCATTTACAGGGAGCGCATCTAGGCTTCGCCCCGCACGGGCTTATCACCTTCCAACTGGCGCCGCCAACGGAAAAGTATCCGGTCACCGGCAGAGCGCCCCTCCTGTATCGCACTTTGCTCGAATCGGTGCAGTCGGTGCCGGGAGTGCGCGCCGCGGCGGTGTCGAGCGGCGTGCCGTTCGGTGCCGGCAATTACACAACTCACCCGATGATTACCACCGGGCAGTCGGTGCTCGCGCCCGGTACGGCTGTTCCCATTGATTGGCGCATCGTCAGCCCGAGCTATTTCACAACCATGCATATTCCGCTGCTGCGCGGCCGCAACTTCACGGACGCGGACGGTCCCGCCGCGCTGCCGGTGATGATCGTCAGCCAGGCCACGGCAAAAAAGTTCTGGGGCGATGCCGACCCTGTCGGACGGACCCTTACACGCACTGCCGACCTGAAGACGGCGTTTACGGTGGTCGGCGTGGTCGGGGACGTGCGCAACACCGCGCTGAACCAGGAATCGCCGGCGCTCTACTACCCTATGGCAACGCGAGTAGCGGCGCTTATGGATGTGGTGGTGCGCACGCAAGGCGCGCCGGAAGCGGTGCTGCCCAGCCTGCGTCAGAAAGTGCACGAACTCGACGCGGAACTGGCGCTAGCCAACGTGCGCACCATGGATGACTGGATCGCAAACAACGCCGCGCAGCCACGTTTGAATGCCATCCTGCTGGGCGTGTTTGCCGCGGTCGCGCTGGTCATCGCGGCCATTGGCATTTACGGGGTGCTAGCCTACTCGGTGAACCAGCGCACACGCGAAATCGGGTTGCGCATGGCGCTGGGGGCGCACCCGGGTGGCGTCTTGCGCCTGATTGTGGTGGAGGGCATGACGGTAGGGCTGATAGGAATCGGGTTTGGCCTGCTGGGCGGCCTTGCGCTGGGGCGCGCCGTTGCCAGCCTCGTGTATGGCGTGGCGGTACGCGATCCCGCCACCTTCGCGGGTGTGGCGGTCGCGCTGACGATAGTTGCATTCGCCGCCTGCGTGATCCCAGCGCGGCGCGCCGCGCGCGTGGACCCCATGGTTGCGCTGCGCTACGAGTAGCGGCTGACCCCCGCACCCTGCTGCTGACTTGCCAGTTGCCGGCCACACACGCCAAACTGGCTGCTCGCCATGAAAGTGATTGCGGTTATTCCCGCTCGCCTGGAGTCCACCCGCCTCGCACGCAAAGTGCTGCGGCCAATCGCCGGGCAGCCCATGCTCGGCCGCGTGTACCAGGGCGTGCGCGCCGCGAAAGCGCTGGCTAACGTTATCGTCGCTACCGACTCGCAGGAAATCCTGGACCTGTGCCGCGAACGCGGCTGGCAAGCACGCCTGACCTCAGCCTCCTGCCGCAGCGGTACCGAGCGCGTGCATGAGGTTTCCCAAACGCTCGCCGCCGACGTTTACATCAACGTCCAGGGCGATGAGCCCATGGCGCGCGCCGAGCACATCAACTCATTGATCGAACTCATAAAGGATTCCGCTGTGCAAGTGGCCACACTCAAGACTCCCTGCGCAGCCCCGGACGTCAACAATCCACACGCGGTAAAACTGGTGACCGACGCCGCCGGCCGCGCTCTTTATTTTTCCCGCGCCACCATTCCGTACGATCGCGACCGTTCCGGCGGCCGCTACTACAAGCATCTGGGCTTCTACGCCTACCGCAAAGCGGCGCTCGACCGGTTCGTAGCCTTGCCCGAATCTTCGCTGGAACGGACCGAGCGCCTGGAGCAGCTGCGCTTTCTGGAAAACGGCATTTCCATTCACGTGGCGGAAACGCCGTTTGACACCGTCGGAGTGGATACGGAAGAAGATCTGCGGCGGGCTGAAGAACTGCTCAGTGGGCGCTGACGGGTTCCCCGTCGTCGTGGGCATGGGCGCGCGCTGCCTCGATGCGCTTGGAGATGGCGGGGTGGGAGTGAAATAGTACTTCGACCAGCCGCGAAGGCGAGCGCTCCGCCAGGTTCTGGTCGGCCAGCTTGTTCATGGAACTGATGAACGGCTCCACGCTGCCGATGGCCTCGAAACAATACTGGTCAGCTTCGCGCTCTTTTTGCCGCGAGTAAGCGTTCAGCACCGGCATGAGAATCAGCGAAAGCACGGTTGAAACTAGCGCCAGCAGCGGCAGGTTGGCGAAGTCGGCCAGCGACTCGAACATGTGCCGGTCGAATACAGCGTAGCGCAGCACTTCATTGGCGGCCCAGAAGCCGATAAAGGTAACCGCAATCTCCAGCAGGATGCCCTTCAAAATGTGGCGGCGCACGTGGTGGCCCAATTCGTGGGCCAGCACCGCTTCAATTTCGTCGTCGGAGTAGTTGTTGAGCAGGGTGTCGGCCAGGATAATGCGCCGCGTCTTGCCCAGCCCGGTAAGCGCGGCGTTGGCCTTCTTGCTTTTTTCGGAAAGCTTCCACTCGTAGACGCCGCGCACCCGCGTGCCCGCGTGCTCGCTAAGGCGCACCAGGCGTTGCTTTAATTCTTCTCTCTGCAGTGGCTGAAACTTATAGAAGATGGGGAACAGCACCACTGGCGCAATCTGCGCGAGGGCCACGAAGAGCACGATAAACGCGCCCCAGGCCAACAGCCACCACTGCCGCGGCCACATGCGCAGCACGTAATAGATAATCTCGGCCACGATGCCGGCAAAAACGACGCTAAGGAGAAATCCTTTTACCTGGTCCCAAAGCCAGGAGCCGAGCTTCTGGTTCGAGAGGTGAAAGCGGTGCTCCAGGTAAAAGCCGTAGAGGTCCAGCCCAAAGCCCAGCGCCTTGCCTATGACCAGCAGCATGCAGATATAAACAAAAAGCGCCAGAGAGTAGATTTGCCAGGCGCCCAGGTAGGAAATGTCGCGCAGGTCACGGGTCCAGCCCGTGGCCAGCAGAACCACCAGCATGGTCAGGCCGAGCGCGAAGTCGGCTATGCCCAAGCGGCGGCGGATGCGGTTATAGCGCCGCGCCTGGGGCGTATCGGGTTGCGCCGTAGTGGCGGTGGGGAAAGTCATAACAAGCAGTTAGCAATTAGCCGTTAGCATTTAGCCCTTTAAGCTTAGGTGCGACACAGCACAAAACTTGACGACTAAATGCTAATTGCTAGGTGCTAACCGCTGCTTCTCACGCTGCCGCTTTCTGCATCACCATGGACTCGCCGCTGGCCAGCATCTCCTTCACCAGCTCCGGCGAAGCCGCCTCGGCGTAAAGCCGCAGCAGGGGCTCGGTTCCGGAAGCACGCAGCAGAATCCACGCCTCGGCTCCGTTGCCATTCGTGGGCGCATCGAGAAACAGCTTCACGCCATCGAGCCCTTCTTTACGCAGCACGCGGTAGTTGCCCAACTCCGTGCAGCGCTCCGAGCGCGCTCGCTCGATAGCCGCCATCTTGACATCATCTGGGATGTGCAAATCGCGGCGCCCGTAATAATGTTCGCCGAATTCGCGCTGCAAGTCGAGAACCAGTTGGCCCAGGGTCTTACCTTCGTCAGCCATCACATTGGCCAGCAGCAATGAATTCAGGATGCCATCGCGTTCCGGCAGGTAACGCGAGTAACCAATGCCGCCCGACTCCTCGCCGCCGATAACGATTTCGCGTTCCATCATCAGGTCGGCAATGTACTTGAAGCCGATGGGGCACTCCAGCAGCTTGCGCCCGTAGCGCGCGGCGATGCGGTCCAGCATGCGGGTGGTGTTGAAAGCCCGCACTACGTCTCCCGGCCATTTCTTGCGCTCCAGAAGCCAGCGCAGCAGCACAGAAAAGCACTTGTGCGAATCCACAAAGCTGCCGTCTTCGGCCACTGCACCGATGCGGTCGGCGTCGCCGTCCGTGGCCAAGCCGGCGTGGCAGCCCTCGCGCACCACGGTTTCCTGCAGCAGGGCCACGTGTGGTTCAATGGGTTCGGGATTAATGCCCGGAAAGAGGGGATTCACTTCGCTGCGGATGGCCACGTAATTCACATTGTGGCGGTCGAAAATGCCGGCCAGCACACCCCGGCCCGAGCCATGCATAGTATCAATGGCTAGCTTGAAGTTGGCTTTGGCAATTTTCTCCAGGTCGGCGAATTGGCAGATGGCCTCCACGTAAGGGGGCTTGAGGTCCACGCGTTCAATTTTCGCAGGCACGCCTTTTGGCGCGGCTTCCGCGTGCAGCTCTTCTTCAATCTTCTTGATGATGGCGGGCGTGGCCGAGCCCCCAAAGCGACCTTTAAACTTCACCCCATTCCAGTTGAAGGGATTATGGCTGGAGGTGACCATCACGCCCCCGGCAGCGACCCGCTGCTTAACGGCGTATGAAACCGCCGGCGTGGGCGTGTAATCATCAGCCAGCGTGACCGGAATGCCGGCTCCTGCGACCACCTCGGCCACCACTTCGGCGGCGCGCGGCGAGGCAAAACGGGTGTCGTAGCCCACGATCACACCGCGGCCGGCTTCCTCATGTTTCAGAACGTAGGAAGCGATTGCATTCGCCACCCGGCGCACGTTGTCAAAAGTAAAATCGTTGGCGATAACGCCGCGCCATCCGTCGGTACCAAATTTGATCTGGGTCATGTATCAGTTGCTAGCTTCTAGCTGCTAGCTCCTAGCTTGTGTCTTGCTGTTATCAAGTGAGTTTTAGAGGAGGCGAAAAAGTCGTGCCTTCTGACCTTTGTGGCTCGCTACACCTGCTTTCACGCTGGCTAGAATGGGCTAGGAGCTAGAAGCTAGCAGCTGCTCTTAAACCAGTTTCGACATCTTCTTCTCATCCAGATACTTCACCACTTTACCTACATCCTGCGCCTGCTCGCGAGTGGTAATCAGCAATGCGTCCTCGGTTTCGACCACCACCAGGTTGTTCACGCCCACCGTGGCCACGAACTTTCCTGGCGCATGCACGTAATTGCCTTCCGCATCCAGGGCGAAGCTGCGGGCGCCGTGGATCACGTTTTCGGCTCCGTCCTGCCTGGGTTTGGCCTTGTAGTCGTAGAGCGCCGCCCACGATCCCAGGTCGCTCCACCCCACGTCCACCGGGATGCAGAACAGGTTAGATGCATGCTCCCCCTTAGCGGAACGCGGCTCCAGAACAGCATAATCCACGCTGATGTTTTCGCATTTCGGATACAGTCGGCGGAAGGCGGCCTCGAACTTACGCTTGCCGAAAGCGGCCGCGATTTGCTCCAGGTACGGCGCTGTTTCCGAAAGGTGCTCGCGCAGGGCCCGGGCCAGCGTGTCGGCTCGCCACAGGAACATACCGCTGTTCCAGAAATAGCGTCCCGAGGCCAGAAATTCCTCCGCCCTTTGCCGGTTGGGCTTTTCGGTGAAGCGTCGTACCCGGAACAAGTCTTTCTCCGCCCGCTCGCCGGTTTCGATGTAGCCGTAGCCGGTCTCAGGACGTGTGGGCTGGATGCCCATGACCACAATATTTTCCCCGCGCGCGGCAATTTCCACCGCCCGCTGCAGCACGGTGCGAAAGCCCTTTTCATCGGCCACCACGTGGTCGGAGGGGAACATCCCAATCACCGCAGCAGGGTCGTGGCGCATCAGGATAAACGCCGCCAGTCCGATGGCCGGCGCGGTATTGCGTCCCGCCGGTTCCGCCACTACCTGCCGGCGCACGACGGCCGGCAGCTGGCGGGTGATTTCGCCTTTCAGATCTTCATTGGTAACAATCCAGAATTGTTTTTCCGCGGAGAGCGGTCGCAGGCGCTCAACCGTCTGCTGGATCATGGTGCGCTTGCCATTGAGCGCCAGCAATTGCTTGGCCCGGCGCTTGCGGCTGAGGGGCCAGAAGCGGGTGCCCCGGCCCCCGGCCAGTATTACAGGATAGAAATGAGCGTTCAGTTTGGCCACGAATTCACGCGGATGCTGAAGAGCTTGCGGCCGGCAAAGAAAATCTGCCGCAGGTTGCTGCCATCTTAAACCACCGCCGGCTCGGGCCGGGGATGCGACGGCACCTTCGCCCGCAGGAACTCCACCGACCACTGCGGCCGCACCCGGAATTCCTGCACGCAGGCGGGCACTACCACCGCTTCTCCGGGAGCAAAAGTCACGGGCTGGGAACCGCCGGCTTCAACCACTCCGCAGCCGTTCACTGCCACCAAAATCTCTACCAGTCGCTTGCCTCCTTCGATGGTAGTGAACAAGCTGGGTTCCTTCATGGCGAACTTCTCCACCACGAAGTAAGGCGAAGCAATCAGCTCCTGCTGCTCCCATTGGGGCTGGCCGTTGCCAACATTCGCCACCTTGCCCGAACCCGTCTTCTCCTTTACCGCCTGGAGGCCCTGTTCCAAGTGCAGAGGACGCGGGCGTCCGTAATCATAGAGCCGGTAGGTGGTGTCGGAGCTCTGCTGCGTTTCCACCAGGATGGAGCCCGGCGCAATGGCGTGTACAGTGCCCCCGGCCACATAAATCATCTCGCCGGTCTGGATATCAATCCAGTTCAGTAGATCTTCGGCGCGCCTATCGCGGATGGCCCGCTCTAATTGCTGGCAGGTGACCCCCGGCTTCATGCCCAGCGCCACCTGTGCTCCCTTTTCCGCGTGCAGAACATACCAGCACTCGGTTTTTCCCCAGGGCTGGCCAACGCGCTGGGCGCAGGCGTCGTCAGGATGCACCTGAACGGAGAGCTTGTCGTGGGGAAAAAGAAATTTGAGCAGCAGCGGAAAGCGCCTGGGATCGCGCGCCGCGTCGCCCACTAATTCCCGGCTATACTTCTGTGCCAACTCGGACAGGCGCTGCCCGGCCAGCGGCCCGTTGGCCACACGGCACTCATCGCCGGTAAGCCAGGCCTCGCCTATTTTTTCCGCGAACTTGCGCCCGGCATAAATGGGGGACAGGTCCGTTGCGCCCCACGGCCGCGGGCTGAATTCCGGCAAGAGCAATAAGGGATAAAGCTCCATGACTTAGTAGATGGCAACCGGCAGCTGGTAACCGGCTTTTTGTGAACGATGACGCTAACTGGAACTCGTTTCCGGCTAAATTCAATAGCTGCGCGCAATCTGTATAGAAGCAGGTCCGGGCAGAGCAGTTGCCGCCAACGTTTTCCCAGGTTGCTTATATAGCGGCAAAGAATTTGCGCATCCGCTCCAAGCCCCGGTCCAGTTCTTTAGCTGAAGTGGCATAGGAAATCCGGATATGCTCGCAGGTGCCAAAGCCCTCGCCCGGCACGATGACCACATGGGCCTCGCGCAACAGCCGCCCGGCCAGCTCGGCTGCATTCTTCAATCCGCCCCGTCCGAAGAAGGCCGACACGTTGGGATAAGCGTAGAACGCGCCTTCCGGCAGGTTGCAGCGAATTCCTGGAATCGCCCGCAGCCCCGCTACCACCCGGTCGCGCAGCTCGATGTATTCGCGCCGCATCTCCTCCACGCATTGTTGCGAGCCCTTCAGCGCTGCCACCGCCGCCTTCTGCACGAACGAAGTTGGATTCGAGGTGGATTGACTCTGCAGCTTCTGCATCGCCTTGATCACCGCCTCCGGCCCCAGGGCATAGCCCAGCCGCCATCCCGTCATGGCGTAGGTTTTTGAGAGAGAACCTGCCACCAGCAACCGTTCACGTCCGTCCCGAAGCGACCCCAGGGAAAAGTTTCGGCCCGTGAAATTCAGGTAAACATAGCATTCATCAGAAACCACCCAGATGCCGCGCTGCGTGGCCACGCGCACAACTTCGGTCATATCGTCCGGGCTCATCACCGCGCCCGAGGGATTTCCGGGCGAATTCAGGATGATGAGCTTGGTGCGCGAGGTGATCGCGCGCTCCACCATCTGAGCAGTCAGCGCAAAGTTCTGGTTCTCGTCCGTCTCCACCATCACCGGCTGCCCGCCGGCATAGCGTACATTGTCTTTAAACGACACCCAGTAAGGTACCGGCAGGATGACTTCATCCCCGTGATCCACCAGCACCTGCATCGCATTGAACAGCGCCTGCTTGCCGCCTACGGAAGCGATCACCTCTTCCCGCCGGTAATTGGAGCCGAAGTCGGCGGCGTGCCGCTGCACAATAGCGTCACGCAACTCGACCGTGCCCGCCACTGCCGTGTACTTGCTGAAGTTGCCTTGAATGGCGGTGACGGCCGCATCTTTAATATGCTTGGGCGTGGGGAAGTGAGGCTCGCCCGCCCCGAAGTCCACCAAGTCCGCGCCTTCACTCCGCAGCCTTTCCGCCTCGTTCACTACTGCCGCGGTAGCGGAAATCTCAATTCTCCCCATCCGCTCCGCGAAGCTTTCCGTGGGTCGTACTTCCGTGGTTGCCATTGCCATTCCTTCGCTACTTGTGAGTTGCTTCCTTGTGACGCGCCATGGCCGGACCCAGCTTGACGCGCAATTTCTTTTCCACCAACTCCGGCACCAGGCCGCGTACTGAACCGCCCAAAGTGGCCACTTCCCGCACCAGGCGCGAGCTCAGGTAGGAGTAAGTTTCCGCAGGCATCATAAACACCGTCTCCAGGCGCGGTTCCAGCTTGCGGTTCATGAGCGCCATCTGCAGCTCGTACTCGTAGTCGCTGATCGCGCGAATGCCGCGCAGCACCGCGGTGGCGCCGACCTTCAGCGCGTAATCCACCATCAGCCCGTCGAAGCTGTCTACGCGCACATTTTCCCGCTCCCGGGTCATGGCCTGGATCATCTCCAGCCGCTCCTCCAGGCTGAACAGCGGCTCTTTCTCAGGGTTGTGCAAAATGGCCACAATCAGCTCGTCAAATATCTTGGCGCCCCGCTCAATCAGGTCCAGGTGGCCATTGGTCAGGGGGTCAAACGAGCCGGGATAAATGGCGATGACGGGCTTCAATCAGCCTCAATTGTACGGGAATCCGCCAAACAGCGCGATTCTAATGCCCGGCCGGCGGATGCGAGCAATCGGCAGCATAACGATGGGAAGAACACGCAATTGACCCACGAACGGCATGGGCCTAACATTCCCGCAATGTCGTCTCCCTCCCCCAGCATCGGACAGGTGCTCGGGCACTATCGCATCGTGGAGCAGATTGGTGCCGGGGGGATGGGTATCGTCTTCCGCGCCCACGACATGCAACTGGACCGCGACGTCGCGGTCAAGGTCCTCCCCGCGGGCACCATCAGCGACAGCGGCGCCCGGGCGCGCTTCCACAAAGAAGCGCTGGCGCTGGCCCGCCTCAACCACCCCAACATCGCCACGGTGCACGAGTTCGGCAATCAGGATGGCGTGGACTACCTGGTAATCGAGTACATAGCCGGGGTGAACCTGAACACCAAGCTGCTGGCTGGCCCTTTACCCGAGCAGGAGGCAATGAACCTGGCGGGGCAGCTGGCACAAGCTCTGGAAGCGGCGCATGAGCAGGGGGTTGTGCACCGTGATTTGAAGCCCGGCAACCTGCGGCTTACCAACAAAGGACAATTGAAGGTGCTGGACTTCGGCTTGGCCAAGCTGGCGCGCTCGCTCGATGCCGGCGTGGCCACCGAAACCCTGGGCCAAAATCCGATTCTTTCCGGCACTTTACCCTATATGTCGCCGGAGCAGGTTCGCGGACGTAACGTCGATGAGCGCAGCGACATCTGGGGAGCGGGTGTCGTGATGTACGAGATGACCACCGGCCAGCGGCCATTTCCCGAGCGCCACCCACCGCAGCTAATTGATGACATCCTACGGCAGCCCCCCAAACCTCCCACCGCCATCAAAGCCGGTCTGCCGCCGGGACTGGAAGCCATCATCCTGAAGGCTCTGGACAAGGATCCGGAGCGCCGCTACCAGACTGCCCGGGAATTGCGGGTGGACTTGAACCGGCTGATGCCCAGCGCCAGCGGAACTTCTTATGTCTCAGCTGGCACTCGGCCCGCACTATCGCGGATGAACCGTAGGTGGGCGTTCCTGGCGTTGGCAGTCCCAATTGTTGCGATTCTGGCCCTGGTTGGTTGGCGCCTCAAGAACCGACTGCAGCCTGCTCCCCGCGCGCCACGCATTTTGGCCATTCTGCCCTTTCAGGCCGTGGATGGCGATAAAGCTACCAGCGCTCTGGGTACCGGCATGACCGAAACGCTTACCGCCCAACTGGCTCAACTCAGCGATCACAACTCCCTGCAGTTGGTTTCTACCCACGAAATCGAAGCTCAAGGCATCAAGACCGCCGAGCAAGCCCACCGAGATTTTGGCGTGGACTGGGTTCTGGAGGGCAGCCTGCAGCAGGCCGGATCGCAACTGCGCATCAACTGCATCCTGGTGGACGCGGCCACTCAGCGGCCCTTGGGTGCCAGCACTATTACGGCCGCGACCGGCGATATTTTCGCTCTGGAAGACAAGGTGGTAAATAAGGCGCTTGAAATCCTGGCCCTCGAAATCCCGAGGGCACAGCGTGAAAGCACACGTGTGCGGGCGGACACGAAGCCGGAGGCGTACCAGCACTACCTTCGCGGACTCGGATATCTGCAGGAATATCAGAAGCAAGAGAACATCCAGAGTGCGATCGCCGAGTTTGGCCAAGCGCTGCAAATAGATCCCAACTACGGCCGTGCCTACGCTGGAATGGGAGAAGCTTACTGGCACGGATTCAGGCAAAGTAATCGCACCAACAACTGGATTACCCTTGCGGCCGCCAACTGCAAAAAGGCTCTCGCACTCAGCTCCGACATACCCGAAAGTCACAGTTGCCTGGGCGACGTTTACAACGAACAGGGTCTCTATCAACAGGCCGCGGGTGAGTTTCGGAAGGCCCTTTCCGTGGACGGAAGCCAGATCGATGCGCTTCGCGGTCTTGCCGATGCCAACGAGAAGCTCGGTAACTTACCGGCCGCCGAGGCTGCCTATCGCCAGGCCATCAACCTTCGCCCGCAGTACTGGGCCGGATACAACTGGCTGGGCGCGTTCTATTTTCACCAGGCCCGCTATGAAGAAGCGGTGCAGATGTTCCGGCGCGTTGTAGCGCTGGCGCCTGACAACTTCCAAGGTTATGCCAATCTAGGGGCCATCCTCTCTTTGCAGGGCAAGTATTCCGATTCCATCCAGGTGCTAAAGCGCTCCTTGGAAGTTCGACCCACGCTGGAAGCCTACAGTAACTTGGGGACGGCGTTGTTTTATTTACGGCGGTTTTCCGAAGCGGCGGATATGTACCAGCAGGCGCTCAAACTGGACGATTACCGCGACTCGCTTACCTGGGGGAATCTGGGCGACGCACTTTACTGGGCGCCAGGCCGAAGGGAACAAGCGCTAGCTGCCTACCGCAGGGCTATCTCCATATCCAATGCTAAATTGCAGATCAATCAGCGCGATGCGACGGGACTAGCTTTCCGAGCCACGTACCATGCAATGGTCGGAGAGAAAGCTGAGGCGGTCTCTGACATTCAGCGAGCGCTGCGACTGGCGCCGGCCGATGCAGATGTCAATTTACGAGCCGCACTGGTTTACAACCAACTGGGTAATACTGAAGCGTGCCTTTCCTCACTGGAGAAGGCGGTAGCCAACGGCTACTCGCCCGCCGGCATTCGCGACACTCCCGACTTCGACCATCTGCGCGACAACCCGCGGGTACAGGCACTCCTCAGCAAGAAGTAATATCCGTTCTGTACTAAGGGGTAACATGCACACCGGGATCTTCCGGCTTGAGACATATGTTCCCGTTCGCATCCTTGACGGAATAGTAATAATAGCCATGTGGTCCAGTGGGCTCGAGTTCGGGATCAGCAGTCGAGAGGGTATGCTTCGGCTTCCCCTGGCCGTCCTTAAATGGGGTACCAGGGTCGGGATTGGGAAATCCAGGACCTTTCTCGAAGTCGACGATATACTTTTTTCCATCATCCGAAATCCACCGCAGCTTCTGGTGATCCGGGGCGTAAACACTGACCGTTTTGCAATCCACATAACACTGCCCCGGAGGATCGGTAGTCACATCGGAGCGCACGTGGATGACCAGTGTCCTTCCTTGAGGTTTTCCCATAAAGTGCTCTCCGGACTCGGTCTTATTGCATCCAACTCCGGCGGCACACAAAATTATCCCGGCCCAAATTGTCTTACGATGTATGTTCATTGGAACACCTGCCTGAGAGGAAATCCTTATGGAGGGCCGTGGTGCCGCAAAGTAGCACATCCGGGCGCTATGTCAAGAAAGAAAGCACCGGCTTTGGTGCAGTTTCATCGGCTAAGGACAGGAAATAACGGCTTGGATAATGCCGAGAGAGTTAACGCGGGTGCAGGCAGCGGAGCCTCGGTTCCAGAATCGGTGCAGGACAGTGGGTTCAAAGCCCTGTATTCAGAGATAGATAGAAGCCGCCTATTGGTTAGGCGGCTTGAGGTAGTTCTACATCACGGACAAAGAAGTCAATTTCGTCTTGCTGCCGGCACGGCCACGGTGCGGCTGGCGGGAGGAGGCGGCGCCTGCGGCTTCTCCGCCGCGCCGTTAGTCGGCTCCTTCACCAGCCCCAGCGCCTTGCGCACCTCGGCTTCGATCTTGACTGTAATGTCCTTGTTCTCTTTTAAGAACGTGCGCGCGTTCTCTCGGCCCTGTCCAATGCGTTCGCCCTTGTAGCTGAACCAGGCGCCCGATTTCTCCACCACGTTGTGGTTCACCGCCAGGTCAAGCAGGTCGCCTTCGCGGGAAATGCCCTCGCCGTACATGATGTCGAACTCGCATTCGCGGAAGGGCGCCGCCACCTTGTTCTTCACCACCTTCACCCGGGTGCGCGAGCCCACCACCACGTCGCCTTCCTTAATGGCGGCGATGCGCCGGATGTCGGCTCGGATGGAGGAATAGAACTTCAGCGCCCGCCCGCCAGTGGTGGTCTCGGGGTTGCCGAACATGACGCCGATCTTCTCACGGATCTGATTGATGAAGATCATGCAGGTGCGCGACTTGGAAACAATGCCGGTCAGCTTGCGCAAGGCCTGCGACATCAACCGCGCCTGCAGGCCCATGTGGCTGTCGCCCATTTCGCCTTCCAGTTCGGCCTTGGGTACCAAGGCGGCTACCGAGTCCACCACCAGCACATCAATGGCGTTTGAGCGCACCAGCGCCTCGGCAATTTCCAGCGCCTGCTCGCCGTAGTCGGGCTGCGAAATCAGCAGGTTGTCCACGTCCACACCCAGTTTGCGCGCGTAGATGGGATCGAGGGCATGCTCGGCGTCCACGAAAGCCGCCATGCCTCCGGCCTTCTGCGCCTCGGCCACCACCTGCAGCGCTAGAGTGGTTTTGCCCGACGATTCCGGCCCAAAAATCTCCACTACGCGGCCGCGCGGCATGCCACCCACCCCCAACGCCGCATCCAGGGAAATGGCGCCGGTGGAGATTACCGAGATGGGCACCACCGCTTCCTTGCTGCCCAGGCGCATAATCGAGCCCTTGCCAAACTGCTTTTCGATTTGCGAGACCGCCAGGTCAATAGCCCGCACTTTTTCTGTCCGTTCGTCGGCCATAAGCTTGCTCCTGCCCGAATACCGGGGATATGCAGTTCTGGGAGATATCTACTATTTAAAGTACACCTGTGCTGGGCCGGCGTCAGCGCCAGAATGCTACTGAATTTCCACAGGATTCCCGCTTCGGGAGAGTATAGGATAAAAGCGAATAGAAGGCGAATGCATTCGGCGGCTTTCCACAGCTTTGTTGCACCTCTCTCAGCAACCCTGTGGAAAATTTTGTGGATCGCGGTGTCCGCATGTCCGCTCTGGCTGGCTCTGGCATCTTCAGCTAGCCCCGTGGTGGATCGCTCAATTGGTGGTGGAAAAAAGAGATTCTGGCCGCCGGTCAACAAGCACGCGAGCTGCAATCAGCGGACCCATTTAGTTCTCCCAACCGATTCACCTGGCGGGTGGCGAGCGGCAACTGCATGCCCTATTGGGGCACGATATCCGCCAGCGCCCACTCGATCCGGTTCACTTCTTCCCGTATTACGCGAATCGCCTGCTGATTGCTGGGATAGGAGAGAGGTGCGATGGCCTCTGCCGCGTCACGAATGCGCGTGTTCCGGTCACGAACCAATTTGATTCGCGCCGAAGTCTCGATTCGGTATTGATAAATTCTTTTAACCAGCTTCGTCGCCATCCAGGCGAACGCGAGCCCGAACAGCATTTCGATGGGCAAGCGGTCGGTCGCGCCGTCAAAGTCCAAGAACACGAGGCGATAAACGGCTTCACCCAGGCCCAGGGAGGCGAAAATCACACCCATGCCGACCAATGCCAGCGTTAAACGGTCCGTGCGCCGAAGGGTCACGCCCGACTGCTCTTCGTAATATTTTTGCGCCAATGCCATTGCTCTCCCCCGATGAAATGTGAGATGGGCGGAACTTTACCACTTCTGCGCCCGGAATGGGCAGCCCGGAAATGCGTTGCGGCGCGGGGCAGCGAGGCGTTTGGTCTTGCTTTAGCGTTTCAGAAGGTCTGCGGGCTCCTTTACATCGTGCACCCGGAAGTACTTAGCCATTGCCGGATGCTTCCGCGCCACCTCCTCGTACATTGCCCAAGCTATCTTGCGATAAGACATGTGCCCGGCCTGTCCGGTGCGCAGCTCGGAAATGTAAACCGCCTCGGCAAAGTCCATTTTGAACAGTGTGCGTTTCCGGAAACCCAGGGGAATGGCATATTGCGAGTTTTCTTCCGCTTCCGGCGCCGCCGCCCTGGCTAGCTGTTCAACCGCCTGGGCGCTGCGTCGCATGGACTGGTCATAAGCGGCCGTCTCGCCCGCGGCTTGCAATTCCTCAGGCGTTTCGTAGCCGTGGACGGTGGTGAATCCTTGTCCGATCTGGACGCAGCGCCGGTGGCGGTGCATGTCGCGGAATCCGCCGATATCCATCAGGATGTCGAAGCGCAGCCGCTGCCCAACCGCGAAAGCGCGCAACAGTTCGTCGTGCTTGCCGCGGTGCCGAACACCCAGATCGATGACTTCCTGCCGCCGCCCCTCGCCCTCGTTCTCCACCGCCTCACGCACCTGCCGGTAAGGGTAGTGGGAGTGTTCGTAGAGCAGAGTAGCCGCTAGCTCCACCTCCAGGGGTTCGTCGTCCAGCAAGTCCACGGGCTGGGCCGAGGCTATCTTCGCCCCTCTCATCAGCTCGGCAGCAGCCTGGCGCAATTGCCGCCGCGTCTCCATCTCATAAAGATTGGGATCGGCATACTTGACCAGGGTGGGCGCTACGCGCACTGGCCTGAGCAGTTCCGCCTCCGCCCGGCCGCCCAGCGCGGGATTGATCTGGCGTACGTCCTCAACCAGCACGCGCCACAGCTCGTGATTGACGTTATAAGCGGGCTCGGTGGCCGCGCGCTTCAGCAATTCACCCAGATGCCGAACCTCGGCATGAGTGTGCGAAAGCAGGTACGAGACCTGGCTTTCCAGGGTGCGTGCATTGACGATTTCGCCGAGCGAAGTGATAGTCGCCAGCGGCAGCAGGTAGCGTGCTACATCAAAGGCCCGAGCCCGCAGCGTGCGCTCATAGACCTCCTGCTTCATCTCCGTGGGCTTGGGCGTTTGGGCCATCAGGTGGCGCCACATGCGCTCGGAGAGGCCCTGGTAAGCGGCAAAGTGGCCGTCTACAGTTTCGCAGTAGAGCCGCTGCGCCTGCTGGTCGGCACCGAAATCAGGCCGGTAGTAGCCGCTCTTCTTAAAGTCCTGATAGCGGGTGGAGCGCTCCTGGCCGTCCCATCGTTGCTCGTCCACCAGCGCAATCGCTGCTAGGATGGAGAGCCGCTCTACCGCCAGCGCAATGTGGGCCAGGTCGGCAATGGAACGGTGACCGTATTGAAAATAAAAGGTGTTAAGGAACTTTTCAGCCTTCTGGCTGCTGATTTCGCGCAGCGACTCCTTCATGGAAAGCGCCGAGCGCGAATATTTGGCCATGGCGTAGGCCTGCACTTCCGGCTCGGCGCCATGCACGGCAAACACTTCTGTGGCGTTGGTCTGCCCAGCCACCGGGGCGCCTCCATTTTTCGTCTCAACCATGGGAATCCCGATACTACTTCGCGCCCCTGCCACAGGCAAATTTTCTGCCCGCAGGAAACTGGCTAGGGTTTTCCTCTTACAAATTCACCGATTCGTCTGTTTGCTGCATTTTTCCAGCATGGATGGGCCCTTTACAAGCCGAAGCGGAACCACCTCGGGGCGGGGCTCGTAACAACTAAGGGCTTCCCCCGGAGAAATTACTTTGGTACTTTTCTATGACGTGGGACATCGCATATAAAAGCAAGATATTCATGCGCCGTACAGTACCAGCCTTTATCCTTGCAGTTCTGCTTGCCGTCAGTCTTCCCAAGATTGCCGCCGCCCAGCAACTCGTGCCCATGCACGCCGCGTTGGGCACGCGCGATGGCATCCCTTCGCTGAACATCGCGGCTGGCAATCATGGCGACCCAACTTCCCTGCTGCCGCCCATAGCCTTGCCGCGTATGGCTCCCGATCTGGCACTGCAGGTTATGGCCAACCATGCCATCATTCAAGACGCGCACCTGGGTTCCTATTCCGCTATCAGCACCGTGAGCGCCAGGCTGCCCGACTTGAAGGAGAGCGCTCAGTTCGAACTGGACCGCCGCTACGTCGCTCATAAAAGCCTGAAGTTTACGCCTGTCAACTTTAGCGGCGACGGGTTTGTAAAGAGCAATGTCATTGTCCGCCTGCTGCAGTCGGAAGTGGACCACGTGCAAAAGGACCAGCCCGGCCAGACTGCAATTGACAACCACAATTACAAGTTCGCTTATAAGGGCCGGGAATTCCTGAACGGGCGCATGGTGCACGTTTTCCATGTCAAGCCGCGCAAGAAGCGCCCGGGGCTCTTTAAGGGCCGCATTTTTGTGGACGTCTATACCGGCACGCTGGTGCGGGCTGAAGGGCGCATGGTGAAATCGCCCTCCCTCTTCATCAAGGATATTGATTTCCGGCAGGACTACGCCGACGTTGACGGCTTCACCTTCCCCGTGCACATGCACTCCCAAGCCAAAGCACGCATAATTGGACGGGTAATTGTAGATGTGGTTCACCGCGATTATCGCCCGGTCACCGCTACTGAAGTTGCGGCCACGCCCGACCCGGCGCTCCATCCCAGCAACTAGCAGGCAGCATTGAGGTTCAGCGCTGCTCCTTTAGCCTCGGCTTTTGCTCTAGCTCTCAGCTCTCAACTTCCGCCGCTCTCAGGAAGACTATGCGGCTGCACTCCCGCATTTAAATAGACTGTAGTCCGCAGTTTCAGCGTTAACGTGTGGCGTGGGGAAAGCGATTTGGCATGCTCTATCTATCCACTTGCCGATCAACCAGCCCCGAAGGGCGAAATAGAATTTAGCCCAGGGCGTCAGCCCTGAGTATGGGACCGGAAGATAACCCGAGTCCCGTACGGACGGCACTCGGCCTCGTATAATCAGCCCGACTGACGCCGAATGCTTCCATGCACCCTCTCCTCCAAGTCACCGCCCACAGGCCCTGGCAACTGTCCCGTGGGCCGTGGATCATGGCCCAGACCTGGCATGACCTGCTGTTCGCCCATTGGCCGCTGCCGCCGCAGGTCCTGCGCCCACTGGTTCCGGCGCAGCTTCCGCTCGACGCCTATGAGGGTCAATGCTGGCTGGCGGTGACTCCCTTCCATATGAGCAACGTGCGCCTGCGCGCCTTGCCGGCCATGCCAGGATTTTCCAGCCTGCCGGAACTCAATGTCCGCACTTATGTGAAGATGGATAACAAGCCCGGTGTTTATTTTTTCAGCCTCGATGCCGGGGTTCTCAGCGCGGTGTTTGCTGCCCGCAGCTTCTATCGGCTGCCCTATTACTACGCGCGCATGAAAGTGGACGTGGGGCCGGAGGAGATCCGTTACCACAGCCTGCGCCGCGTGCCCGCTAATGCCGAATTTTGCGGCCGGTATCGCCCTGCTGCTCCGGTGCAACTGCGGCCGCGCGGCTCACTGGAGCATTGGCTGACCGAGCGCTATTGCCTCTACACCACCACTGGGCACAGCACCTTTCGCGCCGAGATCCACCACCTACCCTGGCCGCTGCAGGACGCCGAGGCCGAGATCGAACTTAATACCATGGCCGGAGCGGCCCGTATCGACCTGCCGGATGTGCCTCCATTGCTGCATTTTTCCCGCCGGCTGGATGTGCTGATCTGGCCCCTGCGCCGCGTGTAACGCCGGCAGCGAACACTTGGGCACAGGCGCCCTCCGCCTGTGCGTGCGAGCGCAGTTCGCCTGCGCTTTCGCTCCGCTTGCAGTGATGCGCTTAAAGCGTATGATTCTTGGCCGTGGAAAGCGCAAAGTCTGAACTTATCGCTACGCTGCAAAAAGAGGCTGAGGCGGCTCGCCGTCGCTCACAACGGCTGGTTGAAATTGGAAAACGCATGCCCAACCCGCACGAACAGAACGAGCTCATTTCCATGGCTCTGGCTGAAGGGCGCGCTGCCGAAACCTTCGACAGGGCCATGGAATTCCTGCACGAACAGCCGAAGTCCTGACTACCACAACTTTAGGAGCCAATTTGAGAACGGCGTTTCTTGCCGTGCCCGAGTTGGGACTGGAACAACTCCGCTACTTCCGGCGTCATCCTGAGGGCCTTAAGGCCCGAAGCATCTCGCGTGCTGTGCCGCGTGCATCTTGGTGCACGCGAGACCCTTTGCGGCTGAAGCCCCTCTGGGTGACGCCAGACGTATTGAAGATTTAGAACTCCCCGGAGCAGCAGCGAAAAGGAAAATCTGTAGGGGGTGCTTCGACTTCGCGGTCCGCTTCGCAAGCGAACCGGCCCGCTCCGCTCAGCATGACAGGTGTTAGAAGTGGAGGAGTAGTCAAACTGCGCGTGGAGTGTTCAACCTTGCCATCCACACTGCCGCCGCGGCCTGCTGACAACTGACCACTGGCCACTGACCACTGCTTTTTACATCGCTTTCTCCTTCGTCACCGTCCCCAGCAGAATCTGGAACAGCAGCAGCCAGCGCTTCACGTTGCTGGTCATCAGGAAGTTTTCTTTCACGTGCTCGCGCCCGTTCTTGCCCATCTGCTCGGCGAACTCCGGGTGGGTGAGCAGGTAGCGGATCTGGTAGGCGCAGCCTTCAACCGAATGCACCAGCACGCCCGTAAGCTTGTGAATTACCTGGGTGGGAATGCCGCCTACCGCGCCGGCAATCGTGGGCTTGCCCTTCCACAGCGCCTCAGTCACCGTCAGCCCGAAGCCCTCCTTCAGCGATTTCTGCACCACGACGGTCGAGGCCCGCTGCAGGGCATTGATCTCCAGGGCCGACCACGGCGGCAGGTTGAGGATGATCACATCTGGGTCCTCGCCCGCCGCATCCATCACCTCCTGCAGCACTATGGCACCTTCAGGATCATCGGTCGCGCCGCCCCCGGCCAGCACCAGCTGGCAGTCCACGTATTTTTTCGCCAGCTTGTACGCCTGGATGACGCCTACCGGATCCTTGAGGCGGTCGAAGCGGGAAATCTGGGTGACGATGGGTCGGCTGCGGTCAATGCCGAAGTCGTCGCACACCTTCTGGATATAGCCGGCGTCCAGTTCCTTGTTCTTCTCCGAAAGCGGATCAATGCAAGGATAGAAAAGATATTGCGGCACCATGAGCTGGCGCGAGAACGCGGGCGAGGAAAACACCGTCGCGTCGTACTCTTCGATGAGGGGCCTCAGGAAGCCCCACACGTCAGGATGGGGATTGGACAGGTCGATGTGGCAGCGCCACATCCACTTTCCCCGGTTCGGCTCGCGGGCGCGGATCAGCCCTGCCGGCTGCGGATCATGAATGACGAACAGGTCCTCGGTGAACTGCATGCGCTGCCGGTTCTGCTCGTTGTAGCTCAGGAAAATGTCGCGCGCTTCCTTGGTCAGCACGTATTCGCCGCCGTGCAGCGCATTGTGAAAGGCCTTCGTCACCTCGAAGAAGTCGTTGCCGCCGGTGATTACATCCCAGCGCGTGACCACCTCCAACTCGCTTAGCAGGGGGATCAGACGGTTGAGCATCTCAGCCACGCCGCCGCCCATCGAGGTGGAGTTCACCATCTTCACGGTTTTGCTGCGCAGAGGCCGCGCCAGGTAACGCAGCTCATCCAATTGTGGCTTGCCGATGATTGGTTCGTAGTCATCCAGCCGCGGAGGAGGCGGAGGCGAGGGCGGCGTTTCCGAAATGCGCGGCCGTTTGCGCCGTTCGCGCAGCGGTGCGAGCGGCGCTTCCGACCCACCGTTGCGGGGGGGCGCCTCTACCGGAGCTGCCGTTACCATCTCGCCGCGCTTCTGCTCAGGCGCGCGTTCCTCCACCTGGTCTTTCCTTTCGTCCATTTCCACCTCATGCCTGGGAATGTAAAGTTCGCTCGATCACGCGCACCATCACGCGCCGTACGTCCTGCAGCGTGGAAGTGTAGATGTCTATGCGGTTGAATTGGTCGGCTATGCGCCCCAAGTCCAGTTCCGACTCCAGCCACATGGAAAAGTCGTTGGAGTTCAGCTTCAGCCGCAGGCGCGCCTCGATGAAATGATAGTGTATGCAGTGAATGCTCACCTGGTTCAGGCAGTCACGGAATTCCAACAGGTTGCGGGCTACGAAAGGCGTGGGCACCACCACCGCATCGGAGGCGCAAAAGTAGAACGGTTCCATAGCCACGCGGTCGGCTGCCCGTGGGTTGCGCTCCAGGTAATCGTGCACGATTTGCACAATGCGCTCCCGCAGGCTCTCCACGGAAGTAAACTCCCGCACATCCACTGACGCCAGGCGCTCCGCCAGCCCCACTTCGTTGCAGGCGGCAAAGGCCCAGTGGGCGTAGTCGTTGGAAAATCCCTCACGAATGAAGTGGTGCTCCTGCAGGGTGCGGAAAGTGTGCTGAAAAATGGATTCACTTGGCACCTTCCGCAGGGCGGCCAGCAGCTCGCCTAGTGTAGTGGCCTCGTCGCGCTCGATCCGGAGCAGGTGCGCCGCCGAGTTGAAGTAGAAGGGCGCGCCCGCCCAGCGCACCGGCGGCGCCGGGAATTGTGCAGTAGCCATTTTTGGGGGACCCTCCTGCTGGTCTCAGTGTTGCCTGTTGCTTCGAGGCTGCTCTGCGGCCTTTAGATGCCGCCAGGGCAGGCTGTTGTTTGCTCCTGTTCACGATACACCATGGCAGCTGGCCTGTGCTCGTGTCCGGCAGCAGCTCCGCAATTCGCGCAGCAGCTTTCGATTTTGCTGGTAGCCACGTCGCCGCCATTAGACAATTAAAACTCCGCCCATCGTCTTCTCCTTTCCTTTATGCCAGGTGGCGCTGACACGTTGCTGCTGGAGCTGTTCGCCATTTTTGTGTGGGCAAAGATCTTTGGCGAGCTGTTCGAGCGGCTCTCGCTTCCTGCCGTGCTGGGCGAAATTCTGGCCGGCGTTATTCTCGGTCCTCACGCCGCCCGCCTGATTTCACCCAGCGAAAATGTTTACGCCTTCGCCGAAATCGGCGCCATCTTCGTGCTTTTTACTGCCGGACTGGAAACCCGTCCCCTGGACCTGCTGCGCGTGGGCCGGCAATCGCTGGGCGTGGCTGTAGCCGGGGTAGTTGCTCCCTTCGTGCTGGGCTTCTTCTACATGCGCCTGCGCGGTGAGGCCAACCACGAAGCCATTTTTGTGGCCGCCGCCATGGTAGCTACCAGCGTTGCCATTACCGCCCGTGTGCTCGCCGACTTGCACGTGCTCAACACCCGCTTTGCCCGGATCATCATGGGCGCCGCAGTTTTTGACGACATCCTGGGCATGATCCTGCTGGCCGTAGTCAGTGGCATTGCCAGCGGCGGAGGCATCCGCTGGTGGCACCTCGGTGTGACCTTTGCCGAAGCGATCGGATTCGCCCTGTTCATGATTTTCGTTGGTCCGCGCATTGTGCGCCGGGTGCGCCCCGGCCTGCGCCACATGTCGCTGCAGAATGCGCCCCTGGTGCTCTCACTAGCCATTTGCTTGCTGCTCTCCTGGGCTGCCGCCCGCATCGGCATGGCCGCCATTATCGGCGCCTTCTTTGCCGGCCTGGTTCTGGCTGATTACGCTCCGGAGTGGCGCTTGCAGCCGCGCATTCATGCCATTAATGAATTTCTGGGTCCTTTTTTCTTCTTCACCATTGGCGCCCGCCTCGACGTTCACCTGTTTTCAGGCAACGTATTGCTCGATGCCTTCGTGATTTCCTTGCTGGCCGTGATCTCCAAGGTTTTCGGCTGCGGGCTCCCGGTGCTGCACGAAGGCCCAGCGACGGCTCTCCGCGTGGGCATCGGCATGATGCCGCGCGGCGAAGTGGCGCTCATCGTGGCTCTGGTTGGCCTGCAGATGAACATGGTGTCGCAATCGGCCTACGCCATCGTGATCTTCATGACCGGCTTCACTACAATTCTGGCCCCGCCGCTGCTGCGCCTGCTCCTGCGCGGGCAAGCCGGCGGCAAGGGAACGGGAACCGCCGCCCCGAGCCTGGTCGGCGCGCACCAGGGTAACGGCGAACAGTGAACGTTGGAATCAACGGACGCATTTCACAATCAACGAGGTTCCTATCAGGGCACGGCTTTCAGCCGCGCCGAACCAGCCTCGTAGGAGGGACCGGCTCTAGACGCTGTGCCGTTATGGGAATGACGCACATCTTTCGGACGGCACTGACCGGCGCGCCGGGAGGCGAACGCTGATACGAATCGCGGCCGTCCTGCGACACGTCCATTCGCGAGGGCACACAGGTCCGGCTAAAGACTTGGCGAAACTCGAACCTGTTCCGCTCATTTATAATCTCGCCTTCTTACGGAGAGCGATTGCATGGGCCTGCAAGGGCGCGTGGCGCTGGTGACCGGGGCTTCGCAAGGGATCGGGCGGGCCTGCGCTCTGCGCCTGGCGAGCGGAGGCGCCACTATCGCTCTGGCTGCGCGCAATCAGGAGAAGCTGGAAAAGGTCGCCGCAGAAATCAGGGCTGCAGGGGGTGACGCGGCGGTCTTCGCTATGGATGTGGCCAGGGAGGAGCAGATCAAATCGGCCACTCGAGCCGCTCTCGATCAGTTCAGCAAAATTGACATCCTCGTCAACAACGCCGGTATCACCCGCGACCAGCTGGTCATGCGCATGAAGCGCGCCGACTGGGACGCCGTGCTCAACACTAACCTCACCGCCGCCTACCTTTGCATTCAGGCGGTCATCGGCTCCATGCTCAAGCAGCGTTGGGGGCGCATTATCAACATCACCAGCATCTTCGGCCAGATCGGCCAGGTGGGACAGGCCAACTATTCGGCTTCCAAGGCTGGGCTCATTGGCCTTACCATGGCTATGGCCCGCGAGGTCGCCTCCCGCAACATCACGGTAAACGCTGTCGCCCCGGGCTATATCGAGACATCTATGACAGCGGGGCTGCCTGCGGAAATGAAAGACAACATCCTCAAGATGATTCCCCTAGGGCGCGCCGGCAGCGATGCCGACGTGGCGCACGCAGTCAACTTTCTCGCTTCCGAAGAGGCTTCCTACATCACCGGCCATGTGCTCAATGTGAACGGAGGCATCCTGATGGGGTAGCACGCACGCCGCCATCGCCGGCCATCGGCATCGCCCAGGCTGTTACGCCCGAACACCTCGCGGAAGCGCGCGTTCTATTTCAGGAGTACGCTGCCTCGCTCGGCTTCGACCTGTGCTTCCAGAGTTTTGATCAGGAACTGGCGGGTCTGCCCGGCGATTACGCACCGCCGCAAGGACGCTTGTTGCTGGCGCGAACCGGCGGCGAACTGGCCGGCTGCGTTGCCCTCCACCCGCTGGAGGCCGGCGTTTGCGAAATGAAGCGCCTCTATGTGCGGCCCAATTATCGCGGCCACGGCATCGGCAGGGCGCTGCTTAACACGGTGTTGGCCGAGGCGCGCGCCATCGGCTATCAACGCATGCGTCTGGACACCGTTGAGCCGGTCATGCAAGATGCTGTGCGCATGTATCGCGCCTATGGTTTTCGTGAGATTCAACCCTACCGGAAAAATCCGATTCCGGGCGCGCTGTACATGGAAATCGAACTGACTGGCTGACTAGCTGGTTAGCCAGCCAGCTAGCTTCCTGAAGGAGCTGTCGTGAAAACAACCGTCCTGCTGCTGACGCTGCTGCTCTCCGCCACCACTTTTGCCGTCAGTGGCAAAACTGTTGTCTATAAGAGCGGTGACGAAACTGTTCACGGCGTCCTGTTCACGCCCAAAGGTAAGGGTCCGTTCCCCGCTCTCGTCGTGATCCATGAGTATTGGGGCCTGGTGCCGTGGGTGAAGGAGCAGGCAGCCAAGCTTTCCGACCAGGGCTACGTCACTCTGGCGGTTGACCTCTATCGCGGCAAAGCCACGGACAGCCCGGAAGTTGCGCATGAACTGATGCGCGGCTTGCCGGAAGATCGCGCCAATCGCGACTTGCTGGCGGCTGTGCAGTACCTGAAATCGTTGAAGAACGTTAATCCAGCCAAGATTGGCTCCATCGGTTGGTGCATGGGCGGCGGTTACTCGCTCGATCTGGCTATCGCCGATTCCACGCTCGCCGCTGACGTCATCAACTACGGCCACCTGGCCACCGACCCCGCCCGCCTGCAGCAGATTCACGCCCCCATCCTCGGCCTGTTCGGCGCCCAGGATAAAGGCATCCCGCCCGCCGATGTGCGCAAGTTTGAACAGAATTTGAAGCAGCTGGGCAAAAAGATTGACGTCACCATCTATCCTGACGCCGGCCACGCCTTCCAGAATCCCGATAACAAGAACGGCTACCGACCCGCCGATACCGCAGACGCCTGGAACCGCACCGTAGAATTCCTCGCCGCCAACCTCAAGAAGTAAATGGCAGAGCAGATCGCTTTGCTTTGGGCCAGCCCAGCTTAAGGAATGTCATCCTGAGCGAAGTCGGCCGGTTCGATGGCGAGCCGGCCCGTCGTGCCGAAAGACCCCTGCCGTATTCATACAATTAACACGGTTCCGGGGAGTCCTCTCGCGCACTACGATGTTGGCGTCAAGCTAGCTCGAAAACTCCGAGGTCAACGTGCCGGGAACGAAAGCGCAGGGGCGTTTCGACTCGGTCCTTCGCCCTGGCTCAACATGACAAGCGTGAAGGATGAAGCACGCGCTGAACCCGTCAAGCGCGAGTCCGCACCACCTGCTGGGCAACTCTCGCCTGCTGACTACTTTTTTAAATTCTGCTTGCCAGACGGTACTACTCTGGTTACTATGCACTCACCCTCAAGACAGTTTTCAGGCTGCGCCCACCATGAATATCGGCGAGACGATTCGCAACCTTCGGCTACACAAAGGCATGTCGCAAGGTGACATCGAAAAGCGCACCGGATTGCTGCGCTGCTACCTGTCGCGAGTGGAAAATGGCCACACCATCCCTTCCCTCGATACCCTGGCCAAGATTGCCACCGCCATGGAAGTGCCGCTGGCGCAGTTCTTCAGCGATTCCAATCACGACAACGGCTCGAAACCTGCGCCTCAGCTTACGGATGACGAGGTGCGCTTCCTCACCCAGATTCGCCGCTATTCATCTTCCCTGAATGAGAGTGACCGCAAGCTGGTGCTCGCTATGGTTAAGAAAATGGCCGCTACGGCGGGGAAATAGCTTCTAGCTGCTCGCCCCTTGCTTCTACCTCTGTGTCCCGGGTACCCATTGGTAGCTTTGAGAGTCACAACCTACCTTCTCTGGAGATATCAGTGCTGGCAGTAGGAGCTAGAAGCTAGTAGCTGCTCTCACGCTGCTTCCGCCTTCTGCTCCGCGGCCAAGGCCGCCAGTTCCACCCGGTCATGGGCGCCGGTCTTGCTGAAGATGCTCTGCAGGTGGCGCTTCACCGTATTTTCACTGATGTTCAATTCGGCGGCAATTTCTCGGTTGCGCAGGCCGCGGGTTACCAGGACCACCACCGTGTGTTCCCGCTCCGAAAGCCGGTGCAGGCCTCGCGCCGCAGGCCGGGCGCGTTCTCCCGCCATCCAGCTGACTACCTGCTGCGCAATTTCGTTGGAGAAGGCCAGTTGTCCCGCGGCCACGCTGCGGATGGCATCAAAAAGTTTTTCCGGGCTGTCGCGTTTCAACACCAGCCCGCTTGCTCCCAGGCGCACCGCTTGCACATAGTCCACTTCGTTATCCGAGCCGGTAAGAATGAGCGTGGGTAGGGAAAGACCTGCCTGACTCAGAGTGCGCAGTACCTCGAAGCCGCTTCTTTCCGGCAAGTCCAGTTCCAGGACCAGGACGTCCGGATGATACCTTTGCACCAGTTCCGCCACCTGATTGCCATTGGCCGCCGACGCCACCACCTCGATGTCCGCCTGAGTCGCGAGCAGCGCGGCGATCGAATCGCGCACTACCTGGTGGTGATCCGCGAGAATGACTGCCAGCTTTGTGCTCATCTTCTGCTCCGAGCCTGAGTTTCCGCGCCCCCGAGGCGAACGCCACCCCGTTGGATGTTGCTTGCATGAAACAGGTTCGCTGCCCAAAATAGCTGCCTTGGAGTGACCTTCGTAACCTGACCCTGCCCGCCACTCTGCGTCCCTCCCTCTCACCTGTGTTACATTGCGTTTTCCCCTGTTTGCCGCACTATTGTGCTCGGGCACGGGTGTGGCGCTCACCGCTTGAGGTGATTCGTGACGGTCGACGAGGAACTGAACCAAATAGAAAGCAATTTGCGGCGCCTCAAGATCGAGTACGAAATCTATTTCAACAATCCCAGCAAGCGGCCTCCCGCCGATACCGAATGGCGCGTCACCAACGCCATCCGCAAGCTCAGTGACGGCTATTGCGATGGGCAACGGCTTAACTTCGCCCAGCGCTATCGCTATAACGAACTGGCTCAGCGCTATGCCCTGCTCAGCGACCTGTGGCGCAAGAAGATGCGCATTCGCGAAGAGGGCTACCGCCGCCCCCAGGACGCCTTGCTATCGGTTCAGGGCGTGCGCGTTTTCGAAGAAGAAAAGCCCGCCGCGCACCATGCCACCCTGCAGCCTTTCAGCGTGCAGTGTTCCGAGGTGGACGGCGAGCGCGAGAAGGTAGAGAAGCTGTTCAATGCCCTCTTGGAAGCCAAGAAGAAGGCCGGCGAGGACACATCCAAGAGCGGCAATCTGGAATCATTTGAAAAATTCGTGCAGAACAAAACCGACCAGATCCGCAAGCAGTACGGCTGCCATGCCGTGGAGTATTCGGTGGAGATGGAAGCCGGCCAGGTCCGCCTCAAGGCCAAAGCCAAAGTTTAGGAGTCACTTCGCAGGCGTACGTTTTCTAGCCTGGCAGCTTAAAACAACCGTGTGTTGCTTTATCGGTTTTTTCTGCCAACCAGTGTTTCAATTAGTCCGGCCAAGCCGGGCGAATTCGCCGCAGTCTGGTCGAATTCAATCCCCATCCCCATCCCCGGGTGAACCGTGACCACTCGGCCGGGCAGTCGAATATCGGATCCCTGGTGCCGTAGCACCACGTCCAACGCTGTTCCTTGCAAGCAGGGCGTCAACACCTCGATATAGCAGCCCGCCAAGCTTATGTCACTAAGCCTTCCGGACATGCCCACGCTGGCGCCCGGAGCGCAAAATTCCACATTCAGCCCCACGCCGGGGTACCGGCGACGCCTGCGCCTTTCATCGGACCGGATCTCTGCCGCTTGGGTGGCAGTTGGAACTGGCGCAACAGGCGACGACTCTTCTATCGCGGAATGCGGAGCTCGGTAATTGTCTGCGGCTGTGCGGGGCAACTCGCGCTGCCAGATATCCCGATTCGGCTCCAGACTTCGAATACCGACGTGCCCCTGTTCCGGTCTTCCCGCGTCCCCTACCCACATCACCTGAAATTTTGCGCTTCTGCCGTTGTACTCGACATTGACGGTTTGGCCGGAAGACTTGACTAAATCAAGGCCGTCCAGGCGAGCTCCGGCGGAACTGACGTCGCGGGCGTACGCGGTTTGGACAAAAGGATTGCCCTGCGCATCAACCCCGGATACGGTCACCCTGAGCCGCAGAGGAATTCTAGGCTGACGCCGATTTCCCGTTTATGGCCTCCTTGCCTGAAGCAATGATGAGGCTCAGCCAAACAAACTTCGATTATTGGTCGCCACCCATCAATTTCCGCAGCCAGCCGCGCTTCTCCTTGGTTGCGGCCAGCTTTGTCCGCAACTCCGGTACCACCAGCGCTTGCTCTACGGTGGGCTGATTGAATGCCGCCAGCTTCATTTCCAGCACATGGGCCCGATCAGTCGTCCCCACTTTTGTGTAGACAACGATAAGGTCCCGCATGGACAACGGATTTCTCGTGTCCTCCTCCAGATAGGGAAGGGCTTCTGCATACCTCTGGCTAACCACGAGGACGCTGCCCATTGCGCCGGCGTACGTGCGGCTCAAAGCCGTGCCGTGAGTCTGTTGGAGCAGATCGAGTTCTTTGAGGGCCTGTTTGGCCCCCTCATCGTTGCCCGCGGTCGCCAGACGTATCGCGCGAAGGCGCAGCACCTCTGCCCGTGCCTGGTGCAACTCAGGGCCTGGGGCACCGGACGTGTCGGCGAGAGCGGCGGACGCCTTGTCCAGGTATCTCAGACTCTGCTGGTTATCGCGCTCAATCAGCGCCATATCGCGGTACGCTTCCGCCTCAAGCGGCACGGAGTGAGCGTTGTGGGCCTGGCTGGCTACAGAATCCAGCGCCGCGATCGCACGCTTGGGCTTCTTTTCGCGTACGTAGGTCAGTGCAGACTGCATCGCATAGCTAACCTGTTCCGAGCGGGCCTGGGCCTTACCAGCGGCTTTGTCATATTCCGCGCGCGCGGTAGCCTCTTCGCCCATCAGGGAATAGGTGTCTGCGATTCCCAGTTGAGAGGTCTGGAATGCGGGGTCAATCTGAAGGGCCCGCCGGTAGTGCTCCAGGGCATCGCGATAGTTGCCGGCCATGCGCAGGATCTCCGCATACGAATTCTGCGGATTAGGATCTTTGGGCAGGAATGAGATGTATCGCTCCATAGCGGCGAAGGCGTTGCTGAAGTCGCCGGTGTAGGCGTAACAGTAAGCCAGTTGGTTCCAAGCCGCCGCGTAAGCAGGATCAAGCTGCGTGGCTCGCTGCAGCAGTTTGCTCGCCTGTTCGTACTGCTCCTGGCTGCTTAACCAGCGGCCTGCAAGGAACACGACGTGCTTGTCCGAGGGATAGGAGGCCAGCAGGTCGTTCATGGCCGCTATAGCAGGGACGTACTGCTCCTCCTCCACGCCGCACAACCATTTAATCAGCAGCCGGTCGCGCTTGCTGGCTTTGGAAGCCAGCGCTTGGGCGCGACGACGCTCGGTCTTTCGCTCTTGTGGATCAGGCGTCGCCAGGGAAATGAACAGGTGCGCTAGTGCGGAGCGCGGATCCTTTCGTAGCGCTTGCCGCCAGTTGTCCACGGCCAGCGGATAATGTTCGTTCTCGAAGGCAGTCAGGCCGGCCTCAAACAGTTTGCGCGCATCGAGAGCGGAGGCAGCCATGGAGACTGCCGGCCGCCTCTGCCCAGGTTTGCGGCGAGGCGCGTGCGTGGGCAGCAGGCCAAGTATCACTATCAGCCCGCACCAGCCATACATAGAATTCCTCAGGGTGAGTATTATTGCCAACGTTAGCACGCTAAGCAGTTAGCGAAGGTTTAGCCTTGTGGTTCAACTTCCCGAAAAGGCATCTATCGCTTAAATCCTGTCTAGCTTCATTACGGGCCATAACGGCTACCTCAGGTGAATGGCGCGAGAATGCATCCCAACCCTGCAGGGTTGCAAGTATCTAGAGTAATGTGTACTGAAGCGGCACAGACACGGCTTTCCCTTGTTCCCGGGGAACTGCCTGCGTGACAATTTCGCCCAATGAGAAGTGCCCATCAGGGTTGTTGGCGGCGCGCTTTATTGTGGGTTCTCGTGCTCGCAATGAGCGTGCCCTGCCTCGGCGCCCACATCAGCGAGTGGCATACCACACACTTCGTTTGCGACATCGCGGTGCAAGCGGACGGCTCCCTGCTGGTGCGCGAAAGCGACCAGATTGATGTTGTTGCCCCGCCGGAGTACGGCCTGCGCCGCAGCCTTCCCATCAGCTCCGATGACCGCTGGGACCGCGATTACGGTCCCGGGTATACCAGGGACACCGGCCTTCGCGTGCAACTGCAGGAAGTAAGGTTTGACGGAGCGCCGGCGCGTTTCCATACTAACCAGGTCCTTCGCAACTATTACCAGGTCGTGCTCGGCAGCAGCGAGACCTCGCTGCTCCCTGTATCCGTTGGATCGCACACGCTTTCCATCGCCTACCGGGTTACCGGGGCGGTGCGCTTCCTGCAGGACTACGACGAACTCTACTGGAACGCGCTGGGACACGTGTCCTCGGCGGGCGGCAAGGCCACGGTTCGCGTGCATCTTCCAGCGGCAGTTCCGGGCGCACAGGTGAGAACCATTTCCTATGCGGGTGGCCGGGGCGTAAGCGCCCCGCGCAGCGCGCTTGACCCGCCGGTTGTTCAACAGGCCATTCCCGACGGCCGCGAATTCTCGGTGGAAGCTTTGCGCCCTTACCAGAGCCTGGCAGTTGTGGTTCGCTGGCCCAAGGGCTACGTTCAGCCGCCACAGTGGTGGGACCCGGCTCATTTGCCCCTGGTAATCGCCCCCCTGTTGCTGCTCGCCTTCTACCTGGTGGTTGGCCTCATTTTGCGCCGCCACCAGGAGCGCGGAACGGTTTTGCCGCAATACACGGCGCCGCGGGGACTTTCTCCGGCCGCCTTGCGATACGTGCTGACCGGCGGTGCGGATGGCACCTCCGTGGCCGCGGTTCTGGCTCGCTTTCTGACCAAAGGTGCAATCTCCGCCACCCCAACCGCAGGCGGCTACACCTTTGTTCGCCAGCCCAACTACGACACTGTGATTTCCAAACTTGCCGCTGAGGAAGCCGCAATCGGCCAGGAATTTTTTAATCCCGCGTTCAACTTCGGCGAGGGTTCCTCGTCCACTGCCGGGTTGGAGCGGGAATTCAGCACGCTTACGGCTTCCGACACAGGGGCCACGGCTCCCGTGGGACCGCACGGCGGCGCTTCTTCCCCAGCGGATCCATCGCCCTACGAGCCGATTTCGCTGGGCATTGCCGATATGCCGGCGAACACGCCCGCCCCTGCCGCGCAGGATCGCGTCACGCTGAACGTGGGCGACCCTCGCATCAATGTCTTTGTAGGCATGATTTATACCCGGCTGCACGCACAAATTGAAGGCAAGTACTTCCGTTGGAACATCGGCTTCGTGCTCCTGGGCGCGCTCGCGACCTTTGTGTTCGCGCTGGTTTGGGCCCTTCGTGACAATACAGACACATCTGGGTCAATATTCCTGACCGTCTGGATTATGGGATTTGCGCAGATGGTAGGGGCGATGGTTTCGATCGGTGTCCATTCCGCCCGCTTGCCCAGCAGCGCGTCACGCTGGTTGCTGATGGTGCTCGGCTTGGGTGTGGTGTTTGGGATGCCGCTGCTGGTGGCGCGTGAGCTGGCTCGCCAGACTTCCTGGCCCTTGGTTTACTCCATGTTGTCCATGATCGTTCTAAACAGTGTCTTCCTTTCGCTGCTGCGCACCATGACCGCCGACGGCCGCAAGCTGCAGGACGAGATTGCCGGCTATAAAGATTTCCTGCGCGAAGTGGAGCAGGACCGGCTCGACCGCCTGGGAAAGGCCGCCAACGCGCCGCCTATGTCGGAGACCCTGCCTTACGCAATCGCCCTCGGCCTGCGCGAAGCCTGGGGAGACGCGCTGGCCACCGCCTTCTCCCAGGCCACCATCGCCCGCTAGCTCGCTCATCAATGCGCGAGGAATTCATAGCGAACAAAAAGCGAACATGATACATTCCTGAGAGGCCCTTCGACAGTTCGCAACCACGTTACAGGAGAGACGACATGAAAACGCATTTCGCCCTGTTCATCTGCATCACGTTTTTGCCTGGATTTGCAGTAGCCCAGACTGACCTACCGAAGCCCGCTCCTGAGCTAACGAAACTCGACTACTTCGCCGGCACATGGCGGGCGGAAGGCGAAGTGAAGCCGGGAACCATGGGCCCGGGTGGCAAATTCACCGGCACAAACAAGGTCCAGTGGATGGACGGTGGATTCTTCCTGGTCACGCTCTCCGAGTTCAACGGCGCCATGGGCAAAGGTTCGGAAACGGCTTACATGGGCTATGACAGCAATGACAAGATGTACACCTACGACTCTTTCAACACCCTGGGAGAAGCTGACCATGCTAAAGGCAGGCTGGAGGGAGACACTTGGACATGGCTGAGCGAAACCAGAATGGGCCCACAGACCATAAAAGGGCGACTCACCCTTAAAATGCTTTCGGCCACGGCTTACAGCTTTAAGTTTGAAACATCAACCGATGGCGCTGCCTGGAACATCTTATTGCAAGGCAAAGATACCAAGCAATAGATGTCCGCCGCACCTCGACGGTCTGCACATCTTCTTGTGCACTCCTGCAAAATTCTTCTGCTCTTGTGATGCGCATCACTCCGCGGCTAACATTTATTGGATACTATTCGCCTCAATTCCTTGCGCTCATTTACGAACTTGCAGAGTGCCCGATACACAGCCTTCACTTGAGGAGCTATGCCAAAGATTCAGCGCGCTATCTTGAGCGTCACCGATAAAACTGGACTGGTGGAATTCGCCCGCCACCTGGCCGGCTTGGGCGTGGAACTGATCTCCACTGGGGGCACCGCTCGCCTTCTGCGCGAATCCGGGGTTGCGGTGAAAGATATCTCCGAGCTCACCGGCTTCCCGGAAATGCTTGATGGACGCGTGAAGACTCTGCACCCCAAGGTGCACGGCGGCATCCTGCACATGCGCGCCAAGCCTGAGCACCAGGCCGCGGTAGCCGAGCATGGCATCGCGCCGATTGACATGGTGGTGGTGAACCTCTACGCGTTCGAGAAGACCGCCGCCAAACCCGGAGTACCCTTCGAGGAGTTGATCGAGAACATTGATATCGGCGGGCCCTCCATGATCCGCTCCGCCGCCAAAAATTTTCACGACGTGGCGGTGGTGACTTCTCCTGCCGACTACGCCGCTATCGCCGAGGAACTGGCGCGCTCCGGCGGTCAGCTCTCGCTCGAAACCCGCTGGCGCCTGGCGCAAAAGGCTTTTGCCACCACTGCGGCCTATGATTCCGCCATCGCCTCCACGCTGGAGCGCGTGAGCCTCAATGGCCGCTTCAGCCTCCCTGCCGAATCCTCAGGCTTCCCGCAGAACCTGCGGCTGAACTTCCGCAAAGTCACCGACTTGCGCTACGGCGAGAACCCGCACCAGAAAGCCGCCATGTACACGGATGGCTCGGGCACGGGCGTCGCCAATGGCCGCCAGCTTCAGGGTAAAGAGCTCTCCTACAACAACATAGTGGACCTGCAGGCGGCCTGGGAGCTGGCCCAGGACTTCGGCGAGACCATGTGTGCCATCATCAAGCACACCAATCCCTGCGGTGCCGCTACCGCCTCCACGCTGGTGGAGGCTTACAAAAAGGCGCTCGAAGCTGATCCTGTGTCCGCTTTTGGTGGCGTCATCGGCGTGAACCGCCCGGTAGATGCCGAAACCGCCGCTGAAATGGCCAAACTGTTCGTCGAGGCCATTGCTGCCCCGTCATTCGAACCTGCCGCTTTGGAGAAGTTAGCTACTAAGAAGAACTTACGCCTGGTGGAAGTCCGCCACGAACCGCAGAAATGGGTGCTGAAAGACGTTTCCGGTGGCATCCTATTGCAGGACAATGACTTACTACCATTGACCGGGGCTGATCTGAAGGTGGTCACCACCCGTCAGCCTACGGCGGAAGAGAAACGCGCATTGCTATTTGCCTGGAAGGTGTGCAAACACGTGAAATCAAACGCCATTCTGTACGCCCGCGACGGGCAGACCGTAGGTGTGGGAGCGGGGCAGATGAGCCGCGTTGACTCCTGCAAAATCGGCGCCATGAAGGCCGTTCTGCCACTGAAGGGCACGGTAGCCGCCTCTGACGCCTTCTTCCCATTTCCGGACGGGGTGGAAGAAATCGCCAAGGCAGGCGCCACCGCTATCATTCAGCCCGGCGGCTCGGTCCGCGATCAGGAGGTGATTGACGCTGCCAATCGCCTGGGCCTGGCTATGATCGTCACAGGCGTGCGCCATTTCAGGCATTAGAAGCAAAGTAGCTGGTAGTTTGTAGTTAGTGGCTGATTCCAATCCCCACTCCTAACTACCAGCTGCCGCTTACCAGCTACTATTTTGACCAAAAGTCCCTGTCCAAATGGCTCGTTAGCTGACGCGGTTCTTCTTTACCTTTAGCAGCTTCCAAGCCGGTTTACGGGTAAAATAGAGACGCACCCGCCGGAGTGCCTTGGCATCCAAAGTCTGTACGTTTAGGCTCGGGTCGTAAGGATCTCATGAAAAAGTGCATAGCTGTGTCTGTTGTGTTCCTGTTAGCGGTTGTGGCCGTAGCCCAGCAGGAGCCTGGATCTCCCTCGCAACCGCCCGCAGCGACACCTGCGGTGACCCAGAGCCAACACGGTGCTCCGGCCGGCAAGACGCCGTCGCAATCCGACCGTGCTGCTGCTTATTACCACTATTCCATGGCCCACATTTACGAGGAATTGGTGCAGAGCTATGGGCGCAGCGATCTGGCTAACAAGGCCATAGACGAGTACCGCGCGGCCATTGCGAGCGATCCCAGTTCCGAGTATCTCAACAACGGCTTGGCCGAGCTCTACTGGAAGACGGGCCGCATTCGCGATGCCGTTCTGGAAGCCCAGGACCTGCTCAAGCGCGATCCGAATAATCTGGCGGCGCACAAGCTTTTAGGACGCATCTATCTGCGCTCGCTGGGCGACATGCAGTCCGGCACGCAGTCGCAGAATGTGCTCAAGCTGGCCATCGAGCAGTACCAGGAAATCGTCAAGCTCGAGCCCAACAGCGTGGAAGACCACCTGCTGCTCGGCCGCCTCTACCGCCTGAATAACGACATGGGCAAGGCGGAAAGCGAGTTCAAGACCGCGATCAAGCTGCAGCCCGATTCCGAAGAGGCGCTTACCACTCTGGCTTACCTCTACAACGATGAAGGTGACGCCAACCGCGCCGTTCAGACTCTGAGTTCTATTCCCGAAGGCGATCGCTCCGCTAAGCTTTACTCGGCGCTGGGCTATACCTACGAGGAGCAGAAGGATTACAAGAACGCGATTGCCGCCTACCGCAAGGCGGTAGGGCTGGACCACGACAACCTGGACGCCATGCGTGGCCTGGCCCAGAACCTGCTGAACGACGGCCAGCTTGAAGCCGCCCTGAACGAGTACAAGACCATTGCCGACGCCAATCCTGAGGATCCGCAGACTTACCTCAACATGTCCGATATCTACCGCCGGACTGGGCGCTTTGATGACGCACTGCAGAGCCTGCAAAAGGCGTCCTCCATGGTGCAGGATTCGGTGGAGGTGCCCTACCGCACAGCGGTGATTTATGAAATTCAGGGGCGCTACGAGGAGGCGGCGCAGCTTCTGCAGGACCTGCTTAAGAAGACGGAAAAGCCGGACGGAAACTATAGTGGCGGCGAACGCAATAACCGCGCCATCTTCCTGGAACGCCTGGGCAGCGTTTATCGCGATCAGAACAATGTTCCCCTGGCCATCGAAACTTTCCGCAAGATGCTGTCCCTGGGGGAGGACAATGCCAAGCGCGCCTACCAGGAAATGATTGACACCTACCGGGACGCCAAAGAATGGCAGCAGGCAACCGGAGTAGCCAAGGAAGCGAGCACGCGCATGCCGCAGGACCGGGACCTGCGCCTGGTGCTCGATTCGCAGCTCGCCGACCAGGGCCAGGTAGACCAGGCACTGACCGATGTGCGCTCGCAGCTGAAAGGCACGCCTGCGGACCGCGAAATCTACATCGCGCTGGCCCAGATGTATAGCCGCCTGAAGCGCTGGCCCGAGGCCGAACAGGCAATTGATAAAGCCACGCAGCTTTCCAACAAGGGCGACGACAAGGAATACGCGCTCTTCCTGCACGGCTCCATCTATGAGCGCCAGAAGAAGTATGACCAGGCAGAGCAGCTCTTCCGCCAGGTGCTGGCCATGGATTCACAGAACGCCATGACGCTCAATTACCTCGGCTACATGCTGGCCGATCACAACACGCACCTGGAAGAAGCCCTGAGCTACATTAAGCGGGCGGTGCAGCTCGATCCCGCCAACGGCGCCTACCTGGATTCGCTGGGCTGGGCTTACTTCAAGCTGGGCAACTACGATATGGCGGAGGAACAGCTGCACAAGGCCTCCAATCGCATGGCCAGCGATCCTACGGTGCAGGAGCATCTGGGTGATCTGTATCAAAAAACCGGGCGCCTGAAGCTGGCCGCCGCTCATTGGGAGCGCGCCTTGCAGGAGTGGGCGAAGACCGTGCCCGCCGAGGTGGACCAGGATAGCGTAGCCAAGACGCAGAAGAAGCTGGAGTCAGCCAAGGTCAAGCTGGCCCGTGAGAGTTCTGACGCGTCGCAGCAGAAGTAATTTAATTTTCAATTGACCGTTGAAGAATGTAAGAACTCTCCCGCAAACGGCAGGAGAGAGATAGAGGTTATTGAACATTCAGAAATCAGGGCGCATACTTTGCGGCCCTTTTTTGTTGTCGCAGCACTTGGCATGTGAACATTTCGGTGATTTCCTGAATATCTTGCCTATATGTCCCAGCGGCAAAAACACTACTGAGTAGCGCGATTGGTCAGAATGTACTTGCCGCCGCTGTGGGCAAGCTCATACACGGCGAGCCCTTCGACCTGCGGCGGATGCGGTCCTTCGGCCCACAGGAATACCCGGCTGGACCCCTGCCACAGCTTGAGGAATGATTCTTCGGTCTCGAACACCTGCGGTGCATCGGGGAACTGTGAGCCGTACCACAAGTTGGCGCTGCGCTCGTGCAGAATGTGCACCGGTGTCCCCGTATAGAAATTGAGCGTGGAACCCTGCTCGTACTCGCCGTCAATCACGATCGTATCGCCCGCCTTATAGTGCTGCTGGATTGCCAGCGCCAGTTTCTTGGACGAAAGGATGGGCGCGAAGGTGGAGAAGGCAGAGTGCACGCACAGCAGCAGCGCCACCGACATCGCCGCCAGCGCGAGATTGCCGCGCGCTGACGAGCCGCGCCGCCGCAAGTACCAGTTCAGCCCCGTGCCCAGCAACAGAGCCAGGGCCACGCCTATTAACGGTCCACGAAAAACCCCCAACGCCTGCGGCGTGAGGTCGAAAATATGGCCGAAGGAGAGCACGTACGAAGTTGCGGCTCGTTGATGTAGTAAGTCGGACAATTCGGCGCCTGGTGGCGCGCTTTCTGAGAGCTGCAGCATGATCATGGCCGCGACGAACCCGGTGATGCCGATCACAAACAGCACCAGCGAGGAGATGCGGCCGGCGCGGCGTTCCCGGCTATCCGCAGAGTAAGCGGATTCGCGTTCCATCCAGCCTCCCACCAGCAGAGCGATGGCGGGCAGCGCCGGGAGATTGTAGTACTCCTGCCGCGTGGAAAAGCTGAAAAACAGCATGATCACCGCTGCCCACACCAGGAACAACAGGTTGGCGCGGTCGCGCGCACTCAGCCTCGAGCGCATTCCCCGCAGGCGCACAGGAACGGCACGCACGGCCTGCGGCAGAAACACGCTCCAGGGCGCCAGCCAGAGCAAAAGCAAAGCCCAGAACACGGCCAGCGGCACCGTGCCATAGTCGCGCGGCACGCGCTCATTCAGGTAGCGCAGGAAGTGTTCGTTCACAAAATAGAACCACAGGAACCCACGCACATGCCCCTGGGTGGGATTGCGCAGCGCGGCCAGAACATGCCAGGGCGCGGCGATGGCTAGAAACACGAGCGTGCTGGAGATTAGCCGCATGCGTGCCAGATGGCGCAGATTTCCGCTGAGCAGCAGATAAACCAAAATGATCGCGCCGGGGAAGACCAAGCCAATCAGGCCTTTGGTCAAAACGTCGAGGGCGGTGGCCGCGGCCAGGCCCCAACATGCCAGGCGTGAAGGCGGGCTCTCCTCCAGTCCTTGCAGAAAGAAATCGAAACCCACGGTGAGCCACAGGGCCACCAGCACATCTGGAATCTGAAAACGGGTGTAGATGTAAATGCCGAAGCAGGCGCCCAGCGCCAGCGCGGAATACAGGCCGCCTTCAGCGCCGAAAACGCGGCGACCCAGGCGAAACGTCGCAAGCAGCAAGGCGAGCACGCCCAGCGCCAGCGGCAGGCGCGCGCTCCATTCGCTGACTCCAAAAGTCTTGAAGCTTGCCCCCATGCCCCAGTACAGCAGCGGCGCTTTCTCCAGGTAGCGGATGCCGTCAATGTATAACGTGACCCAGTCGTGACGAAGGACCATCTCCCGGGCGGCTTCGGCGTGCACCGAATCTGCGTCGTCGAGCAGGGCGGGCTGGAACAGGCTCGACACGTAAATCGCGGCCCACACCACGATAATGGCGAGCACGTAAATGCGGGCGCGCGTCCTGGTGGTGCTGCTCAGAGAGTCAGAAGGCACACTGACGGCAGGGACTAATTGGCTCATGCCCGGAAGTTTTCATTATATGTGAGCAGAACTATCACGCAGCCCGGCAGAGCCGCGGGAACTGTTCGCCGCTCTGCCGCAGGCTTTTTTACGAATTGGCGCTACTCGCCTTTCTTTTTCGCGCTGGGTGGCAACAGACCATTCAGGCGCAGATACATCGCTGCCTGCGAGTAATGGTCGGCCCAGTCGTCGGTGAGGCCGATAGCTGCTCCGGCTTTGGGCATCTGCCGCCCGCCCCAGAGCTTCACCTGGGCGCCAAGGTCCGAGTCTTTTACCTTGCTCAGCGCCGAGTTGCAGTAATCAAACGAACTCTTCAGCGCGGAAACCAGCTTGTCCTTGGGGTCGGTGGCGCTCAGCTTCAGCTTGCCCTGCTTGGGTTCCTCGACGCCGGCGATTCGTGAGCACAAAAAATCATTCGATTCCACGACGTGCATGACCAGAGTGCCAAAAGTCATCTGCTGAGACGTGGGGCGAAACCCATATTTTTCTGCCGGCATTTCCTGCGCTGCGCCCGTCAAGTTGCCTTCCTGCCGCTTCATGATCTGACGCACGCTCTCCATCACCGGATTGCTCTGCGCCACGGCCAGACACGACAGCACGATCGCCACCGCAAATACATAACCTGCTTGCCTCATCCTCACCCTCCGGAAATTGCGGCCAACAGGATAAACCGGCAGGACGGTGGAGCGCCAGAAGCGATGTTCAGAGAGCGATGAAAATTGGAAAAAAATGACGATTGGTGATTTTTGATTGACGATTGAAAACCCAATGCCCGGACTTCCAAGCGACGCAGTCGCATCCGGCCGTTCTTCAATCGTCAATCGGTAATCGTCATTCTTCAGTCGTCAATTGGGAACTACGCTGAGGGAGATTCCGTCCCGGTAGGCCGGCTTTCGCCTTCGCCGCGCAATGTGCTCACCCCGCGGCGCACCCTTTCCCGGCCTTGCTCAAAGCTTTCGCGGGCGGAGCTAGCCAGGTCGCTGGCGCGCTCGGCAATATTGTCTCGCGTCTCCTGGCCGCTCATGGGAGCAAAGAGAACTCCCAGACCGATACCCATCCCCAGTCCAAATAGAAATGCCTTCATCACTTGCCTCCTGTGAAGATTTCGAGGTTGTGTTTTATCCAGCCTACCGCAAACCAAGCCGGGTGGCCGACTAAAACACAAGATGCGGAAATTCTACGAGGGTTTGCTGGCCCAGGAGGAGCAAATACACCACAGAGGCACAAAGAAGAACATTGACCATTGAAGATTGAGGAATCAGACCTGATTTGGCCCGGATGCAGTTAGACCCGGGAGGGTTTTAAATCGTCAATCTGCAATCATCAATGGTCAATCGCTCCATCATTTCTCTGTGCTGAAAAAAGTCTTTAGGGTGCCGGCGGAGGAGTCCCCGGCATGGCGGTCACTCCGATGCTGCCGTCGGGCTGCCGTTCCAGAGCCGGCGCGTACAGGCCCAAGTCCTGCCGGCGCCACCATAATCCCTGCTGGCGCTTGGTGGCCATATTGGTGAACCAGTACTGCCACACTACAGCGCGCATCTGCGTGGGCGCCTTGTTGGCGAAGGGATTGCCCGCAAACAGCGTCAATACCTCGGGATCATTGATCAGCAGCAGTTCTTCCGTGTGCGCCACCCAGGGGTTGTTGCGCCAGTTGTCTAGTGAGGCGAACCACAGGTTCCAGTCGAAGCGCGGCTGGTAGGGAGCATAGATGCCCGGCGGCTGGTGCAAGTCCTGGGGCTTGTAGCGGAACGGGTAAGCCTCCCAGGTTTTGCCGTCGTAGGACCCCTGAAACTCGATTTCGTAGCGGGCGCGGGTCATCACCGCAAACAGCCCATACCGATTAGCGATGCGAAATGGCTCCAGTGCGGCCACCGGCTGAATGGGCAGGGGCAGGCGGGGGGAGAACATCCACAGCAGCAGCACTGTAGTCACATAGAAAATCCAGGTGAGCGCCACGGCACTGATGGCCAGGCGGATGGCAGCCACATGTTGCCGCCAGCGAGGCGGCGATCCATCTTCCCCATCCGAGGTGGCTTCCGCCTGAATTCCGGTCGGCAGCAGGCCTAGTGCGAGTTTCGCTTTGACCCAGGTGCTCACTTTTTTTATGCGCACCGCACTCAATGCGCGGTCATCCAGCAGCAGGAATCCAAGGCTGAGCACCAGGTAATTGAGGAAGGTATAGTTGGCGGTGAGGATGATGCCGATTTCAAACGGCGTCACAATCAGGAAACATAAGACCCGCAGCCGCCGCCAAGGCACGAACATCAGGAAGACGATTCCCAGTTCCACTGCGAAGGTGAGGCCCACGGTAAAGGCATGAAAGCCGTGGGGCAGGTGCTGCACATACCAGCCGATCCAGGTGGGCAAAGGCCCGTTCTGGTAGTACTGGTCCATGGCAGTGAAGTGGCGCCATTGCGGGTCGCCACTAAGCAGCTTGACGCAGCCCGATTCGAAGTAAATGCGGAACCACTCCCACTGCAGCAGAAAAAAAGAGGCACGCGAAGGGGGGTGGTCTCGGCCCAGGCCGGGCCGGAGGCCAGGAGCAGCAAAGAATAACGCGATGAAGCCCGCCTCCAGCAGCATGCCGTCCGACTGGTAGCTGGAAAAATCCTGCAGCGCTGCAACAAACGAGAGATAGGAAATAAAACAAACCAGCAGCATGGCCCGCGGCCAGATATTGATGGTGAGCAGCACGGCCGCCGCCATTCCCACCCAGCACATGAGTTTCAGCGAAACATCGCTGCTGCTCAGCCAGAACACCGTAGGCGCATACCAATAGCGCTCCACCGTGCCCAGGTGCTGGGCCAGGTACTGGAGATAATCTTTGGCCGGGAGAATGCCGTTAGGCCCAATCAGGCCGGTCACCTGAAACAGCAGCGAGAAGAAGGCGGAGTAGTAAATCAGCCCCAGCGCGCGCAGAACAATCCAGCGTGCCCCCAGGTGGCCCTGCGGGCCTGTCGATCCAGGTCCAAATAGCCAGCGCACAGGGGAAATCGCGCTGTCAGGCATGGCAGGAGTTTATACCGGCGAGATTCAGGTGGGCACAGGCGCTCTCGCCTGTGCAGTCGGGCCCGGGCCGATTCTCGAGGCGAGGTGCGCTGGCCCGGACAGCCGGGGCGGGCAGCCCTGCTGCTAGCCGGGTTTGTAGAACAGAGCGAAGAATTCCACCACCAGGATGATGACCACCAGCACTTCAATGGCGAAAGCTCGTGCCTGGTGGAACTGGTCCACCATGAAGCGGTAAAGATCTTCGGCGGTGCGGATCTTCTGGTTGACCAGGTTCTTGTAGTCAATCACGCCGACCTTGGCCGCAGCCAGGCGGTAGAGGCGGGCGGAAAACATGTCGCTAAGGAACTTGATGGCGTTGTCGGCGCGCTCGGAGAGTTCGGTCACATCCAGCAGCACGGTGTGCAGGCGGGTGGCCTCGCGGGCCAGGCGCCAACGCCGCCAGAAGCGAGTGCCGCGGTCCAGCGAGCGGTACACCCCTTCCAGCTCGCGAGTGAGCAACTCGTCGTAGTGGCGGAACTCCAGCAGCTGCGAGTTGGCGTACTCGAGCAGCTCGGTGGCGGTCTCCGCCCCGGCGGCAGTGTCATAAACGAAGGCCGCGTTCCAACCGATGACCGCCAAGTCATTGGGATAGTAGGAAATGCTGGACTGCAGCACCTCGTTACGCTCGTTGTCGGAAATCGCGCCGGTTTCGCCGCGGACTATCTGCGCGATGGACCCGCCGTTGCGCGCCAGCAGCTCTGAGGCGGAGGGGTTCCCCGCCAGCTGCCGCGCTTGAAAGATGAAGTAATCCTCGCTCAGCCACGTCTGGTAGGGCTTCACCAGGGCGGAGCGTGCGCGCTCCAGCTTCTGCTGGGCAATCGCGGTGGCGTGGCGGTCGAAGTCACCGTCCCACATCCAACTGCTGGCCAGCTGCACCAGGCTTTGCCACTCTCCGGCGAAGGGCAGCTCGAAGATGATGCTCACCACCCCGTAGTCGTAATACTTGATCTGGGCTTCCAGGCGCTCACCGTGGGCGAGAACGATAGGGTCAACCCGCTCCACCACGGGAGGTCGGGCAAAACGTACGTAGGCAGGGGCGGCGCTCTTGAATGTAGGGGCCACCGGCCGCGCGCCCACGATCCGCCGCAGCTCCTCCAGGTGGATCTCCTCGCACACGTCGTAGAGGATCATCACCAAAATTGAGCCCTGAACCGGCACCAGCGCCGGCACAATTTCCTGCGCTTGGGTCTGCGCGGCAGGCTGGGGCATCGTCTGAATAGCTGCCTCATCCTGGGTGGTCGGGATGGCTACCTGCTCCGCCATAGCACCCGTTATTATCCCGTTCCCGCTCTGGGGATGGCAACGGGTAAACCAGCCTTAGTCGAGCTAAGTTGCTGTTGGCACGGCAGTTATATTGCCAGTGTCCGGCTGGGCTCTGCCTCGGGGATGGTGCGATCGCCCAGCTTGGGAAGCGTCGGCTGTTACACTCGGCTGATGATTTCGGGATTCGCCACGGCTGAAGGCACGGCCCGCTATCGCGACCGCTTTCCCAAGTTACGGGATGCAGGGCACTTCCGCCGTCCCCAGGCTGTGCCGGGTGTGGGCGAGTTATGGCTCTCTTCTATCGGCCTGGGCACCTACCTGGGAGAGGCGACCGCCCAGATGGACACCCAATACCAGCAGGCGATCGCTACCGCCCTGGGCTCGGGCATCAACCTACTCGATACCGCCATCAACTACCGCCACCAGCGCTCGGAGCGGAACATCGGGGCGGCGCTGGCTGAGCTAGTGGCCAGCGGGGAGCTGCGCCGGGACGAAGTCCTGGTCTGCACTAAGGCCGGCTTCCTGGCCTTTGACGGCGAGATGCCCGCCGACATGCGCGGCTATTTCATGCGCGAATACGTGCAGACCGGCATTCTTGACCCCCGGGAAGTCGCCGGAGGCAGCCACTGCATGGCGCCCCGCTATCTGGCCGACCAGATCGAGCGCTCCCGCCGCAACCTGGGCCTGGAGACCATTGACGTTTTCTACATTCATAACCCGGAATCGCAGCTGGCCGAAGCGGCCGAGGTAGCGCGCCCGGTGTTCCAGGAGCGCCTGCAAAACGCCTTCACCATGCTGGAAGACGAGGTTAAGCGAGAAAACATCCGCTACTACGGAGTAGCCACCTGGCACGGCCTGCGCCGGCGGGAGGAAGACCGGGATTACATCAGCCTGGCTGGCTTGCTCGAAATGGCTCGGGCCGTGGGCGGCGAGCAGCACCACTTCCGGTTCCTGCAGCTGCCCTTCAACCTGGGGATGACCGAAGCCTTTGCCCGCGCCAACCAGTCGCTGGATGGGGAGAAAATGTCGATAATCAAGATGGCAGCTCGCGCCGGGCTGGCGGTGGTTGGCAGCGCCACCCTGCACCAGGGGCAGCTGGTTCGCAATCTCCCCGATTTTGTCCGGCAAGGGCTGGGCATGGTCGACGACGCTGGCAATGCCATCCAGTTCTCGCGCTCGGCTCCCGGCCTGACTACCTCCCTCATCGGCATGGGCTCCAAGGACCACGTGCTCGCCAACTTGAAGCCCGCACTCCATTCCCCTACTTCTCCTGAGCAGTGGGCGAAGCTATTTGGAGCGCGGTGAAGCGGTTAGCATCAGGCTTTGGCCCACCCTACTTTCTTTCCCACACGCAATGCTAATGGGATGGCGATTTCTTACGAGTTATCGTCTGTGCGAGGCGAGGAGTCCCATTAACGGTCCTCAGGCTCGACTGGTGGCTCCGCAGTCGCAGCGTCGGTCTTCGGCCTCGGATTGCAAGGAATGTTGACGAGCCTGCCCGCAAACGGGTCAACCAGCCGTGTCATGCTGAAAACGAGTTTACCTCCCACACGAGCCAATGCAATTTCATCCGCGACCTGTTTCACTAGTGCAGAATCAGTTCCTTCTATTTCGTGTTCCGGCAGCACAAACTCGAACTCATTTGCATTCGATAAGTCAACCCTAAGTGGCTGAAGCAGTGGATGCGCTGAAAACTCCAGTACTCCGTCATTGGAGGCTGTACGAAACGTTACGACAAACGCGCCGCTGATTTCATCGGTGTGGAGGTGAACAGCGCAAGTGGAGTCGCGCCAACCCTTAATGGCCGTGAGGAAGTCGCTTCTTGAGCATCGCATTGGGACCGTCTCAGGGGATTTGATACGCCGGAGAGGACCTGAGGATAACACAGCCTTAAGTTCCAGTCGCAGGGTTGCGGCCGCGTTCCAGCAGAAATACGTGGAAATCGGTCGATAGTGGCTCGGCGCCTAGCTGCCGCATCATCACCGCGATTTGACCACGATGGTAGGTGGAGTGGTTCGCAAGATGCTGCATCAGGTGCATCAGTTTGAGCTTGCCAGTCCGAAACGAAAGCACGCGTTCCAAAGATTCGTCAGTCAGGCCGCTGACGAACTCACCTATTTGACCCTCAACTTCCATCCATTTTGATCGCAACGTGGCAATGTCAGGAAGTGCCGCCGGACGGAAAAGTGTCTCCATTCGCGCCTTCAGCTCCGGCAGAAATCCAGGGTTGTGGGATGATCCCTTCCAATACTCAAGCCAGCCCCACTCGCCACTCAGGATGTGCACCAGCGTGTCGCGGACAGAAGGAAAGCTGCCACCGAGGTTCCGTGTGAACTGCTCAGAGTTGAGGCCGGAGGCGGCTTGCAAGACTCTGGCGTTCGCCCAGCGATCGTATTCGTAGAGGAGTTGAATGTCACTCGTGGTCATGTGGCGGCGAGGCACACCCCGTTACGTGTTGCAAGCGGAGGCTCTCATGCAAGACGATGCCGCCGAAATACTATGGGATCCTCTTCACGCCAACAATTACTCGTAGCGCAAAGCCATTAGAGGATCCACCCTGGCGGCGCGGCGAGCGGGAATGTAGCTGGCTGCCAGCGTTACCGCGGCAACCAGCAGCGCCACCCCGCCGAACGTCAGCGGATCGGCTGCATTCACTCCGAACAGGAGTGCGCTCATCACTTGACTCGCCCCCAAAGCGGCGAGCACGCCAATGGCAATTCCAGCCAGGGCCAAGCGGAGCGCATTGCCCAACACCATGGCGAGGACCGCGCGCGCGTTGGCCCCCAAGGCCATGCGCACGCCGATCTCATGCGTGCTCCGTGAGACAGCGTAGGAAACGACACCATAAATGCCCACTGCGGCCAGCAGCAGCGCCAACAGGGCGAAGCTCCCAAACAGCACCAGGCTGAATTGCTGCGGCATCATGGAAGCCGAGCGCACCTGCTCCATGGTTTGCACGCGAGACACCGGCAAGGTGGCGTCCACCGACCGGATCGCTTCGCGCACGGATTGAGCCACGTTAAGCGGGTCACCTGACGTCCGGATAACCCAGTCCCGCAGCACTCCCCGCGGGCTGGCAAACTGTGTGGCGGGGAAATAGACGGTCGGACGGGGAGTATGTGGCACATCGTACTCCCGCATATCTCCCACAACTCCGATTACGGTGAGCCATGGGCACGATTGTTCCGCACGGCACTCCTTGATGCGCCGGCCGATGGGGTCCTGATGGCCCCAATAACGTCGGGCCATGGACTGGTTGATCAAAATCGCCGCCTGCGATTGTGGAGTGTCGCTCCACGTGAAATCGCGGCCCGCAAGCAGCGGCGTTTGGAGAGTACGGAAGTACCCGGGAGTTACGACATCATAGTCTGCCATGGGCAATTGCCCCGGCTGCGCTGCTTCCCGGCCTTCAACGGTGAAGCCTTTGCTTCCTCCCGCAAAGGTGAGAGGTATAAAGCTGACCGCGGCCGCCGACCTTACTCCCGGCAACGCTTCAATCCGTTCCATTACCTGCTGGTAAAATGCCGTTCGCTGTTGCGAGAGCTGATATTTTTCGCCACGGGGAATTACGCGCAGAGTAAGCAGTTGCTGTGGTTGAAAGCCCAAAGGTGTTTGCTGCAGCCGCATAAAGCTACGCAGCAACAGTCCTGCGCCCACAATCACCATCACGCCCAGCGCGGTTTGCGCAACGACCAGCAAATTTCGTGCCGATAGTCGGCTGTTGCTGCCGCGTTCGCGCAGGCTCCGCCGCATGGCGTCCTGTACGTTGCTGCGTGCGCATGCAAGCGCGGGCGCTATTCCGAACAGGATTCCGGTGAGCAGCGAAACTATTGCGGTAAATAGAAACACTGGCCACTGGATGACAATCTCATTAGCCCGCGGGACTGACGACGGGTTGAGGAGGCGCAGACCACCTGCCACCTCAGCAGCCAGCACCAAGCCCAGGGTGCCACCCAAGCCGGCCAACAGCACGCTTTCTGTCACAACCTGCCGGGCGATGCGAGCTGGGCTTGCCCCTAGCGCAGTTCGAATGGCCATTTCACGGCGGCGCGCCGAAGCCCGCGCCAATAGCATGTTGGCGAGGTTCACGCACGTGATCAGCAGCACCAGGCCTACGGCGCCCAGTAGCACCAGCAGTGTTTTCTGTACTGCGCCCACCACCTGGTCGCGCAAGCTGACCAGGTTTACGGTTTCGCCGGTGTTGGTCTGCGGGTAGAGCGCGGTCATGCGTGCGGCAATGGCTTGCAGGTGTGCGTCTGCTTGCGCCAGTGTGACGCCAGGTTGCAGGCGGCCCACGATTCGCAAGTAATGGCTGCCGCGATTGGCAAGCTCCGCCGTGGAAAAGCTGATGGGCACCCACAGGCGGTCATCGGGATCGGGAAAATGGAATCCCGGCGGCATGATGCCAATGACCGTGTAGCCTTCGTCGTCCAGGAGAATGGCCTTGCCGACGATGGCGGGATCGCTTCCGAAGCGGCTCGCCCATAACTCATGGCCCATCACCACAACATTGGCGTCCACCCGGTCCTCTTCCGCGGTAAAAGTCCGGCCCATTTCGGGTTTCACCTGCAGAACAGAAAACAGGCTGGAGGAAACAGCTTCCCCTTCGACCTGCTGCGGCTCACCGGCGCCAGTCAGGCTGAAGCTGCGATAGCGAATGGCCGCCATGTCTTGAAAAACCGTGCTTGCGCCCTTCCAGTCTGCGAAATCCCCGGGAGTGGGATCGTTGCGCTCGCTGTTGTAAGTCGGCAGGTGCACCCGCTCCCACACCATTACCAGGCGGTCCGGGTGCGGATACGGAAGAGAATTGATCAGGACGGCATAAACCGCGGAGAACACGGCCGCGTTCAAGCCAATTCCCATCGCCAGAGTGAGAACCGCGACCAGCGTGAACCCCAAATTGTTGCGCAACAGGCGGATGCCGTAGCCCAAGTCGTGCCAGAGGTCTTCCAGCAGACTCTCCCAGCCGGCATCGCGAACGTAATCCCTGATGGCTGCCGTGCTGCCGGTTTCCGCTCGCGCCGCGCGCCAAGCTGCCTCGGGGCCCATGCCGTCGCGCATCTTTTCTTCTGTGGCGGCTTGGATGTAGCTCCCTAGCTCGTCTTCTAGCTCCCTTTCGTCGCGCTTTCCGCGGAACAGCGCGCGTAAAGCGCCGGCAGCCATTCGCAACCAGATCATCCACGCCTCCCCGTCCGCTCCTCTGGATTATCTAGAGGAAAAGGATACTCTCCTCATCTGGATTGTCAACGGGAACGCAGTGGAGAGAGCGGCTGCTCTCCTGATAAGTGTTTGGCCGGAAGGGTCGCTCACAGCGACAGCAACCAGGTTGACCGGTTGCTGTCGCTCAATTGAATGTGTTTTGTTTCAGTATTTAGATGGGGTCTGTTAGTCCAGGCGCAGCCAGAATATGTCCACGATGCGCTGGTCAGGATCGAGCAGCATGATACGCGCGCCCAGAACCACGCGCGCCCATCCGCCGGGCAAACGGGGCAGACGCTCTTCGCACCGCTCCGGCAGTAGCCGCACTCGCTTCTGCAGGCCCGGAGGCAAGGTTCCGTTGCGCTGCAGTTGGCGCTCCAGCCCGGGCGGGAGATCACCTCCCCGCTTAGCTAGCCCTGGCGGCAGGTCGCGATAACTGTCAGCCATGCAATCGCTGATGACGTCGCGCTCGCGGTCAGAAAAACCTTCCGGTCCGCGGCCGTAACCATCGTCGGCGCGATAGATGTGGCCACGGCGGTCGTGGTCCTCGCCCTGATCGTCGTCATCTTCATCGTCGTCATGCCGGCGCGGGCGACGCTCAACGTAAGGTCCCTGGTCGGGAGGCGGGCCCTGATCTTCGTACCCGGCATAGGCATCCTGCTCAGGCTGGCGCGGTTGTTGCGCAACCTGCGGGGGTGCCGCGGGGGGTGCGCCTACGGTCCAAACCAGCACTGCTTCGGACTCCACCACGGCCGGCTTCTTGCCGGTGGCTGCCGCCACGCCGGTGCCCGCCGCTGCTCCACTGGCCGCTCCGATGGCGGCTCCCTTGCCGCCGCCGAAAATGCCGCCCAACATAGCGCCCAGGGCCGTGGTGGCGCCGATTTTGGTGACGTTCGACTTGGTGTGGGATTCGCCCTTGATCGCAAATGGATTGGCGGAAACATTGTAGGTGCGGCCGCCGGAGCGCACGGTGCGCAGCACCAGGGTAAGTTCGCCCGGGCTACTCAGACGTCCGGAACTCTTCACGTGTGCGACTTGCCCGGTCACTTCGGCGCCCTGGGGGAACAGCGTTCTACCGTTCACCACCACGGGCGCGGCCAGGGTGCCATGGAAGCGGTCGCCAACGTGAGAGGTTTCGCTGCTCAGCTTTTCGGTGACCCGCACCGACAGCCGTGCTCCAGCAGGGATGTTGGCATTCACCGTAGCCAGCGCCGAGCCAGCCAAAGTAGCCGTCAGAAGCAGCACCAAAAACAGGTTATTCCTGAGCCGCCAAGTCATAAGTGTCAGTCCGCAAAGGAAAATAGATTGCCTGAGTAGGAATGTTAGGAGGGTAGACGGGCCGGGACAACGAACGAAAGTCTATGGCCAGCGGGTACCAGCGCCAGTTGTGGGAAGCTCTCTCACTGGGCAGTTCTAAATGGGCTTAATATCCAATGCAACTGCGTGGTTGAACCCTAGTTTCGTATCAGGGCACGACGTCAGTCGTGCCGCATAAGGCGGCGACAATTTGCCGGCTTCAGCCGCTGCCATGCCCTGATACGAATCTTGCGACTTGGCCTTCGAGGGTGTGTCTAATACCAGCACGAACACAGCGGCTGACTGCTGAGTGCTGATGGCTTCGACGCTACTTCAGCCCGCTGAGCTGCGATGCCGCCATTTCAGCTGCCGGACTGGTAGGATTGTCTTTCTGAATCTGCTGGTAAAGCTTGCGCGCCTCGTCCGGCTGTTTGGCGCTGTACGCTTCCGCCAATCCAAGCTGAGCTTGAACCTTGCTCACCGAGCTGGTGGGGTGGGCGGCTAACTGTTTGTAGAGCTCAACGGCTTGAGCGTCGCGCCCGCTGTTCCGGTACTGGTTCGCCAGGGCAAATTTGGCCAGCGAAGCCAGATCCTGGTTATGACCGGTGGAGAGATCGTGCAGCTGTTTTTCCGCGGCCGCGGAGTTGCCCAGATCCAAGTCAGTGAGAGCCACAAAGTATCGCGCAATTTCCCCGTTTCGGGTATGAGAGTAGCTCTGCACAACTTTCTGGAACAGCGGCTGGGCAGCTTTGGCCCGCTGGACCGCCGAGTTGAACATCACGGGCGTGCCCGGCTGTGGGGGCGTGCCGGCGGGCACAATAGGCGAGTCATAGGTGCGGAAGGCAGCGGCCATGGCCAGGCTGGCGGCCTGATTCTGCTGCTGCAGGTAGTAGTAGCCGGCCAGCACAACCGCCACCACCACACCGGCAATGATGCCGACGGTCGTCAGGAGCTTGCGGTGTTCCACCGCCCAGGAAACGGTTTCTGCGGTGGCGACTGCGAATCTGTCTTGTTTAAGCTGATGCCGGACTTCTGCTCGCACGAGGTTCCTTCTAGGGGCGCTGTGCCGGGAGGCTGAAAATTAGTGTAACAGCCGCAAAAACCCAGCGTCAACGAAGAGCCGTACCTCTTCCCCTCCTCCTATGAGCCGAGGGCCGGTGTCTGCTCACACTGTTTCCCCGCCAGTGCAACCGCAAGGCCAGCCCTGCCCGTCGAATTGAGGAGTACCATTTCCCATAGGCAGAGCTGCTGATCGGGCAAAGAAGCTGGCCTGGCGGGAGGAAGGTGTGCTATGCGCAAAGCCGCCATCATTATCGGCATCATTGTTGCTGTCATCGTCGGCATCCTGCTGGTTGCCCCGCTGTTCCTCGACGTCAATCAGTACCGGCCGCAAATCCAGAGCGAGCTGCAGCAAAAGCTAGGCCGTCAGGTTACGCTGGGGGAACTGCACTTGGGCCTGTTGCCTCCACGGGTGCGGGTAGACAATGTCAGCGTAAGCGACGATCCGCATTTCTCCACCGGCGCTTTTGCTCAGGTGCAGGAGCTGGACGTTTCCATCGCGCTACTGCCGCTGCTCAGCAAGAAGGTAGAGGTTCGGTCCCTAACGCTACAGCGTCCACACATTGAGCTGGTGCGCAATGCGCAGGGCGTGTGGAACTTTTCCACCATCGGAGTGTCGGCCCCCGGAGCCGCTCCTCAGCCGCAGAAGAAACCTGCTCCCCGGCCTGGGACCTCGGGTTCGCAGCCGAGCGCCGAAGGCTTCGCGCTGAACAACCTTAAAATCAGCGACGGCCAGATCGCCATTACCGACCGCCAGAAGCGCCAGCCGCGCGCGGTCTATGACCACATTGATGTCAGCCTGAGCAATTTCGCTCCCGGCAAGCCATTTTCCATTTCTGCAACCCTTCATCTGCCGGGCGCGGGCACGCAGGAAGTCAGCCTGGATGGCACCGGCGGTCCACTCAACAGCTCCAATATGATGGCTACGCCCTTTTACGGCTCGCTCAAGCTGCAGGAGGTGGCGCTCTCCGCCGCCCAGAAGTTCCTGAACTCGCCCGCTCTCGCAGGCACCGATGCCACCATCTCCGGCGACATGAAAATTCGGAACCAGGCCGGCAGTCTCAGTTCCCAGGGAAAGGTCAAGCTGCAGGACCCGGTCATTCACGGGGTGAAGCTGGGCTATCCGATTACCGCCGACTACGACCTCAGCGACGATTTGAACACTGATCTGCTGAACATCAGCAAGGGCGCGCTGCAGCTTGGTTCAACCCCGCTCTCCGTTACCGGCAGTATGAACCTGAAACCCACGCCGGCTGAGGTCAACGTGCAACTCAAGGCTTCTGATGTTTCCCTGGATGAAGTCGGGCGGCTGGCCTCGGCAATGGGCGTGGCCTTCGCGCCCGGCATGAACATCAGCGGGCGCCTCAATGCCGATGTGCACGCGCAAGGCACCACCAGCAGCCCGGCGCTCAACGGATCCATTTCCGCGCGCAACCTGAACATCAGCGGCAAGGGGCTTCCCCAGGCGGTGGCTGTTCCCGCTCTGGATCTGAGCATGACGCCCACGCAGGTCAGTTCCAACGAATTCACTGCCTCCACTGCAGGCACCAAACTGAGCACGCAGTTCACTCTTACCAGCTACACGGGCGCCGCGCCCGGTATCAGCGCCACCGTACGCACCGCGAACGCGCAAATCGGCGACCTGATCAATATCGGCAAAGCATACGGCGCCACTTCCCTGGAGGGCATGAGCGGCAGCGGCACTCTCAGCCTGAACGTGCATGCTTCCGGACCGCTGAAAAATGCTTCCGCCATGAAGTTCAGCGGGACTGGCCAGGTGGCTAACGCCTCGCTGAAAATGCCCACCCTCACGCAGCCGGTGAATGTGCGCAGCGCCGACCTGCGCTTCACGGAGAATTCCATGGCCGTGGACAAGCTGGTGGCGTCGCTGGGCCAAAGCAGCGCTACCGGGAACCTGACCATGCGCGACTTCGCCGCTCCGCAGGTGCAGTTCGATGTTATGTCGCCCAAAATTGACGTGGTGCAGTTGCAGCAGATCACGGCTGCCCGGCCCGACCCGCAAAAACGAGCCGCTTGGAAGGTTGTGCCCAGTGCCGAAGCCGCTGCGCCGCCGCAACCTTCTATCCTGACCCGCATGACCGGCACAGGCACGCTGATGGTGGGCACCGTGCTTTACGACCAGCTCGTGCTCAACAACGTGCGCTCCAACGTGAAGCTCAATCGTGGCGTGATCACCCTCTCACCGCTGACCGCGCAAGTTTATGGCGGGCAGGAGACCGGTGCCATTGTGCTCGATGCGCGCCAAACTCCCATGGGCGTCCAGGTACAAAGCAAGCTCGCCAACGTGGACGCCAACAAGCTGGTCTCCTCGGTCACTTCTATCAAGCAGACGCTTTACGGCCTGCTCGCCACCAACACCAACATGGGCTTCGCTGCCGCTTCTTCCACTGACATGGCGCGCACCTTGAATGGCACAGTCAATATCGATTTGACCAAGGGTCGCATCGTGGGCATTGACCTGCTGCACGAACTCGGCAATGTGGGGAAATTTTTGAGCGGCACGCCCGCCAGCTCGCAGCCGGTCACCAATCTCTTAAAGCTTACCGGCACGTTTAACGTCCGTAATGGCCTGGCCGAGACCAATAATCTGCAAGCACAGCTCGAAGGTGGCAGCCTGGGCGCTACCGGAGCCGTGAACCTGGTCAACAACGCCTTGAACCTACATCTCACGGCGGTGATGTCGAAGTGGTTCTCCAACAAGGTAGGCGGGACTAACATCGGCGGCTTTATGAATACCGCACTAGCTAACCAGAACGGCGAGCTGGTGATTCCGGTGCTGGTGACGGGAACCTTCCAGCACCCCATCGTCGCGCCCGACGTGCAGAAGGTGGCGCAAATGAAGCTGCAGCGTGCCCTACCTACTACCGCCAATCCGGCTCTGGGGCAGGCGGTCGGGGCCTTACTCGGCGGAAAGAGCGGCCAGAAACCAAACCTGGGAAATATTCTGGGTGGTCTAGGCGGGCAGCAGCAACAGCAGCAACAACAGCAACAACAACCGGCAAATTCAGGGCAGAAGCCGGCTCAGCCGCAGCAGGGGCAAGCGCAGAATCAGCCGCAACAGCCTAAAGCCAATCCTCTGGGCGACATCCTTAATCAAGTTTTTGGGGGGAAGAAACAGCAGCAACAGCCGCAAAAGCCGCAGTGAAAAACCAGTTGTCAGTACCTAGTACGCATCACCCGGTACCCGGTTGCTGCACCCGCTGTGTTCACGACCTTCTGCACCGCGCCGGTCGCGCGGCTGCCGATTCCGACAGGTAAGCCGCCGAGCTCACAAAGGGAAAGAAAGTCTTGATGAGGTCGCGTGATACCACCTGATATCTTGCGATAGCGCATAAGAAATAACCCGTTTATTCTCAAGCTTGTACACGCCTCCTCTCTGGCGTAACCTGTTGCAGCTCGGGTGAGTTGAGCTGTCAATGTCCCGACCAAAGTGATGTTCTCAGCGCCTGTTTTATCGCTGGCCCATTGCTTACCCGCAACGCAGTACTGCGACGCGCCGGTTACAGGGGTGATTGTGGCCATCGGCGTTGATGAAGCAGTGGATGCAGCGTACAGCGGTGCCTTCGAAATGGTCATCATTGGCCACAAGTTTAGTGAGGCCGAGAAGAACATGATCGCAACCGCGGCTCGTCATGCGGGAGCGAAGGTGCTGTGCATGTACTCAGAGACCCAGCCTCCTGAAGTCCAGGCCGCGATGGAGTTTATTCACAATCTCGATGGCCCTGAACGTTTGGTCTTCGCGGTCGCCGAGCTGCTCCACAAGGCAGCGTCGGCGTGAGATTCGATTTTCGCCGAGAATGCAAGAACGGAAATTCAAGATCGTTAAGCTGACTCCGATCGCGCTCGCGAGTTGCGAGCGATGCAATACGATGTTCCACTCCTATCAACGCGTCGAGGATGAAGCGGAACGCGAGATGAAGGCGCTGTTCGATCGGCATAGTTGCGGAGCTGCAGGTATACCCGGCGAGGACGGCTAAACAGGCCAGTCTACATCTGGGATCTCGCCCGAAAGGTGCAGGCGACAGTGCTTCACCAGCCCAACGCGTTCATCCACATCGCAAAGAAAGAAAACCGCCTGGTCATCTCTACGTGTTGCTTGTGCGGGAGAAGAGTAGCAAGCAATGACGCAGAGATACTGCGAATTGCCGAGAAATCACATGCTTGTGCGAACGAAGACGCGTCCGTAGAACGAGGCGAAGGGCCGATCACAGATTGAAATTGGTGCTGCCTGCCTGCTCCGCCACATCACAACTGCCGGATCCTAAGAGCGGCCAGGTAAGAAAAGGAGATGTTTGGCGAATATGGCACGTCGTCAACTCGGGCGAGCACATCTGGGAATTAGAGGCAGAAGAGGGCGAGTACTTATATAGTGCGACTGCGGCGCCACAAAGCCCGGGTCGGCCTGAGGCCGAACCGGGTCAAATAAGACGCTGCGCTCAATAGGAGGAAGGGTTCAATTGGATGCCGGTAACTTGTGGCCCAAGCCACCTGAGTTATATAGAACGCAAACGGATACGCCAGCAGCAGAAAGACCGTGAGCGAGCGCAGCGGCGTGCTGTACAACAATCCACCCACCGCATGATACGCCCTCAGCGACTCCCGAGCTGCGCAGCTTGGCCAAGAGAACGTGTCCGTAGTTGAGGCGCTCGCTTTCCTCTGTAACCTGCCGGCCATACGAATCACCTCCATGGAACAAAACGTGGGTGCCATACCAGCAAGGGTAGAGGTCATTGCCGTTGGCGGAAGGGTAAAGCCGATTGTTTGCCGGAGCCAGGACCAGGCCAAGAATCAGCACCAGGTAGAGAGATTCCCACTTCATTATTTTCGAACCAGGGCGATGGCAGTCACGTCGTTGTGCAGCAGCGGTGCGTGGGTAAACTCCTCGACGCAGTCCAGCACCCGGCGGCACAGGGCGGGAGCGTCGGTGGGCGCCATGCCCAGCATCGCCTGGCTCAGCCGCTCCAGTCCGAACTCCTCGTTGCGGAACTTGCTCTCCACCAGCCCGCGCGAAACCAGCAGCAAGGACGCGCCCGCCTGCAGCACCTTGACGTGGGGCTCGTAGGTGGCATGAGAGAAGAGGCCCAGGGGCAGGGCGTTGGCAGCAAGAGTATCCACCTCGGAATTGTGCCGCAGCAGGCCGGGCGTGTGTCCCGCATTGCAGTAGGTCACGGTGCCCACCAGTTCATTGAGGCAGCCGATGAACGCGGGCGAGTGATGCACCCCGCCTGCGGCCGACAAAACAGCGCGGTTCACCAGCAGGGCCAGCTCGGCCAGCGCCTCATTGTCGTTGCCGTGGTCGGCGGCAAAAAGCTGCGGCACCTGGGCGCGGAAAACGTCCTGTACCGCGGCCGCGATTTCCATGGCCTCGTCGCGTTTGCCCGCGAAGTCGAACAGGGCAAAGGCCAGCCGCGATGAGCCCAGTTCCACAAAATCGTAGAAGTCGCCCCCCATGCGCGCGAAGGCGTATTCCGCGCCCGCCTCCACTGTTTTCATTTTGGGCAGG
>DATFDP010000032.1:0-3676 GCA_035252015.1 Terriglobales bacterium
GGAACAGAAAGTGGACAAAGATCAGGGCCGCTCCAAAGAACTGCCATCCTCCGTACAATCGCACCAGGTACCAGCGGATTTCCACCAGCAGATTGCCTGACCAGATGATCAGCCACTGTGAAAACGAGACATAAGCCCACAACACAACGAAAGCAAACGTCAGTTTCCCGAAATCGTGCAAGTAGTCAAGCTTGAACATGCGCGAGACGGGCTCAATGGGCGCCAGCTTTACCAGGAGCCAGACAGTGAAGCACAAGGCGGTGAGCACCTCGCCCACCATAAAGATCATGCCCCACACGGTGGAGAACCATTTCGGGTCGAGTGACATGGCCCAGTCAATGGAGCCAAAGGTGATGGTCAGAGCAAAGAAGACAATTCCCGCGCCGCTCACGTTCTGGACCTTCACAAATTGGGCCGGCGTAGTCAGTCCTGCTTCTTCGCGCTCGGACCAGCGCCGCAGGAACCAGTAGAGGGCGTACCAGCCGATGAAATAGATGATGCCGCGCAGCCAGAAGCCAAAAGGCGTCAGGTAGATGACAGCTTTCTGTCCCAGTTCCTTAACGGCTTCGTCATGCCCCATGTTGGCCCAGGGATAAAGCTGCTTCATCCCAATGGCAAGCGGCAGCCAGCATAGGAACATCATTGGCAGCAGGCCGGCGGCTGCCTCCCAGAAGCGCCGCCCGACTCGGCCCCAATTTCCGCCGCTGGTGTACTGGAGCATGAGCAGGACCAGGCTGCCCAGCGTCATGCCCAACCAGAACAGGTAGGAGTACAGCCAGGCGCGCAGAAACAAAGTCCAGCCGTGCTGGAAAACAAAAGCGCAGATCACCAGCGCCACAGCGGCGACCACACCGGGAATGATGGAGATACTGGCCCAGCGGTTGATGACCGGAGGCGGCGCGTAGTCCTGAGGAGTAATTCGCAGCGCATGTGTGCTCACTTCACGCCTCCTTTCACCGGCGTGGGAGCGGCCACAGGAGCGTTGGGCTGCATAGCCGTTGGGCTGACATAAGACGTATCAGGAATTTCAATGGGCGGAGTAGGCTTGTTCAACTGGTCCCGGTCCTGCGGAGGCACGTCGGCTTCCGTCGCATTTTGGCTGAGTTGCAGCGCGCGTACATAAACGGCAATGGCCCAGCGGTCAGCCGGATGGATCTGCGCGGCATAGTCAGGCATCGCCCCGAAGCCGTGGCTGATCACGTCATAGAAATGTCCGATGGGAGCGTTCCTCAAACGTGCCTGATGGAAGGTGGGCGGATGCTTGAATCCGCGCTGCACGATCATGCCGTTGCCATCGCCCACGCGCGAGTGGCATGGCACACAATAGATGTTGTAGCGCTCCTGCCCGCGTTTCAGGAGATTGGCGTCCAATTTGATTTCCGCCGGAAGATCATTGCCGAATGCCGGTCCGTGCTTCCCCGTAAGGTAGTAGCTGTTGGGGTCGAGTTGTTCACGGTCCAGCGCGGCGTCATCCATCCGCGGTATGGTTCCATCCACCGGAAAGCGCGCGGAACGATGGTCAGGAAAGAATTCGCTGGAGCGCAGCGGAATGAACTTGGGCTGGTTATGCATGTCCTGGCGGCAGCCGGAAAGGAGCCATGCCGTCGCCATGATCAGCAATACCGCTCGTGCTTGTGCCGGGGCCTTAATACGGCACCTCCGAAACCTGTAGAGGATGATAGCTTTCAAGAAATTTTCGCGTGTCGCTGATACTGAACCTCGGGTCCTGGGATTCGATACAGAGATAAAAACGATCACGCGTCGCGCCGGTGAAGCTGGGCACGTTGAACACCGGATGATACGGCTGGGGCAGGCCGTTCAGCGCCAGCATGCCGAATACCGTAGCCAGTGAGGCTCCGAGCACCGCGCATTCAAATGTGACTGGAATGAACGCCGGCCAGGCATGAAAGGGCTTGCCGCCAACATTGATGGGGTAATTGATGACGGAAACCCAGTACTCAAGCGAATACCCTCCGATCATCCCCAGCAAAGCGCCGATCAGGCAGACCAGAGGCACGCGGTTATGGTGCGCTCCTACCGCCTCGGCAGCTTCTTCAATAGGAAATGGCGTATACGTGTCCATTTTCCGATAGCCCTCTTCAAACGCGGCCTTGGAAGCATGCACCAGGTCGGTGGGGTTATCGAATTCCGCCATCAGTCCGTAAATCGGTTCGGCCGTCATAACTATTCCTTCACCTTCGATTGCGGCAGCAGCGCGCGAAGTTCAGAGATCGAAATCGCAGGCATAAATCTGATAAACAGGAAGAACAGCAACACAAAGAAGCCCATGGTGCCAACCAGGGTCATGATGTCCCACTTGGTCCACCAGTACATTCCCCACGAGCTGGGCAGGAAGTCGCGGTTCAGGCTGAGCACCACAATCACGAAACGCTCCAGCCACATTCCCGTCTGCACGATCGTGGATACAAGGAACAATATCCAGGGCGTGGAACGGACTTTGTTGAACCAGAGCGACTGCGGCGCAATGATGTTGCAGAAGATCAGCACGAAGTAGTAATGCGAATACGGTCCGTGCAGCCGGTTATGCACCAGGCCGAGCTCAAACTTGTCATTGCTGTACCAGCCGATGAACATCTCCATGCTGTAGGAGTAGGCCACGATCAGGCCTGTCGCCAGCATCAGCTTGGCGCAGTTCTGGAGGTGCCGCAGCGTGATGAAGTCCTGCATCCCATAGAGATAACGGAATGGAATGGCCAGCATCAGCACCATCGCGAATCCTGAAAAGATGGCGCCGGCCACGAAGTACGGCGGGAAGAACGTGGTATGCCAGCCCGGAACCACCGCCACCGCGAAGTCCAGGCTCACCACAGAGTGGACTGAGAGCACCAGCGGCGTGGCCAATCCGGCCAGCAGCATGTAAGCGCTCTCATAGCGGTTCCAGTGTTTCGCCGAGCCGCGCCAACCCATGGCAAGGATGCCGTAGATCCGGCGCACAAACAGGGTTTTCGCTGAATCGCGCAGGCTGGCAAAGTCGGGGATCAATCCGATGCCCCAGAAGAGGAACGAAACCGTGAAGTACGTGGAAACCGCGAACACGTCCCAGATAAGCGGGCTGCGGAACTGCGGCCAGACTCCCATCGTCAGCGGGATCGGGAACAGCCAGTAAGCCGCCAGCCAGGGCCTGCCGGTATGCAGCAACGGGAATAGGCCGGCCTGCATGACGGCGAAAATCGTCATGGCTTCAGCAAAGCGGTTGATGGAAGTGCGCCAGCCCTGTTTGAAGAGCAACAAGATGGCCGAGATCAGCGTGCCGGCATGGCCGATACCGATCCACCACACAAAGTTGACGATGGCGAATCCCCAGCCGACCGGGATGTTGACGCCCCAAATCCCCACGCCTCGACCGAGTAGATAAGCGATTGCGGTGTTCAGCATGCCGAACAGAGCCACCGCCAGAGCCACAATCATCAGCCAGAAAATCGGCGTGTGCTTGGTGAGCACAATGCCGCCAATGCGATCGGCTACCGTGCCCAGCGTCTGCCCCGGACCGATGATTGGCGGTCTTACGCCTTTCGGCGGTATTACATCTATCTCTTCGTCAATCCTTGTGGCCATCGACTATGCCTTCTCAAGTTCGGGATTTGGGTTGTTCACCGCGGCAAGGTACGTGGTCCGCGGACGCGTGTTGACTTCCGCCAGCACGGAATAATTGCGC